>NZ_JAAHFZ010000021.1:0-119381 GCF_010672795.1 Moorena sp. SIO1G6
TTAGTGCTAAATTAACATCAATAGCTTCTTAAGCTTATTATAGCGTTAATTCAACGTAAAATTGACTTGGTCAATTTGATCGCTGAAAAGCAGTGCCTGAGAAAGTTTCAAGTTTTTGGAGAGGTCTAATACTTGGTGATAGAGGGATTTTTCTAGAACGCCTTTGATCCAAAAGTTTTTGACTTTAGTGAGCAATGCCTGACGGTTGCGGTATTCTTGGCGAGTTAATTGGGTTTCTGGAACAGATTGCTGCTGATTAAAAATCTTAAACAAGATGTTGTTAATCTGGCTGTTCTCCCCTTGAATGGTTTGGTTACTATTTCCCTGAACTGCCCGATTTTTCTCACCTTGAACCGCCCGATTTTCATCTCCCTGGATAGCCCGATTGTTATCACCTTGGATAACTGACATATCCTCACCAACCTGAAAAGCTTCAACCTGATGCGAATTCATCTGAGCATCAGGCTGTTGTGAGTCAGAATTCCGATCAGGTGACTGGCTCATGAGTTAGTTCTAGATACCTATAATGCGTGAAGCAGCAGCAGCACCAAACCAATCTGCCACTTTAAGCAGGATAGGCTTGGCTTTGTCCCAGAGGGTTTTACCCGCATCAACTTTTCCACTGGCTGTTTCCAGGGTTTCTGCCACAGTCTCCAGGTTGGCGAGTGCCAATTCTTTCTTAGGTTCTTCCTCTTCTGTGGCTTTTTTTGCGGCACCAAGGTACATGGTTGCTTTTTCTTTGATATCCTCTGGTAGCTCTGCCCCTCGTACCAACTTATCCAGCTCTACTAATAACTCAATAACCTGCTCTTTTGTTAGCGGTTCTTCGGTTGATGCAGTACCTTGACCTTGGTTTATTTGACTATTGTCACCTTGAATGGATTGGTTACTGTCACCTTGAATACCTTTAATCTTGTCACCTTGAATACCTTGACTATCTTCACCTTGAATGGCTCGGTTATTGCTACCTTGTAGGTTGCTGACCTTACCACCTACGGAACTACCTACAGAAAATCCACCGGGATTGTTTGTCATAATGCCTATACTTGTGTGTTTGTCTAAGAGCTAGGATGCTGTAGTCGCTATATTGTTCATATTACAGAGGTTTTAGGGAGCATGGGGATATATAAGACAGGTAAACAATCCTGTAGACCTCATAGTTATGAAAAACGCTCACTAAGAAAACTTCAGTCGGGAAAGGATATACTTCACTAATCTTTCCCATTGCTCACTGGATATGCCAGCTTTTTTGAGATTTTCAGCTGTTATATCACCTCCCCATCACAAACATCTGGTAGAGGAGGATGCGATCGCTTTTAGCGGAAGCTGAGGCCTTTGGGCCAATCGCAAAACTCCAGCAACTGTCATCCCTGCTTCACTTCAGGTGCGGTCGGAGCTAATCCGAATCACTTAACAAAAATTTAAATGTCATGGTTTTCCCATGACCATAAGCTATTCCCATAGGGTGCGCGTAGCGCATTAGCTGATAGCTTACCCCTTGAATTATTCTTAATCTTTCTAGACAAATGATTTTAGCTGTAATCAAGTCCCGTCGGACATTGATAACCTTAACAGTTACAGTTGCCATTGTATTAATTTCACTCAAGGCAGCAAGTGCAATACCATTGTTTGGTGCCGGTGCTTCATTTCCCCAACCCCTTTACCAGCGTTACTTTTCCCAATACCAACAAGAAACCAGCGTTAATGTAAATTACAGTACCATTGGCAGTGGTACTGGTATTGAGGAATTCATTAACGAGTCTGTTGATTTCGCTGGCACTGATATGCCCCCAACCGATGAGGAAAAAAGTCAGATGAAACGGGGCTTGCAAATGGTGCCAACAGCGGGGGGAGCTGTGTCAGTCATTTACAATCTCCAAGGTGTAGTGACTTCTGTCAGACTATCTCGCGATACTTTAGGGAAAATCTTTACTGGTCAAATTGGTAATTGGAAGCAAGTTAACACTTACCTGCCCAGAAGAGACATCAAAGTTGTTGTGCGCTCAGATAGTAGCGGTACCAGTTTCATATTCACCAAGTACTTGAGTGCGATTACCCATGGTCTGATCAAACCTAGCCCAACACCAGATTGGGGCTTCAAGGTCTTCTCAAGCCGTCCTCAAAATGGTGGAGTAGCTGGGGAAGTGCGGCGGATTGACGGTGCCATTGGCTATGTAGAGGCTAATTATGCTGTAGAAAACAACTTCCCTAGCGCTAGGATTGAAAATCAAGAGGGTCGCTATATCAAGCCTAGCCTTGACCAAGCCAGTAAAGGGCTGGTCAATGTGGAGTTTAACCAGGACTTCACCCTCAAACTTAACGATCCAGCCGATGGTTATCCAATTGTGGGTCTAACTTGGCTGCTACTGTACCAGAAGTACCCCAATCAGGCCAAAGCCCAGGGGATAAAAGATATGGTTAATTGGATTCTCACTAAAGGTCAGGACCTCAACGGGGAACTAGGGTACACCAGGATTCCAGAGGATATTGCTCGCCAAGCCATTCAAGCAGTGAATCAAAACATCACCGTTGGTTCATAGTAGTGGAGTAGGGTGGGTTATTGTAACGGGCAAGATGCCCGTTCCACCAAGATGCCCGTTCCACCAAGATGCCCGTTCCACCAAGATGCCCGTTCCACCAAGATGCCCGTTCCACCAAGATGCCCGTTCCACCAAGATGCCCGTTCCACCAAGATGCCCGTTCCAGCCACCGGGTCAAACAGCTTTAATGAGATGCACCCGGTTTACACCAAGCACAGTAAAGTTAGTCCCTGGTTCAATAGGTAAATAGTATCAACCTGCCACCCTTAGAGGGCATTTCAATTTGAAGGTTGTTGCCTTGCACATCCTTACCATTGAATTCGTATATAACGTCTGTGGCCCGGACGCTCCTCCTAATCACAGTAGGCTGGAAGTCAGGTAGCCAGACTCTTAGACCTTTGAGTACTGGTGGGGGTACCTGACTCTGGTCAATTTCTTCTTCAACCTGCTGAATTTCCCCAATGGCATTGACATCCACTTCAAAGCGGTTACCCTGGGAGTTCTGACCACTCAGTCCATAGATTAGCTTGCCATCAGCCCCAATCTCGATTGCTGCATCCGTGGGTGAGACACCAGCAGCAACAGTGGCCGCAGTGATAGCAGGAGCTGGCACTTCAGAGATAGAAATCTCCTGATATATCCCCCCAAAGCTTTGGGCAAATCCCTTGCCAGCTGGGAGACTAAGTGCAAGGAATGAAACCAGTGTCAAGCTAAATTTTCGCAGTAAACTCATCTCCATGTCACACCAAAAAAAAGTTTGCTTTCTTGTAAAATAGCATTAAACTTGGCTTGGAGTTTTCTGGTACAGTCTCTGATGAAAGAAATTTGATTACCCACTTGATTGCCCACTTGATTGCCCACTGATAACGCCAGTAAAATTGGCGAAACTTTAGACTTTAAATGGTCGTCATATAAATTATATGATGATTAACGCGATCGCGTAATCTCTAGGATTAAGAATACTGACAATTGTAAGACTAGAATAAATGTAAGCTATCAGCTATCAGCTATCAGCTTAAGCGCTACGCGCACGCTACGCGAACAGCTATCAGCTATTGGCCGTAGATCAGGCTAGGCCAACATTTTATGCGCTACAGATGGTGCTAATCGAGGTGCTTTTTAATAAAATAAGTTCACGGCTGACGGCTGACGGCACCTCAAGTAGCGTGGCCAAAGGCCAACGGCTGACGGCTGAATACTTACGAATAAATTAAGGATACATTAATGATTGGCTATCAATTTTTTTGGCAAAAGGTTTTAACAGCAACAGCAGTAACCCTAACCGTTGGCTTTGGTTCTATCAGTGGTGCGATCGCTCAATCCTTCACTGGCGCGGGAGCTACATTTCCTGAACCCCTTTATCGCCGTTACTTTAGAGAATACCAAGAAGAAAAACAAAAAGAACAAACAGATGTAAAGTTCAAATACAGTGCCATTGGCAGTGGTGGTGGGATTAGACGATTTCTCAATCAGTCCGTTGACTTCGGAGCGAGCAATGTGATTCCAACTCCTGTAGAGAGAAACTCCATGAAACGGGGTTTGTTGATGGTACCAACGGCTGGGGGGTCTTTGGCTGTCGTTTATAATCTTCAAGGGATAACCACCGATGTTAAGCTATCCCGAGAAACTCTCGGTAAAATCTTCACAGGTCAAATTTCTAATTGGAAGCAGGTTAACTCCCGCCTACCGAACCGGAAAATCCAAGTAGTTGTCCACTCAGGCAGTAGCGGCACTAGCTTTATTTTTACTAAATATTTGAACGAAATTACTAATGGCAGAATCCGAGCAAGTAAAAGACCTAATTGGGGCTTTAAGGTCTTCTCTAGTGTTCCGGGAAATGCAGCAGTAGCTAGCGAAGTTAGGCGAATTGACGGTGCCATTGGCTATGTACCGGCGAGTTATGCTAAACAGCTTAACCTACCGATGGCCAGGCTGGAAAACCGAGCTGGTCGCTACGTCAAGCCTACCGTTGATCAAGCCAATAAAGCCCTAGGCAATGTGCAGTTCAATGAGGACTTCACCATCGAAAATATAGATGACCCAGAACAGGGTTATCCAATTGTAGGTATAACTTGGCTGTTTCTCTACGAAAAGTATCCTAAACCAGAACTAGCCCAAGGGGTTAAAGACCTGATAAATTGGATTCTGACTGAGGGTCAAGACTTGAACGAAGATCTACAGTACACTCGGATACCCGAAGATGTTGCTAATCGAGCCATCGAAGCTGTGAATAACAACATCAGGGTTGTTCCATAGAAGGACAAAAGTCAAAAGTACTTTGGTATCGGTGTATCGCTGTTATCGGTGTGGTATAGCCTTCGAGCTTTTATAGCACTACGCATTAAGGTGTTTGACATAGATAAAAGCTGAAAAGCTCTTGTAGTTAACTTTTGCCTTTTGCCTCTTGCCAATGCCATTGCGCGTAGCGCTATACCTTTTATTTTTGTTGTGTGAGGAGAGTTGTGAAAAAATTTTGCGGTGGATTACCACTGACACCGATAGTACTTGGTGTCCATTTGGTAACCATTACCCCCGCTATGGCTGATAGCGAACCAGAAACCTTGACTGCCATAGACCCTAAACCATCACCAGATAGGTCAGATCTTAATCCCAGACCGAAATATATAGCGCGAGAGTACTTAAAAACTCCCCCAAAAACTCCTCAGTTAACCGACCAATTCCACGATGAACTGGAGTTTAAGACTACTACGTCTATTCCTAATTATGGGATATCGACAGCTAGCTTGACTAGTCTGGAGTCACCGCCAGACCTAGAGATGGCAGACACTGTGAGTAATCCGTCTATGGGTCAGGTAGCACCGATTTCTAAACTATTAGACATGCCATCTACCCAGACTAACTCCAATAGTCTAGATAATAGTCCAGATAATAGTTTAGATATATCCCAAAACTTAGGTGTGACAGACCCGTTGAGTAATGGACCAATGGAGCGGGTAACACCAGTTTATGAACTGTCTGATGTCCAACCTACGGATTGGGCTTACGAAGCACTACAGTCTTTGTTGAAGCGCTATAGATGCCTGACTGGTTACGAGGATGACACCTATCGCGGTAACCGTGCCCTGACTCGCTACGAGTTTGCTTTTGGCTTGAATTTTTGCCTAAATCGGGTGAATGCCATGATTATTGGTAAAACAGCCAACTTGGTAACCGAAGCTGATTTAGCAGCAATGCAAAGGCTACAAGAAGAGTTCAGTGGTGAATTAGCTACTGTACAGGCTCGGGTCGATAACTTGGAAGGGCGAGTGACTTTCCTAGAAGACCATCAGTTCTCGACTACTACTATATTGCGTGGGAGTGTAGATATTGCTCTAGCTACTGGCTTTGGCGGGAAAAAAGCAGTTCCTTCTGGTCAAAGCCCAACAGAAGATTTTGATGATACTAATACTCTGTTGGGAGGCCGGGCAATTCTCAACTTCGACACCAGTTTCACCGGTCGAGACCTTTTGCGCACTAGACTTCGGGCAGGGAATACCAGTAATTTTAGCACTGGTTTCACCGGTACAGCCATGACCAAGTTTGGTTTTGCCACTAATACCGGCAATGATGTTAAATTAAACCAGCTGTTCTATCGGTTTCCCCTAGGTAATAAAGGTCTGGTATCTATAGCAGCAGCAGGTCAGGGAGCAACTGCTTTGATTCCCGCCCTCAATCCAGCATTTTCCATTTCCAGTTTTGGATTCAATAATTACATCTACGACTTGGGTTTTGGTGCTGGTGCTGGAATCTACTATCAATTCAATGACCTGATTGCTACTGGAGCAGCCTATTACACTGGTTCTGCCTCTAATTCAGACTTTGGACTGTTCAATGGTGCCTTTGGTGCTTTGGCTCAGGTGACCCTTACTCCCTCTGATCGTTTTGGTATGGCCTTGACCTATGTCCGGTACTACTCTCCTCAAACAGCCAATACTGCATCGTTTCTCGGTAGCCAATTCGCTCAATCTCCCTTTGGCTCAAATACAGCCACCTCATCAAATAGCTTGGGTGTATCCACTAGCTATCGATTTAGCGATCGCTTTACCCTAGGCGGTTGGGTTGGTTATAGCAATGCGATCGCAGAATCCTCAAGCATTAGCAATAACAATGGTTTCGATGTTTCAAGCGGATCAGAAGCAGATATTTGGAGCTGGGCAGTTACCGCCGCTTTCCCAGACATCGGAAAATTAGGCAGCCAGTTGAATCTAATTGTTGGCATGCCTCCAAGACTAGCTAGTAATGATGTTGCTGGTCGTCGCGATCGCGATGTATCATACCATCTTGAACTGTCTTATCGCTACCCACTGACTGATAGAATCTTTATCACTCCTGGTGTTTTGGTGATTGTCGATCCAGAACACAATGATGAAAATGATACCATTGGGATTGGAGTACTCCGAACCCAGTTTAATTTCTAGAGGGTTGGTCTATTACTATTAGATCACAAAGCGGTTGAGAGTGACCGCCACCCCATAGTCATGAACCCTCTCATCCGTTCACTGCGCGTTGCTTTAGCTGACCGAGACGATTACTTTGTTGGGGGCAATATGTTTGTTTACCAAAAAATTTTGGTCTAAAGCCCCGTCCTTATAGGACGGCTTTTTATTAAGACTTTGTATTGACAGTTTGTACTAAGTGTGCTACTATAAAATTATAAACTATAAATTAAAAGATTAGATAGATATTATCTAACAATAAGTAGACAACGTAAAAAATATGCAAAAGAGTGCAGATTGCGTGATTCGGTCTAACGACTTGAACGTCTATGAAAAATTTAGATAAAAAAAGTACCTATCTATCTATATAAAAAAAATAAGGTACGGTGGGGCACACCGAAACCTAGATTCATTATCTAAACGCTTATGGAGAATTGTCCTCTACTTTTTTTGGTTCCGACCTGATCAAGCAAGACAGCTCGTTGAAGTAAGAATCCCCGTTATTATAGGACGGGGAGTGTCAATTCAGTAGTGAACAAGCACGAAACCGGGACTTTCGCGGGCCAGATTTATTTGTAGTATTGAATGTAGACGGTAGCCGATAACCCCTGGGCTGGGTAGTATGGGAAGAACAGGGTCGCTACCCAGATGTAATAATCGAGATGATGTCCCCCTCCACAAAGCAAGTTGATACAGGTAAAAAGAAGAGCATTTACTGCCAGACCTTCCGCACTCCAAATTATTTTGTCTACCAACCCTTTGACCCAGATTCATTGCAAGGATGGTATTTAGATATAGACAATGGCTACCAGGAGCTAACCCCAAATGAACAAGGGTGGCTATGGTGTCAGCCCTTAGTCTTGTGCTTGGGACCATGGTCTGGAACCATTGAAGACCGAGATGAGAATCTAGTTCCCTTACCAGAAGAATCAGCTGAGCAACGAGGTAAAAAATTAGCAGAACGACTGCGACAGGCAGGGATTGACCCAGATGAAATTTAAGCTGAATGGCCATAAAAAGTGCCGAGCTTACTGATTAACTGTTATAAACTAGGGGTTTTTCCGAATCACCTTTTCTCTTTTTATCCTTTTCCCCTTTTTCACAATTACTAATGACTAATATTAATTCAAACCCCAAAATTCGTATTGAACATCTGATTAAAATTTATGGAGAGAAACCCCAAGCTGCTCTCAAAATGTTTCGCCAAGGTGGTAGTAGGGATTCTATCTTAGAAAAAACCGGTCAAGTCTTAGGTATTGCCGATGTTTCTATGACCGTTAATAAAGGAGAATTGTTTGTGGTCATGGGGTTATCCGGTTCCGGAAAATCTACCCTAGCTCGCTGTATTAACCGCCTAATTAATCCCACCAGTGGCAATATCTATATCGATGATGAAGACATTGCCCATGTTGATGAGAAGCGGATGCGAGAGATTCGCCAGAGCAAGGTATCAATGGTGTTTCAGAGATTTGGATTATTTCCCCACAAAACAGTTGCAGAAAATGTCGGGTATGGTCTCAAGGTCCGGGGGATAGATCAAGCCAAACGCCGCCAAAAAGCCTTGGAAACCTTAGAAGTGGTAGGTTTATCCCAATGGGCGGATTATTTACCTTCTTCTCTGAGTGGTGGGATGCGTCAACGGGTAGGTTTAGCCCGGGCTTTAGCCACAGATGCCGAGATTTTACTTATGGATGAGGCATTCAGCGCCCTCGACCCCCTAATTCGGCGGGACATGCAGGATGAATTACTGCGACTCCAAACAGAACTGCACAAAACCATTGTATTTATCAGCCATGATATTCAAGAAGCCCTCAAGATGGGCGATCACATAGCAGTGATGAAAGACGGTTATATTGTCCAAATTGGCACACCAGAAGAACTGATTAACCAACCAGCTGACGACTACATCAGTGCATTCATCCAAGATGTTAACCGCGCCCAAGTCCTAAAAACTGGGTCAATTGCTCGTCAAACCCCTGCCTTAGTTCTTACAGAAAACTCTGCTAGGGCTGGACTGGAACAGATGATAGACCATCACCTCCAACAAATGTATGTTGTCGATGCACACAGCAAACCAGTTGGAATTGTCAAGAAACAATGGCTCGAAGCAGTCCTCCAAAAAGGCAGTGAAGATATTACTGAAGTGATGGAAACAGATTTCCCCACAGTCAACGCTTCCACCCACCTAGAAGATATATTTCACCTCTACCGAGATGGACTTCCTGTTGCTGTAGTCGATACTGACGGTACATTCAAAGGAATGGTGGAACAGTCTGATCTTATCGCTAGTATTGGCAAACCTCAAAAGCTTCTCCAAGACAACCTAGCTGAATACTGAATGCTGAATACTATTAAGTTAAGCTATCAGCTTAAGCGCTACGCGCACGCTACGCGAACAGCTTAAGCGCTACGCGCACGCTACGCGAACAGCTATCAGCTGATGCCCTACACCCATGCTAAGGGAACAGCTTTTGAATCAAAGAGGTAAGCATTCGAATAATGCTGAGTTACGGAAAGCTGATAGCTGATAGCTGAATGCTGAAAAACTAAATATCTAGATAAATTGACAATCTATACTAGAAGAGTGTTGCTTTGAATAGTATTGTGTTCAATTATTTAATTCTATCCCTTAATAATATCGCAACAAGCCAAGTCGGTCTAGATATTATCTTGAATCCCTTTGAGCTTTATACCTTACCCCTTGACGAGTGGATTACCGCAGTAGTTAATTTCCTAGTTGACAACTTCCGTCCCTTCTTTCAAGCAATTAGCTTGCCCATTACCTGGACTCTGGAAGGGATACAATCGCTATTCCTATCCATTCCTCCCCTAATTTTTCTGATTATTCTGGCTTTGATAGTATGGCAAATTGCTGGCGGAAAAATTGCTATTTATAGCCTTATAGCCTTGACCTTGATTGGTTTTTTTGGAGCTTGGGAACAAGCCATGACTACCCTGGCGCTAGTGGTGACAGCTGTAGTCTTTTGCGTGGCGATTGGCATTTCCTTTGGCATTGCCTGTGCTAGTAGCGATCGCGTCGAGAAATTCCTGCGACCCCTGCTTGATGCCATGCAAACCCTGCCGTCATTCGTTTATCTTGTCCCAGTGGTAATGCTGTTTGGCATTGGTGCAGTCCCCGGAGTAATCGCTACTTTAGTCTTTGCTGTTCCCCCCCTGATTCGCTTGACCAACCTAGGCATCCGACAAGTATCTACAGAAGTTGTCGAAGCTGCGATCGCATTTGGCTCAACCCCAAGACAAATGCTTTGGGAAGTGCAAATTCCCCTAGCAATGCCAACTATCCTAGCTGGAGTCAACCAAGCGATCCTATTAGCACTATCGATGTCGGTAGTGACTTCTATGATTGGTGTCGGGGGATTGGGACAGATGGTCTTACAAGGTCTCGGTCGGGTGAATGTCGGACTGGCTGCTGTGGGAGGATTAAGCATCGTTCTGATTGCGGTGATGCTCGACCGGATCACTCAAGTGGTGAGTCAAGGCAACAACCAAATCCCTTGGCTAGAGCGAGGACCCATTGGTTTTGTGCGTTTGAGGTTAACCAGTAAACCACGGACTGGGACTACTACTGTTGCTGCAATGGTTTTAGTGGCATTGCTTGTGGGTTTCATCAGCTCGCAACAAATTCCCCAAGCTACAACCGAATTAACCTCATCAGAAATAGCCCTACCTGGGAAAGGGGTGAAAGTACGCTCTACCTATGGTTATCTAGCCGATTCACAATTCATGACACACATCGTTAACACGGCTCTGGAAAAGCTCGGTTACGAGATTGAAAAACCCAAACAACTCCAGCCAACTACCAGCCACATCGCTTTGGGTAATAACGACCTCGATTTTACCGCTAACCACTGGGAAAAGTTGCACACAGAATTCTTTGAAAAAAATGGTGGCGACAAGAAATTAGAGCGAGTTGGGGTTATTGTTTCTGATCTGTTGCAAGGGTATCAGATTGATAAAAAAACTGCTGAAAAATACAAGATCACCAATTTAGAGCAACTCAAAGACCCTAAAATTGCCAAACTCTTTGACTCCGATGGAGATGGTAAGGCAAATTTAGCCGGTTGTATTCCCGGTTGGGGATGTGAGTTAGTTATTGAGCATCACTTAGATGCTTATGGGCTCAGGGATACTGTCGAACACGACCAAGGAGAATATAGCGTCCTAATTGCGAATAGCATTGCTCGCTACAAACAAGGAAAACCAGTCCTATACTACACTTGGACTCCTCTGTGGCTGGCTACGGTATTAAAACCAGGTGAGGATGTGGTTTGGCTAGAAGTTGCCCAAACCAATCTACCAGAAGCCCAGAAAGGGTTGACAGAAAAACATACTTCAATCGATGGTAAAAATCTCGGATTCGCGGTGGATCAGATCCGCTTTGTGGCAAACAAAAAATTCCTAGCAACTAACCCAGCAGCCAGAGACTTGTTTGAGCGATTTAAGATGCCGATTGAGGAGCTTAATGCTGAAAGCTTACGGGCCAAAAAGGGGGAAGATAGCCCAGCAGATATCCGTCGCCATAGCCAAGAATGGATTAAAAAGAATCAAAAGTTGTTTGATAGCTGGCTTGAAGAAGCTAGAAAAGTTGGAGAAACTTCTGGAATTTGAGGTTTCCTATAATTTACGAGAACATTAATATTGTCAAGGTTGAGTAATTGGTATTTGGTAAAGGGGAATTGGTATTTGTGATTAATCCCGACCTTTTACCCTTTACCCTTTACCCTTTACCTGCAAGTATCTTGGGTCAACTACCAGACACTCACCTATCGGTTACATCCCCTTGAACGATCCGTTGCCCCATCTTCCAACTATCACAACTAATAACAGATTGCTATATTCCCAAATTATCCGGATTAACCTGATCTACCCAGTAAAAAGAAAGTGGTAGATGCACCCTGGTAAAGTCCTAGAGATAAACTCTGGGGCTTTTTTTATTTAGATACCGTATCCCACTGCTGATTATCGACTGGAACAACATCTGGCAAAGACCGACCGATCCAATACAGCCACCCTAAACCAGCAACTCCCAATGCGATCGCAACTAAACTGACCACTTGAGCAATGCGTAATGGACCGAGCATCAGACTATCCATCCGCAATGCCTCAATCCAGAAGCGACCAGTACTATAGGCGACCATATAAACTAGAGCCATCGTCCCTACCTTCAGATGGGGTTTGCGGCGTAAATCCCGAAAGAACAGAGTCATCAGTAACCCAAAGACCAATAAGTTCCACACAGACTCATACAGAAAAGTCGGATGGAAATAGTCAAAATTCTTAAAGCTTAGGGGACGCTGTCCTAGTGGAATATACAATTTCCAAGGCAAATCCGTGGGAGCCCCAAAGGCTTCGGAATTAAAGAAATTACCCCAACGTCCGATGGCTTGACCTAATATCAGGGAAGGAACTACTAGATCAACTAACAGCCAGACAGACAGTTTATTGAGGCGGGCAAAAATTATTGCAGCTAAGATACCACCCAAGATAGCGCCATGAATGGCAATCCCACCATTCCAAATCGCAATAATTTGGTCTGGACGCTGGGCGTATTGTTTCCACTGAAACAAGACATAGTAAAGTCTGGCTCCAGGAATCGCAGAAATCACCAGCCAGATAGCCAAGTCGCCCAACAAATCTGGGTTAACGTTACGACTCTTGGCTAGGTATTGGGAAAGGCTAACTCCAATTAACACTGCTGAGGCAATCAATAGTCCGTACCAGCGGATTGTTACCGGTCCGAGTTCAACGATTATTGGCCCGGGACTTGCAAATTGGAACCCTAGGGTTAGATGAGAGATTGCTTGCAGCATTGATTTATCCATAGGCAGCAAACCACAAATTTCATTGTAGTCTCCTACAGCATCGGTTAAGTCATCAGAAAACTAAGTAAATTGATGATGGGGTAATGGGATAATGGGATAATGGGGTGGTCAGGTGATAGAAATATCCTGTACAAGTGCTTGGTCTAGCTATTGCTAATTTTGTCAACTTCTATTACTTGACCAGCTCTCTAGCATTTCCTAATCTGGAGTGCGATGGTGGGAAGCAAAGGCTTAGATCAGCTTCTCCTATAACTGCTCAGCAGACAGTATAAATGGACTATATAGTTGTCAAAGTTTTGTGATTCCAAGAAATTAGCGTAACTTATCCATAGAAAAACCTTGACCTTCGGTCACGCTTTGCGAACAACCTTCTGACCTTGGCCAAAAGGCCACGCGATCGCTCGATTGCGGGACTCCGTCCATCGCGTTCAACCTACCCGACCAGGGACCCCAAAGGCCAACAACCAAATCACCTTCAACCCAAGATGAATTCCGAACAACTAGAATTAACTATAGGCTGGCTTTACCCTACCCTAATGAGTACCTACGGTGATCGTGGTAATGTCATCTGCTTACAACAACGAACCCAGTGGCGAGGCATTAGAGTCAATCTAATCCCCCTGGATCAGCAAACCCCTGCTGAGCAATTCTATAAAGTGGATATCTTCATGGGTGGTGGTGCTCAAGATAGACAGCAAGAAATTGTTATGCGAGACTTACAAGGTAGCAAAGCCAATGCCCTACAAGAAAAAATTGAAGCAGGTGTACCGGGAGTATTTACCTGTGGCTCACCTCAATTGCTAGGTAACTACTATGAACCCGCTCTAGGTAAGCGGATTCAGGGATTAGGGTTGCTGGATTTGGTCAGCAAGCATCCTGGCGTAGATGCTCGCCGTTGCATTGGTAATGTGGTATTTGAGATTACTGCATCACCCCTAGCCCAAGACTTAAAGGCTATGCTGGGGAAAAATCCAGTAGTGATTGGCTTTGAAAATCACGGTGGTCGTACCTATTTAGGTAATGTCGAACCCCTAGCTCAAGTGGTCAAAGGATATGGTAACAATGGGGAAGATGGCACAGAAGGAGCATTTTATCGAAATGCGATCGCAACCTACTCCCACGGTCCGCTGTTACCGAAAAACCCCTTTCTTGCTGATTGGCTGATCCAAACTGCCCTCAAGCAAAAGTATGATATACCAGTGTCCTTAGAACCACTGGATGATACCTTAGCAACCAAGGCAAGGGTGGCGATGTTTAAACGTCTTGCCCTGACTAACCTGAGTTGACTAGGACTAGTAGCAAGAAGTCGTGACTCTTACGGCTAATCGGTAATCGGTAATAGTAGAAATGTTTACCAATTACTAATCATCCACAGTCCCGACTTGAGTGGATAGCCCCTCAATGCCTCGTAAACGAATAAACTATTAACTATACCCCCTCCCAAGCACTTGAGCGAGGGATGAGGTTCTTTGACGGCGGTTAAAACCGCTGGTTTCGTAGTTCCTCCGCGCTTTAAAAAGCGGTGCGACCCCGGCGAGGTTCCCTCGCCATGGGAACGCGCACCAAGACAGACGCGGTTTCCCTACCCCGTAAAGTCAGATGACTGGAAAAGTAATCGATAGCAGTGCCACTGGAATTCTCATTCTAATCATCCCCTTCGCATTGGTGATGGTTCTGTTGCTAAAGGCATGGCCGATCGTACTGGCAATGCTAATCTTGATTATCATCATCAGGCTTTGGCAGCAATATCAATGGCAGAAGTGGACTCGGAAAGTTAATCCCTTCTTCAATCAACTGATTAAAGATAACCAAGGCTGTCTGACACCCATGGACTTGTCGATCAAGGCGGATATTTCTGGAACTGCAGCCAAACAGTATTTAGACAAAAAGGCAGAGGAGTTTGGAGCTCAGAGTAAAACCTATGATGACATTGGCACTGTTTATTACTTTCTGACTGCTAGCGCTCTCGGTAGTATCTTTGATCAGAGTGAACCCTCCTTCGACCCTGAAAGTGAATCCTCCTTCGAGCCTGAGAGTGAATCCAACACCAGTCAAGCAACCCCGTCTTTGGAACTACAGCTCCAACAAGATGAGTTCTCTAGCAATGACATCCCAAAACTGCAAGAAAATCCACGATCACAAGAATCTGTTGCCTCTAAACTAGCTGCCTTGACTGCTGACGCTTCAGGTGATCAAAAAAACCGGGTCAAAAAGAAGCAGGATAAGAAAGTTTATCAACCTCTGATCCAAGCCGAATTAGCCAAGCGACTGAATGTTCATGCCAGCACAGTTGGTAAACGTAAATCTGATGCCGACTTTTCACAATGGAGTCAAAGTAAAGATCCAGACGGAATTGCCTGGGAATATTCATCACAGAGAAAGGAGTTTTTGCCAATTGTGAACAATTAGGAAAATCTCGATAATTAGTTTGTTATTTGTCATCTGTACCGAATAACTAATGACTAATCAGCCAGCTTGCCACAATGATAAGTATTCAACTGTAAATTATATCATACTAGCAATGATATAATACTACCTAAGGTTATAAAAAGCTAGGAACTAGGAAATGGAATGAGCAAGTTCTGGCTGGGTTGGGGAATTAAACCTGTCCAGAGCATCCCATTTATTCAACAGTTGGGATTTTAGTTGTTCAAATTTGAGCTTTAGTATGCGTCTGCTGACTATGGGTTGAGCTATAGGTTGTGAGGTTTGACCAGTATTAGCCGACTCTTGTAACATTTGGCATTGTTGGGGTTTAAGCGTTACGGTCATTACCTGGTTACAGCGTTGTGGTTCTTCAGTGGAAAACAAAAGTAGTCGATAGAAGCCTTTATCTGCTAAGCAACGAGTAATGGTCTGAACTTTCGAGGTTTTCAAGTCTAGATAACAAGGGAGTAACCGAGAGTCCTGTGCTTTAGACTGAAGTACAGTAACCCATAGTAGCATCGGATGAGGCGAATTGATGAAGACAAATTGACTGTGGGGCTTGCTGAATAGATAATACTGAATTTCTTCTGGAGATAACATCAAGCATAAGGTGGCAAAATTTCCCAAGCTGCTTGGTAAAATTGCTGGAAATATAATTTTGCTAATTGGTTTATCCTGGGGCCAGGATTGCTGTAGACACACTTGTAACATTTTAACTCCTGATTATCTATTTATAGTCTAATAAACCTATGAATAGCATCATTGAAAACTTCCTAAGCTGAAGGCAGAATCAATGAAATATTCCCCGCTAACCGTTGATGCTGTTAATTGGTTAAACTTGACATGCCATAAGGTTTCAGGTAAACTATCTACGCTCCCTAAGAATGATAGTGATGAAATATTCAACGGGTAAGTAGATTGTTGAGCGACTACTTCCTTAACCCCATCCTTATAATTCTGGAAAAACTTATTATTTATCAGGGTTCCAGAGATAAAATTTTCAGTCATTGGGGGAATCCCATTGACAAACATCAGGCAGGTAGTGAGAGCAGCTGCTTCGATAAAGGTTCTCCAATAACGATGGTTCATAAGTATAGTTAAGTTGATTGAGATATAGAAATAAGGCTTACTAGGATCCCAATTCAGTAATCAATGGCGGTCGTTATCCTAGGGTTATTCATGGTTCACAGTCCTCTTCACCGAACGCCTAAAGTGTACGAAAAATTACTGAATTGATGCTATAGTTTAAGGATGAAGTTTGGATGTTTGCGATTGCGTTTTTGTTGTGTTTGAGTTGATGTATACCAATCACTCACCAGAAATGGAAGAGGGTGAAAAGGGAAAAGGCTTGCAGGCAAAATCGATATCTTCTTGCCTGACGTTTAACATCATCTTTTGTCCGAGAACAACCAACGGTCGGACTGGGAGAGTGGGATAGAATAAAATATATAGCAGTCGCCAGGGCAGTTAGGACATGACAAAAGTCTCACACCCTTTGTAAGCGATGCAGAGGTGCGACCCGTGGCGAATTTAATTCGCCAACGGAAAGCGCACCTAAGCGGTCTTGGGGGTTTCCCCCACTCGCTATTGCATCAAGAAGCGCAAGAGTTTGACTTCTGACAAATGACTTCTGACAAATGACTTCTGACTTCTGCTATAGCAATCCGATTTGAGTTGTGAAACACCAGAAGAGGGGGAGAGGGGTCTGAGACCGGAAGTGGAGGAAGAGAAGTAAGAATCTCACCATGGGTTCTTTTTCACAAATGATTGAGGATTTCTATATACTTCTGACCCCATCACCTGATCACGTCATCACCCCATCACCCCATCACCCCATCACCCCCTCTGATCAAAAATTTCCCATTGTGATCCGTTCGTTGTGGCTCTTGACCTATTTTTCGGGAAATCTATAGGTGAGTGTCGAAAGATTTTTCAGTAAATTAAGCTTGAGCTATGGCAAAGCGATCTCTCCAGGCATCTCCAGACGGCATCAGAAAAGCCAAACAGGCTTTTGAACGCAAGGGATGGACACAAGAATATTTTGCGGGTGAAATCGGCATAGAAACTCGCCAACCGATTTGGAAGTTTTTTGCCGGTAAACCCGTTGACCGCCGCGTTTTTAGCGAAATCTGCTTTCATCTGGATTTGGAGATGGAAGAGATTGTCGCTATACCAGAAGATGCTCAGATAGATGCAGAACAGAAAGCAGCTGAGGACAAAAGTAGAGTTGATGCCATCGTCACCAAAGTGCGATCGCACTACCATGACAAAATTCAAAATCAGTGTGGCACTCTGCGCCTATTAGATATTGCTCGACCGGTGAGTTTAGATCACATCTACGTAGATGTGAATATTCTCGAAGAAATCACTAGTCAACGATGGTTGGAAATTGAGGATTTGCAAGGCTTCCCACCGGAGGAATTTGACCGCTTGGGTATAGGCAAAGTGCGCCGGGAAAGCATACCAGGAGTGCAAGCGGTAGAACGCTATCCTAAAATGATGGTGCTAGGTAAACCTGGCTCTGGGAAAACCACCTTTTTGCAATATCTGGCTATTCAGTGCAATCAAGGAAATTTTCAATCGGATCGGGTTCCGATTTTGATTCGATTGAAAAACTTTGCCGAGGATGCTATGATCGAATGTAGTTTTAGCCTATTTAACTACATTAATCAAGAGTTCCAAAGTTGTGGTATTTCAGAACAAGATATTGAAACTATCCTCAGCTATGGCAGAGGCTTGATCTTAATGGATGGCTTGGATGAAGTCCCGGAAACTGCCAGTAATCAAGTTATTCAACAAATCCGCAAGATTTCAGAAAAGTATTACAAAAATCAGCTGATCATCACATGTCGTATTGCAGCTCAACAGTATCGATTTCGGGGATTTACTGAGGTTGAGATTGCTGACTTCAAACCAGCACAAATTCAACACTTTGCTAAAAAGTGGTTTGTGGCGATAGCAAGGAATGACCCAGAATCAGGTTTGGAGAAAGCATCTCTGTTTATCGAGCAGATGAAGCTGCCAGAAAATCAGCAAATTAGAGAACTAGCAACAACACCAGTCTTGCTGAATCTAGCCTGTCTGGTGTTTCAAACCAAAGCTGACTTTCCTGTTAAACGCTCTGATCTTTACCAGCAAGGACTAGACTTACTACTGATTCGCTGGGATGAAGCCCGGGGTGTTAAGCGAGATGATATTTATCGTAATTTATCCTTGCCCCACAAGCTAGAATTACTTTCTCAATTAGCAGTTATCACCTTTGAGCAAGGGGAGTATTTCTTTGAAGAAATTCGGCTGCAACAATTAATTGCTGATTATTTACGGAAATTACCAGCAACTCAAAGCAACCAGGCAGCTTTAGAATTAGATAGCTTAGCAGTACTCAAATCTATCGAGGTGCAGCATGGACTATTGGTAGAGCGGGCACGACGAATTTACTCATTCTCTCATCTGACATTTCAAGAGTATTTTACCGCCAGAGCGATTGTGATCGGCAATGGGATGTCTTTGTTACAGCTAGTCGAACACCTACAGGAGAAACGTTGGCGGGAAGTATTTTTACTCACAGCACAAATGTTGCCAGATGCTGATGAGCTATTGTTGCTGATCAAGCAACAGGTTAATCGGTTAGTCTGTGCAGAAATGGTGTTTGACTCAGTCAAACAGACACCAGGCGTTATGGCTTTAGATGATACCTTGAGCAAGTTCTTGAACTGGATCGAGATCAAATCCCTCGACATCGATACTCCCTACAAGCCAGCAGCAGTGCGTGCCTTTTACATGACCCTTGCCCTTCCTCCTAACCATCCTCTTTCCCGGAATCAAGCCTTAGCTTTGGCTATTGATCACAGACTAGGAGGGGAGTTGGGTAGTGAACTTGCCCTAGATTTAGCCTTAGATCATGCTTTAGCTGTTGCCCAAGCTATGACACCAGAACTAGTTTACGACCGACTCAGTGCTCTTTACCTTGCCCTTGACTTGAATCACCTGACTGGGATTGAGTCTATAGGAGACTATCTAGAGAAGCTTAAAAATCAGCTACCTGACCTAGATGATGACGACCGAGATAGTATTCAACAATGGTGGCAAAGTCATGGTCCGGAATGGTTATCACAATTAAGGGCTTTGATGATTGAGCATCGTAATATGGGTCACCAATGGGATTTGAGCAAGACATCCCAAGATTGGTTAGAGCAGTATAGTCGTGCTAATCACTTGCTAGTAGAGTGCCTCAATAGTAATTGTCAGCTGAGTCTGACGGTGCGCAAAGAAATAGAAGATACGTTGTTTTTGCCGCTGTGCCACTCGTAATTGATCCCTCACGGTCGATGTTGACCTGAAGGGGTGAAAAGTAGCTTCTCACCCCTTCACCCTTTAACCTACCGTAAACCGAATCGCCTTGGGCGAACAACCTTGGCCTTGGCCTTGGCCAAAAGGCCACGCTACGCGAACAAGCCCTAACCCTTAAACCGTTTTGACCCGTGCTACGGTGAGAATGTCGTAAGGCTTACTTACCTAAATGGAGCAATAAGGCTCACACCATAACGCTAGTTTGGTGTTGGGACGGGGCTTTCAAGGTGCTGAACTAAATTCCGCACACAGCCCCTCATGAATTGCGACCCACAAAAAAAAGAATGCAGAACTTTTGGTGATCCGCATTTGTTTGTTGTAAAATAGGCTGATGATAGTCAGAGAAGCCAAGCTTTTAAACGGGTCTAAGGCACAATACCAAGCAATAGACTCAGCCATAAGAACTGCTCAATTCATTAGAAACAAAGCAGTTAGATTATGGCGCGACGAGCCGGATGTAAATAAGGCTCGTCTGTCTGAGCTGTGTAAAGAACTGGCACGCGCATATCCTTTTGCCAAAAAGTTGAACTCAATGGCGCGTCAGGCATCGGCACAGAGGGCTTGGAATTCAATCTCTAGCTTCTATCGTCGCTGTAGAGAGGGATCCAAAAAGAAAGGTTATCCTCAGTTCAAAAAGCATTCTCGCAACGGCTTTGCCGACGCTGCGCGAACAGTTGAGTATAAAACTACGGGCTGGAAGCTATCAGAGGATTGTTTAACGATTAATTTCACCGATGGTTTTCAAGCAGGTACGTTCTCTCTATTCTGTAATCATGAAACCAGAGAGGACTTATTTAGGCTAAAAATTAATCGGGTGAGAGTGGTTAGACGAGCTGATGGTTATTATGCTCAATTCTGTTTTGATGTTAATCGTAAAGAAGCGGGAAACTATACAGGGAACTTTGTAGGCATTGATTTGGGATTGAAGTATTTCTACAAAGACCAAAACGACAATGGTGCAATATATCCTAAGTATTTAAGAAGAGCACAGAAGCGAATTAAGAAACTACAGCGACGGTTGTCCAGAAAGTTTGTTAAGGGTAAGAAACCTCAATCCAACAACTACCACAAAGCCAGAATTAGACTCGGTAAGGCACATTTGAAGGTTCAAAGACAGCGTAAAGACGAAGTCTTCGCAGCTCTCGGAGCTTGCATCCGAGAGAACGAAGACTGGGCGGTGAAGCTCGCTCGGTGCGTAGTCCACTCTAATGATGTGGTTGTCTACGTTGGCGCTAGCCTGCCGACGCTAGGAGGCATAGACCTAAAGATACAAAACATGGTCAAGAATCATCATCTGGCTCAGTCTATTTCTGATGCTTCGTGGTATCAATTCACTCAATGGTTAGATTATTTTGGCAAGGTTTGGGACAAGACAGTGATTGCTGTTGCCCCTAACTATACCTCCCAAGATTGTTCAAATTGTGGTCATCGAGTGAAGAAATCACTCAGCACTCGAACTCATCAATGCCCTAAATGCAAGACAGAAATATGTCGGGATACGAATGCGGCATTAAATATTTTAAACAAAGGTATGAACATTCTAGGTGTTGAGTGCAATAACAACAGTACCCTAGGGCATAGGGGATCTGCCGGGGAACCGGGAACGCTTGAGGAGAGTTCGACCGCTGTTGATGAAGAGAAATCTAATTCAATAAGTTGTCTCGATGAATCAAGAATCACTGTCTGTGAGAATCCCGCCCTGTAATCTTTGATTCAGCGCCGGGAGTATGTCAATATTGTTGATCGCTTTTTTATGCCTTTTCCCAGATCTAGTGGTCTTTTGCTCCATCCGACATCCCTACCCAGTCCCTTTGGTATTGGTGACTTAGGTTTACAGGCTTATCAATTCATTGACTTTTTGGCACAAAGCGCCCAGCAATACTGGCAAATCTTGCCCCTTGGTCCGATTGGGTATGGTAACTCTCCCTATGGCTCTTACTCAGCCATGGCAGGCAATCCCCTGCTCATTAGCCCAGAACAATTGCAAAAGCAGGGACTGCTCAAGGATGAAGACTTTGCCAATCTACCAGAGTTTCCCCTCGACTCAGTGGATTATAATCAGGTAATTCAAACCAAGATGCCCCTGTTATACCAAGCTTGCGATCGCTTCCGTGCCAACGCCTCACCCCAACAGCACCATAAATTTACAGAATTTTGTCAAGCAAAAGCCAGCTGGTTGGAAGACTATGCTTTATTTATGGCTGTTCGTGATGTGTTTGACCAGAGTAGCTGGCATACTTGGGAACGAGACATTGCTATGGCTCAACCCAAAGCAGTTGAGTATTGGCGGCAGAAATTGCAAGATGAAATTTATTTCTACAAATACCTACAGTTTGAGTTTTTCTGCCAGTGGTCAGCTCTCACACAGTACGCCAACCATCACCAGATCCAGATTATTGGTGATATTCCAATTTATGTGGCTCACGATAGTGCTGATGTCTGGGCTCATCGGGAAATCTTTGCCATTGATCACGAAACTGGCGAACCCACACTCATGGCTGGGGTGCCTCCGGACTATTTCAGTGCCACAGGTCAGTTGTGGGGTAATCCAGTTTATAACTGGGAACAGTTACAGGCAGATAACTTCCGATGGTGGATACAACGCTTCCAAACCATCTTGGAGTATGTAGACATTGTGCGGATTGACCATTTCCGGGGATTTGAGGCCTACTGGCAAGTCAAGCAAGGAGAAACAACTGCCATCACTGGAGAATGGGTTAAGGCACCAGGAAAAGAATTTTTTGAAGTACTCCAAGACAAGTTGGGCAATTTGCCAATTATTGCGGAAGATTTAGGGATCATCACTTCAGAAGTAGAAGCATTACGCTCACGCTTCCAGTTTCCTGGTATGAAAATTTTACAGTTTGCCTTTAGTGGGGGATCAAGTAACCCTTACTTACCCTTTAACTATATCCAAAACTGTGTGGTTTACACCGGCACCCATGATAATGACACAACAGTGGGTTGGTTTAAAAAACTCTCTGCTGAAGATAAGCAGATTATAATGAATTACTCCGGATCAGTCAGCCAAGAAGGCATCCATTGGGATTTAATCCGATTAGCGCTCAGTAGTATTGCCAAACAAGCGATTATTCCTGTGCAAGATATTTTAGGTCTGGACACAGATGCTAGAATGAATTTTCCCAGTACCGTGGAAGGTAACTGGCAATGGCGCTATCGACCGAATGCGTTGAGTGAAGAATTGGCTAATCGCCTCAAAATCCTCACTCACACTTACGGTCGTGCTCCCAGTTATAACTAGCAAGCCTAGTCATTTTGTCTTCGAATAGTTTTAAGAATTAATCCTATTAAGTTCATTATTGGTTGTTTATATTTTTACAACCAACAAATTTTAATTATTAGTTGACAATCGTCAACTCACAATCCTACATAATTCTATTCTATACAAGGGATTAACTGGACTTTATATAAGTTAAATCGTTGCTATAGCATTTGAATTTTAAGATATCAAATTTAATTGATTAACCAAGGTAACAGGTAACATTAGTAAAGAGAGCCTAAACTTGTTAATTTTTATGGTAAATTAGCATTGGTTTTCATGTATCTATTTTGAATTTTAAATGCTATAAATTGTTATTTTTATAGTAACATTTATAGGTTTTTGCCCCCAATTATATGCTTTTTTAATGTTTAAGATTTATGAATTTAATGCTTTTCCTATAGAAAGCTTGACTACTGAAGAGAGGGTCTAGGTTTAGCAGCAAAAGTTAATGCTTGTACTGCACCAGGAGCCCCCATCTGCTTTGCCTGTTGGTTATTGAACTCAACGATTACATTCCCAGCATCGCCAGCTTTAACAAATAGTTTTTCGTTAGCAACCCAAGTCTTCTGGGTTCCTTCTTCTAGGATGCCTTCATATTCTTTCTTGCCATCTGCCACGATCAGAAGCCAAGATCTACCTTTGAGAGTGATATCCACCTGAACTGGCTTATGTGGACCCGACGGTATCTTGGTTAAGGCTAACTGCGCTTGCGAGTTAGTTTGATCTAAATTACCGGGTGTCGGTAATGATTGAGCTGGAGACAAGTTTGGTTCCTTATCAGTTATTTGTGGCTTAGAAGGGTTGATTAGGACAGATAAGCCACTCACCGAACCAATAACCAAGCAAATGTAGAACAAATAAAGATGAACCGGTCGCAGTTGAGGAATCCAACTGTTACCCCACGAAAGTGTTGACCTTTGTACAGTTACCCCAGTGGGAAAAGCCTTGGCAAACTCGTCTCCATCTAAGCCTAGTGCATCCGCAAAGTGCTTGATAAACCCTTGAACATACACAGCTTCTGGTAATTGGTCTAGCTTGCCTTGCTCTATTGCCCTCAAAAATCGTGCATTAATTCGGGTGCAAGTGGCAATTTCCCCAATGCTTTTAGACTGTTGAGTGCGTAACTGGCACAGGTATGAACCCATTTCTGCCAGCTTCTTCTGTTGTTGTTCCTGCAACGGGACTTTGTTTTCATTCATACACGGTACTCCTCGACATCTGCTGGCATTTTTACTGAACAATGGTGGATTTACTGGTAAGAAAACTCACCTCTACATCATTCAAGGCACGGTAGTCACCACAAGGAAGAATTGGCTCTCCTGGTAGATTTAATTTAATCGGGCCAATAGCAGTACGATGTAGATGAATCACTGGATAGCTTAGCAGTTGAGCAACACGACGGATCTGTCGGTTTCTACCTTCGGTTAAGACCACCTCCAAAAGTGTGGATTGACCCTTACGCTTAAGTACACGGACTTGAGCGGGTAACGTTTTTTTACCCAGCAGATTAACACCTTCACGCCAAGTTTGCAGGACCGATTCTGGGGGATTACCCCGTACCCAAACCTGATACGTCTTAGGTATGTGATGACTAGGATGGGTCAGGCGAAATGTTAGCTCACCATCATTGGTCAGTAGTAATGCACCTGTAGAATCGGCATCCAGCCTTCCTACAGGATGAATCCCCTGACCCTTGGTTAGTTTATCCGGTAATAAGTCAATTACTGTCGGACGATTCCGGGAATCTCGGCAAGTGGAAACTACTCCAGCAGGCTTGTTCAGTAAAAGGTAGATAGATTGAGGTCGCTGATAGGGGTTTATCGGTTTGCCATCCACTTCGATTACATCTGTTTCTGGATCAGCTTTCTGCCCCAAATGTACAGTCGTACCATTTAGGCGCACTTGTCCTGCGGCTATCATCTTCTCGGCTCGACGCCGTGACGCAATACCCCACTGTGAAAGAATTTTTTGTACTCTTTCCTCCATGACCCAACATTTGGCTTGAGCTTTGTCTTCTGGACTATGGTGATGCTGAATTTAGTTTGCCTTATGCTTATAGTGTGCCCAGGAGTTGATTTCCATTAGACAACGACTTCAAAATACTATGTACAAATAGTACAAGAAGGTGTTCTTTTGGTTAAAACTCCGAAAAGCTCGAAGCAAAAGCCAAGCCAGATTATCAGCAAAGTTATTTCCCCAGCGCTACGGCTGTGGCTGCGATCGCAAGTAGAGGAAGTTGCTACATTGCAACTAAGCATTGTGGGACGCGATCGCCAAATCCTGACTGGTTACATTCCTCAGGTTGCCCTTGCTGCCAACCAAGCAGTTTATCAAGGACTGCATCTAACCCAAATTCAGCTCGAAGGCAGTAATATTAAACTTAACCTGGGTCAGATAATTAAGGGTAAACCCCTACGTCTTTTAGAACCAGTTCCCGTAGTGGGTCAGCTATTACTCCTAGAACCAGACCTGCAATCATCTCTTGAAGCACCCTTGTTATCTAACGCTTTGACGGAGTTATTATATACATTCCTTAAATCAGATGATATCATTAAACCCGGTAACGACCCAAAACAGCCACAAATACGCTGGCAAAAGATTAATATCAATATAGGACAGCTGACCTTAAGAGGCATTTCAACTAATCCTGATGTTGGTACCAAGCTGATAGTAATTCGTGCTGGTATCCAACTGGCGACCCCCAACCAACTGGAACTGAACCCCTTGCAAGTTCAGATAGACCCTGATGCCCCCCCGATTAGCTTAGATGGGTTTCTAATAAATTTAGGACCAGAGGTGGAGCTTCTTGAACTTACCCTCACAACTGGACAACTGATATGTCGTGGAGGACTGAAGGTAATGCCTTAGGTGTTAGTCCTTACTTTGTATAGCACTACCCATTCAGATGTTTGACATTCCTAAACTCCGAAACGTAAGTAATCGCTTACTTTTGACTTCTGACTTCGTTCCTTCTCACGCTAAGCGTAGCGCTATAAGACCCGTGGAGATTGTCGTTGGCCTCACCATCGCTACCTTTGAGGGCGCTCCATCCCTTGCCAACTAAATCCTATTCCATATCAATAAGATAACCATCTTCCTTCCGCCCCCTAATATTAAGTAATGTAACAATTATGCCGTCATAGCAGCTTAATGTCTTGACAGCTAGAGAGGAAGCCGATAAGGTTAAATACATACCCGGGTACAACGATATAAAAAATATATGCAAGACAAGCAAAAAGTTACTCTTTATCTTCCACCAGGATTGCACCGTCGGCTCAAAATAAAAGCGGCTGTTGATTCTGAATCAATGTCAGCTATGGTTGAGAGGGCGATTATATTCTACATAGAACACCAAGATGTGGTTGAAGAGGTAGACCAATATGGACAAACCCATCAAGTATACTCCTGTCCTGAGTGTTCTAGTGACTTGGTTCTCTCAGAGGGACAATTAGTTGCTCTGAAAAACCAACCTGGTGTGATATCGGAAGAACTCCCAGTAGAAAAGGTAACAGCGAAAGTATGCTCCATTACCGATTCTCACGGAGAAGAGGAATTGGTTCCTTGTTAAGGTAGCCAAAGTTAAGGTAGACAAATTAATCTACTCCCAGAGCAGACTTAGTTAGCTCAGTGGTTCAGTTGAAGATGTTTGGGCAGTTGTAAGCCGTCTCTAATATTAGGTAGAGTTATGCAAGAAGAGATAAACGTTCTCATTCAAGCTCAATATCCTCTAATCTACCTCGTGACTCCCGAGGAGGAGCGGGCAGAGAGGGCAATAGCAATGATTGCTCAAAGGAAGTCTCAACAGCAACGAGTCTTTGTTTGGACCGTCACTCACGGGATTGTTGAGTATGGTCAATCGCGCCACACCACTCAGCACAATACGGTCTCTCCTGAGGCAGCAGTTCAGTGGGTAATTCAACAAAAAGAACCTGGTATATACATCTTTAAGGACTTACATCCCTTTATCGATGCACCAGCAACTACCCGATGGTTGCGGGATGCGATGGCAAGCTTTAGGGAGGAAGCTAAGAAGTCTCTTAAAAAGTCTATCATCGTAATGTCCCCGGTGCAGCAGATTCCTATTGAGTTGGAAAAGGAAGTGGTCGTGCTTGACTTTCCCCTACCAAACCTTAAGGAACTTAACCAAGTCCTATCCCACCAACTGGATCAGAGCAAAACTCGTCGAACTACTACAGAAACTAGGGAAAAGCTGCTCAAAGCAGCATTAGGCTTGACCCGGGATGAAGCAGAGAAGGTTTATCGCAAAGCCTACGTTAAAGCTGGTCGTCTCACCGAAGCTGAAGTCGATATTGTTCTATCCGAGAAGAAGCAGATCATCCGCCGCAACGGTATCCTAGAGTATATCGAAGAAGATGAAACCCTCGATTCTATAGGAGGGTTAGAGGAACTGAAGCGTTGGCTAAAGCAGCGCTCTAATGCCTTTACAGAGAGGGCGAGAGAATATGGTTTGCCTCAACCGAAGGGAATGTTGATTCTAGGGGTTCCTGGCTGTGGTAAATCTCTGATTGCCAAAACTACGTCTCGTTTATGGGGTCTGCCACTATTGCGCCTGGATATGGGGCGGGTATACGATGGCTCGATGGTAGGGCGCTCGGAAGCCAACCTGCGCAATGCTTTGAAGACGGCAGAATCAATCTCTCCAGCTATTCTCTTCATAGATGAGCTTGATAAGTCGTTTGCTGGTAGCAGTGGTTCTTCTGACTCTGATGGGGGTACTTCAAGTCGAATCTTTGGTTCTTTCCTGACCTGGATGCAAGAAAAAACCTCACCAGTTTTTGTGATGGCGACAGCCAACCGAGTGGAGCGCCTACCAGGAGAATTCCTGCGCAAAGGTCGTTTTGATGAGATATTTTTTGTTGATTTACCCAACACCCAAGAACGCCAGCAAATCTTTGAAATTCACCTGAAAAAGCGGCGTGGAGATATTGACCGCTTTGACATTGAACAGTTAGCTAAGGTTTCTGAAGGTTTTTCTGGGGCTGAGATTGAACAAGCCCTGGTGGCAGCGATGTACGAGGCATTTGCTCAAGACCGGGAGTTTACTCAACTGGATATTATTGCCGCGATTAAATCAACTCAGCCTCTATCGCGCACGATGACAGAGCAGGTTGCAGCCCTGAGGGACTGGGCTAGGCAACGCGCGCGACCTGCTGCATCCTCCGTAGCTGAATATCAGCGTATGGAGTTCTAACAGGCTTTCTCCTGCTCCCAACAGGAGTAAAGGCTAGCAAAAAATTGCTAGCAGTTTGATAAGTAGCCGCTTGTAATTGTTGAGGGCGGCTAGCCATAAAAGTAAAACGCTACGTTGTCCTTTCTCTGATACCTTTTCTGGAGGAAATCCACATGTCTCACTTTAGCACTCTGCGCACTAAAATCACCGATGCCGAAATCCTGAAGACTTCCCTGTGTGACCTGGGAATCAATGTTAAGACAGAAGCTGATGTTCGCGGCTACAATGGTCAACGAGTTCGCGCTGACTTGGTTGCCGTTCTCGAAGGCGAATATGATCTAGGTTGGTCTCGCAACAGTGATGGCACCTTTGACCTGATTGGTGACCTTTGGGGTGTGGCGAAGAAGCACAACCAAACCGAGTTGATCAACTCCATCAACCAGAAGTATGCCGTTAACAAGACCTTGGCAGAAGTCAAGCAGCGTGGCCTAAACAATGCCAACGTTAAGTTGGTGCTACAAAAGTAGTCCATTTAGGCGTTCCCAAGCTCACGGGTTGACCAATTGTATAGCGGGTTAACCCGTTTTTTTGTGCAAATTTTTGTGCAATTGTATAAATTTCGATTTTATAAAAGCCGATAAAGCATAAAGGCTGACAACTCCGACGGCTTGATTAAAACTTCTTTTTCAAGGAAGTTTTAATATTATGCAAACGGTATGATGTTTTCAGTCATAGTAAAATATCCTATACTCAACCTGTCCAGATGCGGCTCTACGCCCATCTCGTAACAATTGTTGATAATCCCCCATGCTTGAGCTGGGGGAAAGTTCAAGCAATTAATATATAGATTGTGTCAATGCAGTCTAATCTAGTATTTTGAGGGGATACCGTTGTGAGTAATGTGATTACAATCGAAGATCAAGAGTTTGAAGCCGAAGTTTTAAAAGCCGAGAAGCCAGTACTGGTATACTTTTGGGCAACTTGGTGTGGACCATGCCGCTTAGTATCCTCATCAATAAACTGGGTTGCGGAAAATTATAGCGATCGCTTAAAAGTCATTAAGATGGAAGTAGACCAAAATAAAGATGCCGTTGCCAAGTGCAAGGTAGAGGGTGTCCCTGCTCTAAGACTGTTTAAAAATGGTGAGCTAGCCAAATCCCATGAAGGAGCAATTAGCAAAGCTAAATTGCAGACTATGCTGGATGAGAATTTAAATTAGGGAAGTAAGGGGCAATGGGAGGAATGCCAGCGCAACCGATGGGAAAGACTCGTGCATGAATAGACAAAAGAAAAAGACTAAAGATTAAAATGCAGTTTGCCCAACGTTTACAACCCCTGCAAGCAAATGTATTTGCCGATATGGATCAGGCAAAAGCGTTGGCAGCTGCTGGGAAAGAAATCATTGACCTATCATTAGGGTCTTCCGATTTACCAGCTCCCAAGCATGTGTGTGCTGCGATTGAAGCTTCGTTGTATGATCCCAGCACTCACGGTTACTTGCTGTTTCATGGTACTAAAGCTTTTCGTCAGGCAGCAGCTAGCTGGTATACTAAAAAATTCGGTATTCCGGTTGACCCAGAAACTGAGGTGCTACAACTGATTGGTTCTCAGGAAGGCACAGCTCATTTACCTTTAGCTGTGCTTAATCCAGGGGATTTTGCTCTGCTACAAGACCCAGGCTATCCTTCCCATGCCGGTGGTGTCCACCTAGCCAGTGGTCAGATTTATCCCATGCCCCTATTGCCAGAAAACAATTTTTTGCCTGTATTTGAGGATATCCCCCAGGCAGTGCTAGCTCAAGCACGGATGATGGTGTTGAGTTATCCCCATAATCCCACTACTGCGATCGCATCCTTGTCTTTTTTTCAGGAAGCAGTGGCGTTTTGTCAGTGCCATAACCTGGTATTAGTTCACGATTTTCCCTACGTTGATATCGTTTTTGAAGATACCAGAGGCAATGGGGAGCAGATTGGGAAAATCCCAGAAACCCTAAATCCCACCTCTGTTGCTCCCTCGGTTTTGCAAGCAGACCCAGATAAAACTGTATCGATTGAGTTTTTTAGCTTTTCCAAGTCTTACAATATGGGAGGCTTCCGGATTGGCTATGCTATCGGTAATGCTCAATTGATTCGAGCGTTGCGGCAGGTAAAAGCGGCCATTGACTTTAACCAATACAGGGGGATTCTCAATGGTGCGATCGCAGCGTTGAATGGTTCTCAAGACATTATTAAACCGATAGTCACCACCTATCAACAGCGGCGGGATACCTTTGTCCATGCTTTAAACCGCATTGGTTGGTCAGTGCCAGTGCCACTAGCCACTATGTATGTCTGGGCAAAATTGCCAGAACCTTGGGCAGGGAACTCAGTGAAATTTTGTACTAGCTTGGTAGAAGCCACTGGGGTGGCTGCTGCTCCAGGAGCTGGTTTTGGCAAGGCTGGTGAAGGCTATGTGCGTTTTGCCTTAGTACAGGAACCAGAAGTTTTGGAAAGAGCAGTGGAGAGAATTTCAGGATTTTTGCAATCTCATCAATAGGTACCTAATACCCTGTCGAATTTAATGTTAAGGGTTAGGGCAAGGTATTAGGAGCAACAGCTCAGAATGAGTTTTTAGTAGGTTAAACCCTAATCAGCTATGGGGCGGCCCTTGAAAACCATAGGTTTACCTACACCCTATGTTATTGCCCGATGTTATTTATTGTTAACGTGTTACAGCACCTGATTAGTATCCTCATTGATAGGCAGATCGAAAACTACTTCAAACTTTGCTTCTGGCATATACCGATCCAAAAATCGGAGATGGTTATCAGCATCCTGACGATTAAAGAACCTAGCAACTGTGTACCTTTGGCATTTAGGCAGTAGACGCATAAGAGCCCAAGGGCGAGTGTAGTCTTCTGTTAGTGGGATTTGTCGATTAGTCATGCTTACCCCTGATTTGACCTAATAAGATCACTGGATGATTGCTTGATGAAAGGCGATCACAGGCTGATATGCGTTCGCTGAAAGCGGGACGCGCGTCCATCGCCTAGCTTATGAAAGACCTTTGTTTTCTGTCGAATCTTTAGTCACATTAATCTAAAATGGCTGACTAAAACATAGCCACGTGATCTGGACATTAGGATGATTCTGTGATATATCCAGACTCCTGATCACAAAAGGGAAAGATGATGAGCTGATTGCGGTGCGACCCCGGTCGGGTTTCCCGACAAGGGTGAACGCGCACCAAGAGAAAAGCTCACCTATTAACAGAGCTGTCCGCCGTAACCCACCAATATTCACCAAGTAATCGCTGTCTTAAGATTTACTTTATAAACAGTCTCTAATTTTCATCAGCTAGCCTAGCCATTAAACGTAAGTATTTAGTTAAAAAAAGCCCTTTAACATTACACTTACGACATTATAGCGTAAGACACATTTGCTATAATAATGGTATGTAAAAAGGTCGAACAATTACCAAGCTGGAAACATAAAAAGTTACCTAAAAATTGTTAACTTGAATCCTGCCAGTAATTGCAATGATTGACGCTGTAGCTAATGAAATAGTGTACATTAATGGGAAGACTGGACAAAAAATGCCCTAAGCTCCATCAATAAAGTTAACCTTTAATCATAACATCCAATGACTACTGCTGCACCAGCTAAAACTCAATACGAAGCAATCATTGGTTTAGAAACCCATTGTCAGCTTAGTACCGAAACCAAAATTTTTTCTAACTCTTCCACAAAATTTGGTGCTACCCCTAATACCAATATTGACCCAATTTGTATGGGGATGCCAGGAGTGTTACCGGTTCTGAATCAAAAGGTACTAGAGTATGCTGTCAAAGCGGGTTTAGCACTCAATTGCCAGATTGCCCCCTACAGCAAATTTGACCGGAAACAGTATTTTTATCCTGACCTACCCAAAAACTACCAGATTTCCCAATACGACTTGCCCATTGCTGAGCATGGCTCACTGGAAATTGAAGTGTCCGATGATGACGGTAATCCTATCCGTAAAACGATTGGCATCACTCGCCTACACATGGAGGAAGATGCGGGGAAACTGGTTCATGCTGGTAGTGACCGACTGGCTGGTTCTACCTACTCCCTAGTAGATTTCAACCGTGCTGGGGTACCCCTGATTGAAATAGTATCAGAACCGGATCTGCGCTCTGGTCAAGAGGCAGCAGAATACGCTCAAGAGCTGCGTCGGATTGTACGCTACATCGGTGTCAGTGATGGCAACATGCAAGAAGGGTCCCTGCGTTGTGATGTCAATATCTCTGTACGTCCTGTGGGTCAAAAGGAGTTTGGCACCAAAGTTGAAATCAAAAATATGAACTCCTTCAATGCTATCCAGAAGGCGATTGAGTACGAAATTGACCGGCAAATCGCAGCTGTGGAAGCTGGAAAATCGATTATTCAAGAAACTCGCCTTTGGGAAGAGGGTAGTCAACGCACCATTAGTATGCGGACTAAGGAAGGATCTAGCGATTACCGCTATTTTCCTGAACCTGACTTACCACCGATTGAAGTGTCAACGGAACAATTAGAGCAATGGCGCAGTGAGCTAGCAGAACTTCCTGCCCAGAAGCGGCATCGTTATGAAAGTGAACTGGGACTTTCTGCCTATGATGCCCGGGTGTTGACGGATGATCGTCAAGTGGCAGAGTATTTTGAAACAACTGTTGCTGCTAATGCTAATCCCAAACAAGCCGCAAACTGGGTAATGGGAGATATTGCTGCTTATCTTAAGACTGAGAAACTGGCTATTACAGAGATTGCTCTGAAACCCAATACTCTGGCAGAACTGATTAACTTGATTGATGATGACACCATTAGTGGTAAGATTGCCAAGGAGATTTTGCCAGAATTACTGTCTCAAGGTGGTTCTGCTAGGGAACTGGTGGAACGTAAGGGTTTGATTAAGATCTCTGACCCGGATCAACTCTCAACCATTATTGATGAGGTACTGGCTGCCAATCCTAAGAAACTCGAACAGTATCGCAATGGTAAGACCAAGCTGCAAGGTTTCTTTGTGGGACAGGTGATGAAGAAAACTAGCGGACGAGCTGATCCTAAGCTGACTAACCAAATTTTGGGCAAGAAGCTCAAGGGTGATTGAGGTAACGGGCTTGCCAGGTGTTGCTGATCACCAATCACTAATGACCAATAACAAATAACAAATAACAAAGAAAAGGAGAGTCACTGTCGTGACCCTCCCGATCATCAGGGTGCATCTACATATCAAAATATACACTATTTTGTATGAGGGGTGTAACCCCTTTTTTTGTTTTTTTGTAAAGTTTTGAGATTTTATAGCAATTCTGGAAATTACGGCTACACATCAAGCTACAGATCAATACCCTTGGTGCGTAAGTCCAGAAGACTTGGTATAATCCCGGATTGGGCATGAATTATGGTTTAAATGGAGGAATCATGTCGGACTGGCAAGAGATTAGTGGTGGGATAACAGCTCCCAGGGGCTATCAGGCAGCAGGCATTACCGCAGGTTTAAAACCTTCGGGTCAGCCAGACTTAGGGTTGATATTATCAGAGGTGGATGCGATCGCAGCTGGGGTGTTCACCACCAGTCATGTCCGGGCTGCTTGTGTAGATTATTGCCGTCAACGCTTACAAGCTAAAGCTAGTGCTCGTGCTATTTTGTGTAATGCTGGACAAGCCAATGCAGCAACGGGTGAGCAGGGTTGGCAGGATGCTCTAGCTAGTGCTAAAGCTTTGGGTGAAGCACTCAATGTTTCTCCTAATTCGATTTTGTTGGCATCGACAGGGGTGATTGGTCAACGTATCAAGATGGATGCTCTATTGTCAGGAATTCCCCAATTGGTAGCACAAGCATCCGAAACTGGTTCCGATGCAGCAGCTCAAGCGATTATTACCACGGATTTAGTCACTAAATCCATTGCTATGGAAACCATGATTGATGACCGTCCGGTCAGGATTGGTGGTATGGCTAAGGGATCTGGTATGATTCATCCCAACATGGCGACTATGCTAGCATTTGTAACTTGTGATGCTGCAGTTTCTACTTCCCTGTGGCAAGAGATGTTACAGCGGGCAGCGGATAAAAGTTTTAATCAAATTACGGTAGATGGGGATACCAGCACCAATGACACTCTAATTGCCTTGGCTAATGGTCAGTCCCGAACATCAGCAATTACAGAAATGGGACCAGCAGCTCAGAAGTTGGAGGGGATGCTGACAGCAGTATGTCAGCATTTGGCAAAAGCGATCGCACGGGATGGAGAAGGGGCAACCTGTTTGATTGAAGTCCAAGTCACTGGCGCACCGGATGATAAAGGGGCTCGTCAAATTGCTAAGACGATTGTTGGGTCATCCTTGGTGAAGTCTGCCATCTTTGGACGAGACCCAAACTGGGGCAGAATTGCCGCAGCCGCTGGCCGTGCAGGAGTACCGTTTGAGCAAGAAAACCTGCGGATTCAGTTAGGGGATGTGTTGCTGATGGAAAATGGTCAACCCTTAGGCTTTGACCGTCAACAGGCTAGTGATTATCTCAAGCAGGCTGCTGTTGGTGCTTATCTTAAAGAAGATACGGTTTTAATTCAGGTTAATGTGGGAAATGGTCCTGGTGTTGGTCAGGCTTGGGGTTGTGATTTGAGTTATGACTATGTCAGGATTAATGCCGAATATACCACTTGATTAGCCTTGTTGCCAAAGACGCCTTGAACAATAAGAAACCATAACAAATCCTGATAGCAAAGGGAACAGGGAACAGGGAACAGGGAACAGGGAACAAAAATTATCATAATTCCTACACGGATCCCTATAATAATCAATTAATCAACCTAGTTATGGTTAATTGGTTAGTGTTAGTGGTTATTTATGGTTAATTAGTTATTGCTTATTCAAAGACCAATCATAGTTCAGATATTTGATCTTGTAATTCCCCTGCTCAAGATACTTCTGATCTTCTGGACTAAGGTAGTCACTGATAAAGTTTAACACCGCCCGTTGATTGGCGTTACCAGTAAATTTGTCATCGACACCATAGGTTTCTTTCCAATCTTCCCCAAACCACTTAAAGATGGAAGAAAGATATACGCTACCTTCTTGACGGTCAATACGAAAGCCATGGGGACTAACTAGAAATTTCTGTGTCTGGTCATCCAGTTGCTGATCGAGTTTTTCCCCAGTATATGGTTCATTTCTTAAGGGAGGACAACTGATAGCGGCGCAAACTAAAGCCATATGAATTCGGGGCTCGTTGAATTGCGTTCGCAGTGTCTTGTGTTCGATATTATCTAAGGTTTTAGAGTCTCCAGCAATGTTGAATTGGCGTCCTTTCCAGACTCCTTTAATATCCCGAATACTCTTTTTGAGCGGGTTTTGATCAATAATTGATTCTAGAGTAAAGGAGTTGTAAGCATTTATCAAGAAAGCAATCTTTTCTGCTTCATCCCAAGACTGATAGGTGCTAGGATCAACAGCACCTAAGGAGGCATTAAACGTCTCCAGCTGCTCTGGATTTTTCTGCAATTCTTGGTAATTAACTAGCGCTTTATTGTTGACATGGTTTTTTAGGACAGTAGCATAGTCGTCATAATTCAATAGATTTCTATCAGTGCCTCTATTTACTTGTACTTGAGAATCTTTTGCTGGTGCTTGATTTATCGGTACGGAAAGTGTACAACTTGTCAGAATAATCAGGGTTGGAACTAGGGTTAGTAATCTCTTGGATGTATTCATAGTAATTCAGATGATTTAGCCGATAAGATGCTTGATATGTAAGCATATGCGCTACGCGCACGCTGCGCGAACAGCCGTCAGCCGTCAGCCGTTGGCCTTTGGCCACGCTACGCGAACAGCCGTCAGCTAATGTAACAGAGATTAAAGCAATGCTTACCTGTTTTATTCAAAAGATGTAACTCAGATTAAAGCAATGCTTACCTGTTTTATTCAAAAGCTGATAGCACCTCAAGAAGCGTGCGCGTAGCGCTAATCGCTGATAGCTGATAGCTGATAGCTGATAGCTGATAGCTGATAGCTGATAGCTGATAGCTGATAGCTGATAGCTGATAGCTGATAGCTGATAGCTGATAGCTGATAGCTTACCTTGACCTAGGCAATTTTGATTAAAGCTAATCAATCTGAGTTTTGGTTGAGAGCAACATTAGGATTGCGGTAATGGGTCCACAACCAACCCAAAACAAAGGGTAACCATAAACACCATCGCTCCTGAGGAGTTAGATACCAGCTGTAGTTACCTAAAGCCATGCGATGCTGAAGTACAAAGTAAATAAAAGCAGAGATACTGACTAAACGTACTCCCAGATTCCGATAAGGAACAGCAAAAGGAATTATCCAAGTGAAGTACCAAGCATGGATAATCGGAGATAGGATTAGCAGGGAAAAAAAGTACCATTCGGTGAATTGTTGAAAATTGCGCGATCGCAAAATTAGCCAACTTACCGTTAACCCTAGGGGAAAAGCATAAATCCAATTAACCCAGCGAGAGGGTTCCCAATATTCGCTAACAATATAAGGAATCAATTCCGCACTGCGACCATGGGACACAAACACTGATCCAGTAGGAATCAAAGGACATTCTCCACTAGAGCAAAATTGGAGAGCAGTGATGCCAAAAGGTAAGAAACCGCACAATAGCACTACTATTGCTAGTTTTACCCCTACTTTTCGGAAAGCTTGCCAGGTCAGAAACCCTAAAATTGGCAAAGACATCCACTTCACTGCCATACTAATTCCTACCAGCAAAGCCGAAGCAATCCAGTGCCACCAGGTCAGGGAGTGATCCGATGAAGACATCAATGGGTTAGGAAATGAGGATTTTTCTGCTACTGTTCCAATCTCCAACTTTTCCTCTATTTCTGTTATTTCTGTCTGCCTTAAACTCTCTGTTTTTCGGTCAAAGACTAACCAAGCTGCAACTAGGGGGAAAACAAACCAACTGTCGTAATGAGCACCACCAGCAAAGGAGTAAATCACCAAAGGATTCCAGGCATAGAAAATTGCCTGGTGATAACCAAATCGACGACTGAGTAACCAACAGATTAATAAGTCAGCTAAGATAAATGCAATTTTGAATAACCAAACCTTAAGGTCAATCAGCGCTAACATCCGAAAACCTAATTGCGCTACTGGTGGATAGATAGCAGAAACAGTAGGATGATTGATTAGTGACCACCATTCCGTATGGTAGGGAATCAGTTCAGTAGCATTAGGTGGCAAATGGTATGGACTAAACCCTAAGGTTTGAATATACCCTTCCCATAGATAGCGCCATACATCATCTCCAGGATACATTGGTAGCAGTAGCAGCCTGCTGAGGATAGTAGTACTCCAAAAATTTAGTCCTGAGTGCTGAGTTTTGAGTTTTCGTAAGTACTTTATACTAAGAGATTTAGAGGTTGTCTGAGAAGTCTCATTTGCTACATTAAAGCCCCCTAAATCCCCCAATTTTGGGGGACTTTTGCCATCAAATTGGATTCTAGTCCCCCCCAAATTTGGGGGGCTAGGGGAGCGAAATTCAGTATCAAAAAACTTTTCAGATATCCTCTTAGTAAATCCTTTGTAGACTCCTTGCCAAAGTCTGGTCTTGATACTGTTGTTGTTAATTCTGTTGTTAATTCTTTTTGCTTGTTGGGAAATCCCAAGTTTGCTGTTACCAACTTTCGCAGGATATCTAGTATATACGCTTAATCCCCAAGACAACAGAAAACCTAAGCTGATCACACTGATCCCTAACCAAAATCTAGGCACAGCTCCCACCTCTCGGAAATCTCCATGAGGTACAATCAAGATACAACCTAACAACAGGAGTAGAGAACTAAGCCATATATATAGCGTTTTCATTTGAGATGTGAAACTAGGATTGATGGAAATTCCCTATTCCCTTTTCAACACTTCTAGCAATTGTCCCATCTGCGTGGCTAAGCTTAAGGCGACGTAGATATAGACGACCTAAAGTCATCAAAATTATTGTTCCTGCTTGGACACTACCAGAAAGGGTACCAGATATTTTCGAGCGTCCCCCTTGTCGGCGACGGTAACCAACAGGAATTTCACAGATTCGCAAACTACATTCAATCGCACGGGCTTGCATTTCTACTGTCCAACCAAACCCTCTATCTTGCATTTGGATTTCATCCAAAGCTGAACGGCGAATTAGGCGCAATGGTCCTAAATCCTGATACCAGTGTCCCCAACCCCAACCGATCAGGAAGGTAGCCAGCCAGTTGCCAAAATTTTGCACTGGGGTCATCGCCTTACGTCCATCTACTGTGGCGCGGCGGTTACCTAAAATTAGGTCATACTTATGCTTAGCAGCTAGAAACTGGGGTAAATAACTTAAGTCATCACTGCCATCACCATCACAGAATAATATCCAATTAATATCTCGGTCTAGTTGCTGCAATCCTCGCCAACAGGCTCGACCGTAACCAGGAATAGGCTCACAGATTACCTCTGCACCGGCTTCTTTTGCTTTAATAATACTGTTGTCGGTGCTGCCATTATCGACTACCCGAATATTGTTCAAATTATAGGATTGAAGAGACTTAATTACTCCAGTGATAGTGGTTTCTTCATTGAGAACAGGGATAATTACTAAGATATTGTGGTTATTAGTCATGAGTTATCCAGCATTTCTATTTTAGTGGTGAACAGAATTGGTAAAGGAAAGGCAAGAGGCAAGAGGCAAGAGGCAAGAGTTAATCAAATATATCGGGATTTTTGCTAGCAATGTAGTTTTCAATTGGGGGAATTATCTGGTCTGTAAGATTATTTGCCAAAGTAAGCTGCATACACAAAGGCAAAAGCAGTAGAACTGGGGATGGGAGTGCCGTCGAATTCTTCTACTAATACAGTTTGGAGTTGGCTATCCCAACGTGCTCTAATTGGACGACCATTGAATTCTACAACTTTTTCGCCCACTTTTTTTAATTGGTCATGGACAAATTGATAGCTAGCCCCAGAAAATTGGTTTTTAGGGGTTTGTTGATCCGCTTCCCACACATAGCTAACAATAGCTTTGGGATGGAGGGTAAGTCGTTGTTGATTTCTGACTGGGAAAATAATTCGCTTATCGGTATAGTAACTACCATAGGGATAACTGAAGTAATCCCGGTTATGACCTGTATCAGTGGATAGAATTTTACTATTGGGATACTTGCTTAACCAAGCGCCAAGAGTAGTTTTGATAGCGGGAATTGTTTTAAGATTACGATTGACTTTAGCACCAATAATACCCATCCCCCAAGGTTGAGAGTAAAGGGTATCATCGGCACGGTCATACATTACTAGGCAACTTTGATAAAGTTTGCCTGTAACACCGTAGGTTGTATTGCTGCGATTAAAGGCAACTATAGTATCACAAAGGGGACAATAGGATACACTAACATTAACTCCACCTACTGTGTCATTCACCAATTCATGCCAATTCATGACCCCGAAAGGATAGGCTGTGACTACTCCCACATCAAATCAAAGATTATGATGTGGGCTTCTCAACCTCACGAATGAGACTTGCTGCTCCTCGGCGGATGCCGACGCTACGCGAACGATATCCTGTACCGATTTACCACAGCCATTAAGCGGCAGTCCAACCGCCAATAGTCCACGATTTAAAATGTTGATACCACTGTTCCAGTCGCGGTCAATTTTAACTTTACAACTAGAACAATAATGAATGCGATCACTTAAAGTTTTTTCGACCCTAGAACCACAACTAAAACACTCGATACTTGTGCCACGTGGGTTAACTTCCTGAACTAACAAACCGCGTTTAACCGCCACTGCTTGCAATATTTCCAAGAATGCTCCCCAGGCCGCATCATGTATTGATTTTGCTAAATTAGTTCTAGCGAGTCCTTTGATATTTAAATTTTCGTGAGCAATTAAGTCATACTTACTGCACAGCCAATGAGCAACCTGATAATGAAATTCTTTTCGGCAACGGCTTAAATGAAGGTGCATCAAAGCTACTTTATGTTTAGCTTTTTTCCAGTTTTTAGAACCCTTGACGCGGCGCGACATTACTTTTTGAGCTTGAGCAAGTTTGTCCTGAGCTTTTCTGTAAAACTGCGGGATAGGCACTGCTTCGCCGTCAGATGTCGTCAAGAATTTCTCCAGGCCAACATCAATACCAACGGCAGAATTGACTGAATCTACAGGTAGCAGTTCAGGTACGGTATCATCTTTCATCGAAATACAACAATACCAACCATCAGCTTTTTTGACGATAGTGCATTGCTTGAGTACAAAACCCACGCCCTTCGGGCAAGCTTCGCTAACAGGTAATGGCCGATGCATTACCACAGGTATTGACCCAATTCGACTTAGTTTTAAAACACCGTCAACTAGGTGTGCTCCCGCTTTGGTATTGTTAACCCTGGGGAATACAAATGACCGGAGATCTCCGGGCTTTTTGAAGCGAGGTCTTCCGCCACGCTTACCACTGGCGTCTGGTTTTCGCCATTTCTCCCAGGCTTTGTTAAGCCGCTGTAGGTTAACCTGTTGCGTCTCTGCGTAAATTTGTTTGTACTCAGGGAACAACCGCTTAGTTTCCTTGAGAGCAGATTGCTGGGTGTAGTAGTTGACCGGGTGAGGAATTTCACCAATCGGCTCATAACTAACGCTACATCGATCAACCGGTGAACGAGTCCTGTTGAGCCAATCAAGCCTTTGCCCTAGAGCATAGTTCCAGTGACGGCGCAACAGTTCTAGCCATCTATCCATGATGGCTATCTGTTCGTGACTTGGTTTGATTCGGTAGCAGTATGTAAGTATCATGATTTTATTTTACCACTTATCGTCATCTCATGAAAGGCAACTATACCAAACAAAATAGGTCTGTCTATAGACTTACTGTGCATATTGTATTAGTCACTAAATACAGACGAAAAACCATTACGGACGAGGTATTGACCAGACTCAATCAAATCTGTGCTGATACTTGCGTGAAATGGGAGTGCAATTTGATTGAGTTCAACGGAGAAACAGACCATATTCACCTGCTAGTTGATTTAAACCCAAAGGTTGCACCTGTAAAACTGATCGCAAACATCAAAACCGTTACCAGTCGTCTGATACGTCAGGAGTTTCCAGAACACCTCGAGAAGTTTTACGGTGACAAACGGGCTTTCTGGACAGGTTCGTATTTTGTAGCTTCCTGTGGCGGAGTAACAATAGAACAATTGAAAAGTTATGTTCAAAACCAAAATACCCCGTCGGGCAATTCCCCTCCCGTTAAATCAAAGATTATAACGGGAGACCCCTTGCCCGTTTAGTTGGGGGACCACCATTGAGGAGTTCCGTTAAATTAATGCGAGTGGATTTGGCTAGATTAAGGTTTTGTTTTTGGAGGTCAGTGATTTCTTGGTCTTGGTTGTGGAGATAGGCAGTGAGATGGAAGTAACGGAGTTTGAAATTATCCCAGCTCCCGGCTTGTACGACTAGTGCCATCAAACACAGCCCGACTAAGGAAGTAGTGCTGAGGGCTATTTTAAGTAATTTATTCATAATCGTGCTTTCCCTGCCTAGATGTCACTGCAAACCTAATGAGTGCGAGCCTGTGGGTGGTGCGTTACGGGACGGACTATCCCAAGGCTGGCTAGGATAGGAAAAATCAGAATTAGTCCGCCCCTAACGCACCCTACGCACCTGGCACCCTACGCAACTGCCCAACCCCAGCATCAGAAGCTGTGCCTGGAATCCCTAACCTTAGGGTGAGGGGGTAACATGAAACCAAGGTGAGTGATATCTGAGAATTGGATTAAGGATTGATAGCTAGACCATTTTCAAATCGATCATCAAACTCAATGGTGATTAAAGTCCCAAACCGCTATATGAGATTTACCCCTTAAGATTCCTCATCGATCCGATTACCAACATCAAAAACAATTATAAATTCCGCATCCGGCATCAATCGTTTCAGGGCCCATAAATGTCCCTCGGCATCCGATCGATTGCGGAAGCGAGCAACAACAACTCGTTGCATTTGTGGTAACAGCCGAATGACCACCCACGGATGAAGGCGTTCAGAATAGGTCATCATTAAAGTATCTCCTTTTTATAGGGGAGCCAGAGCTAGCCCGTAGGTATTGGACTCTCCCCGGGCTAGCTCTTGACTCTGGGCGTCTCAGCGCCCACTCTTATAGTATAGCACAAAAATGTTTTATTATAGCATATTTTTCAAAGTTTTGTAACAAATTGTTTGAGGGAGTCGGGAGCAGGGACTTTTGAGCAGGTAAAAGAAATATGTCCTAAGCTTTGCTTAGACTGCTATAACAAAAACATCCTTGTCTCTGTTTGATAATCTTCTCTGTTTCCTATTCCCTCTTCTCTGTGGTCTAGGATTTTTTCAAAATAATGCTATACTTTAATTAGGCAAGAAAGGTTAATATATAGCGTTTCTCTTTCCCATGATATACAAAGGGATCCCCCTAAATCCCCCTTAAAAAGGGGGACTTTGAGGTTGAGAAGCTTACCTCATTGCAATAAAATATATAGCGATTATCTTTCCAATAATATACAAAGGGATCCCCCTAAATCCCCCTTAAAAAGGGGGACTTTGAGGTTGAGAAGCTTACCTCATAAATGCAATAAACGCGCTTATAGCGTTTCTAAATCAAATGTAAACCTAGGAGATCTTTTTTTATTAGACAATAAAACTCTGGATCTCTTTCCCCTCTTGCCTTTTGCCAATTCCAGCAAGAAGTGTGTTTACAACCCAGATACAAACGCGCTTATTATGGTATGTCTTGTTAAATTAGAAATTAAAGAATCTCCAGAAGAACTTAAAGCACTACTAACCTCTCTAAAAGAAAGTAGTCATAAAAAACGAATCCAAGCTTTGTATTGGCTCAAAATAGGAGCGAGTAATAGTATCGAGCATATAGCGATGCTACTAGGATGCCACCGCACCACGGTATCACGGTGGTTTAGTCTATATCGTCGGGGTGGAATTGAAGCGTTATTAGAGCAGAAAAAAAAGCCAGGTAGACCAAGAAAGATTCCCCTGGAAGTAGAGGAAAAATTACGAATTAAATTACAACAAGGGGAAGGATTTAGTAGTTATGGGGAAGTGCAACTTTGGTTAAAGGGATTGTGTGGCATGGATATACCCTATGCCACAGTATATAAATATGTGCGCACTCGTCTGAAAATTAAGTTAAATAAGTTAGATTAAATTTGTTAGAGTCAGTTAGTAGTAACAAAGCTGAGGGAATTTAAAACAGTTGTAAACTACCAGACGCCAAGCTTAAGCTATGGCGCTGGGTAAGGTTGGTTTAAATGTAAAGGTGCGATAGCTGTCGATAGCTTGGGATTGGCTTTTAGGACAAACAGCTCAGTTTTTAATTAGTAAAATTAGGATAATAATCGATAAACTTTAGTTAACTGAAATGCTACCTTCTCTTACCAATTCACTAACTTTCCCTGGCATTCTGCAACGAAGATAGCGTGGTTGTGCCCCGATAGAGCATGACGTTTCAAAGTCCTCACTTTTGTTTATCCAGCCGCCAACGCATTTCTTTAAGGCAAAAGTAGTGCTCCAACATAATCGAACAGACCATCTAGCGGTGATTGGTACACTTCCATTACTAATAGAACCTCTGGTCATAGAAAAGACTTTGATGTTACTAACCCACTTCTCTTTTGACTCAACATTGAAACTAGGATTAGCAGATATAAAATTATCAAGCTCTTGTCCCAGAGTTCCTGTTTCCGGAAGGCGTACAGAAAATATTCCATCCTCAAAGTTTGCACTACGTCCAGATGCAATCAAAAAATCATTGCTTTGTCCTATCCCTTCACTGGTTGACTGATTAGGAGATGTATAGGCAAAGGTTTCCAGTGGTTTGGCAATATCTACTATGGCTAAAGTGGTGATAATGGATGCTACACCGAGGGTGGTTAATAAGTTCGGTAGTTTCATTAATTTTTCGGTCTTTTTAGGATTTTAGTGTTTTGGTAATAGCACCCTATTTACTTTGATAAAAAATTGATATAGCTCTGGATTTATAGGTAAAAATTGTTGGCTATATAATATATTTTATTCACGGAGTAGCCTTGCTATTATTGAAACTAATAATTACTTACTAGTCTTAAAGCTAGTCAACTGGGGTTGCTGAATTAAAGTATGAAGCGCGATCGTTTGGTTTTGCTAAAGCCCCCTAAATCCCCCAATTTTGGGGGACTTTGAAACTCTTGTTCCCCCCAGAATTGGGGGGCTAGGGGGGCGAAACCATACCCAAAATCAGCAACGCCAGTCAACTAGCCCTAGGGCTTGAAATTGGCAATTATCCTAGGTAATGATGCACAATAGTTGCCTATTTCACTTTCCAATAGATAAATAGATTAATCTCAAAGTTTATATAACTCTTACCATCACCCTGATCAGTGGCGGTAATTTAGTGAGATACTATCAAACTATTACCAATAAATACTAATTTATATATTGATTTTTCTAATCAAAGATAGCATACCTATTATTTCTAGAATGTCAGCCAAGTCATTGATATTACTAAGCAAAATGTATTATTAGTGATTAATTATTGGTGACTAGTTATTCGTTAATTACTCTGGTCAATGTTTAATTTTTACAAAACTAAGGTCAATATCCTTGACTTTAGTACAGCCACTCAACACCATCGCTATGTGCAATTCATCCCTTAACAATTGCAAGACATGGCGTACTCCTGCAACTCCTGCTACAGCTAATCCCCATAACACCGGATGACCTACCAACACCGCTGATGCACCTAAGGCTAGGGCTTTGAGCACATCAGTGCCTCTACGGATACCCCCATCGATTAATACCGGTAGATAATTTCCCACGGCTGCGACCACTTCGGGTAAGGCATCGATAGATGCGATCGCACTATCCAATTGCCGACCCCCATGATTCAATTACAGCCAGTCAGTATAGGTAGCTCACCTACTCGATTGGTAGAGATTTAATTCTCTGTTTGTAAGCATCACTGTCTAAGCCATCACCATCATTGGGATCCCAACCTTTATTGTTGATTCTTTCCTTGAGAGTATCAAGGCGTTTTGCTGGTTCTGGGTGGGTTCTTAGCATTGCCGGTGTATTGCCTTTGGTTAATTTTTGGAGAAATCCAGTCATGCCTGAGGGAGCGTAGCCAGCACGGTGCAACATTTCTAATCCCTTGCGGTCTGCTTCATATTCCTGCTGCCGTCCTCGGGGAAGAGAGAAGGCGATATCCTCAAGAAGATTTATAATGGTTTTGTACTCGACTTCACTATTTTCCTCAAGGTTCTTGTCTTTGATAATCTGGCGCAGCCTCTCGATACTGTGTTTGCTGGTAATGTGAGCAATTTCGTGAGCTATCACTGCAGCTAACTCAGCTTCATTTTCTACCCCTTTGAGCAAGCCCGTATGAACATAAACAAAGCCACCCACCAAGGCAAAGGCATTTATATCGTTGTTCCTGACTACTTGAAAGGTATAGGGAAAATTGGGGCGATCGCTATAGGGGATTAATCTCTGACCAATGTCTTGGACGTATTCAGTGATTTCGCGTCCGCTATAAATCTCCAGCCCGTGATCAACTTCTTGTTGATTCAAACACTTACCCAGCTCTAATTCTTGTTGATCAGAAATGGTGATTAACTGAATTATCTCAATTCCTGCATCACCATCTAACCCACAGGAGTCAAATGCTGATGAGGTATTGGGTAACCCTACCCCTAGACCCAGTGCCACAACTACCACAATCAGCAGGTAAAACCATCGACGATGGGAAGCACGTTTAATCCAAAAGAATGGGTTTAACATTGTCGTCTATTTAAGCGTCTATTTGAATAATCAAAAATAGGGTTGTAAGTATTCATTATTCAGCTTTCAGCAGTCAGCTTTCAGCAGTCAGCTTTCAGCAGTCAGCTTTCAGTGATTTAGTTAGCACATTTTTCATAAGCAGCTTGTCGTATACCTTGGTAATAAATCGAGTCAACACCCAAGGATTTTTCCAAAATTATATTCCACCTTAAGTTAGTAATAAATTTATCAATTTTTGTCTTCCATTCTATATCATTATCAGGTAAAATTATTCCGTAAAAATCACAAGTCAACGGTCGGTCAGGAGTTAAGGTAAAATCCTGGAATGTCAGCCCTTGTCTTAAGGCTTCTGCCATTAAGAGCATGCCATCACTGGCAAAAGCATCAATTCTCCTTTCGACGACATCTCTTAGAGCCAATTCTCGACCGTTAGAGCTTCTGTAACGAGTGTCTACTATTTCAGCTAATGGGTAGGTACTGGAGATTAAGGGATGTGTATTTGAACCAGGAAGGACACCAATTTTTTTACCAGCTAGGGAAGTTTCAGGATTAAATATACCCTTCATTTCGGGTCTGATTAGAAAATGTGTCCCGGAAAAATAAAAAGCAGTGGAGTAAGTAACTCCTGATAGTGGTGGAGCACTTTTGATCGTATTGGGACCACAATCTAGATGTACCTTGCCATTGGCTACCATCCCATAACGATTGTTAGGGGAGTCTTCGTCTAGAACAGATGGAATTGCCTCGAACCGAACAGGTCTATTGAGTACTTCACCAAGATGGTTGGCTAGAACATACATTTTAGTCACGCAGTAGCCTTGCCATTGATCTTGCTCTAGAAAACCAAAGGGAGGGGCATCTCTCCTAATTCCTACTTTCAAAACACCAGTGCGCTTAATTTCTGACAAGACTGTTTCAGCTAAACTGGCTGAGGTAAAGGTTAAGGATAAGATAATACTAAGGGTGATAGTGGCTAGCTTATTACTCATTTCTTTTTCGGATTTCAGGCTAATAATTACTTACTGATATCACTTTCCAATAGATAAATCGCTCAAAGCTTATCTAAGAGGATATCTCCCAAGTTTTTTGATACTGAATTTTGCCCCCCTAGCCCCCCAAGCGAGGGATTGCTCGCTTGGGGGGAACAAGAATCAATTTGCTGGTAAAAGTCCCCCAAACTTGGGGGATTTAGGGGGCTTTTATGTAGCAAATGATACTTCTCAGACAACCTCTAACCCTTACCCTAACCCTGATAAGTGCCAGGAAGTTATGGCAATAGTATCAAAGTATTACCAATAACTAATAATTTTTTTCATAAAATTTAACATAAGCAGTCTTGCTATAACTTCAGCCAATTCATTGATATTACTAAGCTATTTGGCTTAATATTTAGGTATGAAAAGCTATTATTAATTTATTAATAATTTAGTCAATAGACATCTCCGACAAAGAATCTGAAACCCCGATCCTATCTAGGTGAAAACCTAATTTCTGGAGATGTCTAATCTTTAATTTTAACCAAACTAGAGTCAATATCCTTGACCTTAGTACAGCCACTTAAGGCCATCGCTATATCCAATTCATCTCGTAACAATTGCAAGACATGGCGTACTCCAGCAACTCCTGCTACAGCTAATCCCCATAACACCGGACGACCTACCAACACCGCTGATGCACCCAAGGCTAGGGCTTTGAGCACATCAGTACCTCGGCGGATACCCCCATCGATTAATACCGGTAGATGATTTCCCACGGCTGCGACCACTTCGGGTAAGGCATCGATAGACGCGATCGCACTATCCAATTGCCTACCCCCATGATTCGATACAATGATTCCTTTCGCTCCATGGTCCAATGCCTTGAGAGCATCATCTCCTCGCAAAATGCCTTTGACTAACACCGGTAGAGTAGTGATCGATTGTAACCATTCCAGATCCCGCCAGGTCAGTGCTGGATCAATTTGCTGGGCAAAATAGCTCAATAAACCCGATTCTCCTGCGGTTTTGGGAATTTCCAGACCAGTCATTGTCGCTAAATTAGCCAGTTCCATCCCTACCGGTAGAGTAAATTGATTGCGTCGATCCCTTTCCCGACACCCCAACACTGGTGCATCTACGGTCAGACAAAGGGCACTAAAACCAGCTGCCTCCGCCCGTTCCACAAGTCTACGGGTGAGAGTGCGATCGCGATGGACATAAAGCTGAAACCATGAGGGATTTTTGATCTCGGATGTTGCCTCCTGCTTCTGTTGGCTCTGTTTGCCAGCTAGGGCTACAGCTTCTAACGGTTTGGTGGACATCGTACTCAACACCATGATTGCCCCTACCTCAGCTGCAGCCCTTGCTGTGGCCAATTCACCTTCTGGATTGGCCAGACATTGGAATGCCATGGGAGCAACCAGAATCGGTATGGGCAGAGACTGATCTAGGATTTGCGTGCTTAAATCTCGTTGACTAACATCCACCAACATCCGAGGACGAAGTTTTATCTGTTCAAACCCTGCACGATTCTCTCGCAGTGTTACTTCATCCCAAGCACCACTGGCGTAATAATCCAGTGCCATGGGAGATAGATACTGCGGCGCTAGGGATTCGTACTCGAATAGATTAATTGGTTGATTCAAGGTAGGTGTTTGGTTGAAGGTTGTTTGGTTGAAGGTTGAAGGTTATGAAGGTTTAAGGTTGAAGGTTGAAGGTTCAAGGTTGTTTGGTTGAAGGTTGTTTGGTTGAAGGTTCAAGGTTTAAGGTTTAAGGTTGAAGGTTCAAGGTTTAAGGTTGAATGGTGAATTCCAAATTCTAAATTCTAAATTCTACATTCTTAATTCAAAAATGTTGTTCGCCTTTGGCGTTCGGTGTAGGTTAAATGGACATCTGGCACCATTCTGAGTAAGGCACCTGAACGGCTGCGGGACTAATTATACAGGCTTTTAGATCCAGTCCACAGGAGAATGGCAAAGAGACTATAAATAGCCCAGAAGCCAGAAGGGGTCGGATTTCTGCTTTATTTATCTAAATTTGTTTTAGTCTTGACAATCAAAAAAAGAAAGATAATATGAAGACTAAGGATAAATAGATATAAGACGAAAGAAAGCCTGAAATTGTTTCTTAAACAAGGATTAACCTAAATTTAACTAAACCTTACGCGATTACTTACCATTACTTAGTAATCGCTCTATAGTCTTGACCAAGTGTGGATTGCGACACCCTAACATTGCTGGGAGTTTTTTACAGTGGTCAAGGCGATGAATTTCAAGAAAAATAGCTGGAAGCTAGCTGGCTTGTTTGCCCTAGTAGCCTCAACTGTTGCGTTAGTGGCACCTACAGTTAACTCTCAAGGTAGACCCACCGTCAGAATTGATGGGTCTAGCACCGTTTACCCGATTACTGAAGCAGTAGCGGAAGAGTTTCAGGATCTCAAGAAAAATGGGGTACGAGTAACCGTTGGTATTTCTGGAACTGGTGGCGGTTTTAAGAAATTCTGCAAAGGTGAAACCGACATCTCTGACGCTTCTCGACCAATTAAGGACAAAGAGAAGGCACTGTGTGCTGAAAATGGCATTGAGTATATGGCCATTCCAGTGGCATACGATGCCATTACCGTCGTAGTCAATAAAGGTAATACTGCGGTTACAGACATTAAAGTTGAAGAACTCAATAAAATCTGGAAGCCTGAATCTGAGGGGACTGTAACCAAATGGAGTCAAGTAAATTCCGCTTGGCCAGACCTGCCCCTAGTTCTGTACGGTCCTGGTGCAGACTCCGGAACCTTTGACTACTTCACCAAAAAGGTTAACGGCAAGTCTGGTGCTAGCCGCACCGATTACACCCCTAGTGAAGATGACAACGTTTTGGTTCAAGGTGTAGAAACGGATCGAAGAGCCCTGGCATACTTCGGTCTTTCCTACTACCTAGAAAACCAAGACAAGCTGAAGGCTGTTGCTATCAATGGGGTGACGCCTTCTCTGACAACGGTACGTAACGGGACTTACACGCCCCTATCCCGACCAATCTTCATCTATGTCAACAAAAACGCTGTTAAGCGTACGGAGGTAAGTGAGTTTGTGACCTATTACCTCCAAAATGCTGAGCGATTAGTCACTGAGGTTAAGTCGGTGCCTCTATCTTCTGCAGACTATGCCAAATCCCTCGCAGAGTTAGAGGTTCTAGTCGGTAGCGGTAACTAAGCCTAGAACTGAATCTAACCTAGAGGACTTAATTGGTTTAATCTCGTCAAGAGCGATTAGTAGTAGAATTATCAATCATCGCTCTTGACTTATGTTGAAAAGAGTCCTAAGTTCTGGGGTAAGCATTCAGCCCTCAGCTGTCAGCGGTCAGCTTAAAATAAACGTTGTTACCGTAGTGTGCGCCGATACGCAAACAGAAAAATATAATAGTTCGAGATTAATCAGAATTAAAAGTCTGGGGATTTGCCCATCTAACGCATATGCTGATAGCTGATAGCTGATAGCTGATAGCTGATAGCTGATAGCTGATAACTGATAGCTGATAGCTGCCTTAAAACAATACTTTTATTACCGATTTAATGACCGAAAAACTGATCCGACTTAACCAGACCAAACGCCTCTCACCAAAATTAATTCGCAATTTGCGAGAGCGGGGGATTGAAATACTATTGTTTTTGGCGGCATTGTCTTCCGTCGCCACTATGGCAGCAATAATCTTTTTCCTGCTTAGGGAATCTCTGGCATTTTTCAAGGAAGTATCATTATTTGATTTCCTAACGGATACCAAATGGACACCGATGTTTTTGGAGAAGCACTACGGAATTTTGCCATTGATATCAGGAACCCTAGTCACCTCTACTATTGCTCTTCTATTTGCTATCCCGACTGGAACTATTGCTGCGATTTACCTAAGTGAATTTGCTCCTCCTACATTACGAGAAATAATTAAACCAGGTTTGGAACTTTTAGCAGCAATTCCTACAGTGGTTTATGGTTATTTTGCCCTGCTGGTGGTTAGCCCTTTTCTGCGCAAGATTTTTACTGAATTGCCGGTTTTTAATATGCTAAGTGCCGGTCTAGTCATGGGTTTGATGATTATTCCCTTTATTAGTTCCATTAGTGAAGATGCCATGCGAGCGGTTCCGGTAGAGTTACGGGAAGGGTCTTATGCTATGGGAGCAACTCGGTTACAGACAGCATGGAACGTTGTGTTTCCTGCTGCTATTTCCGGCATTGCCTCATCCTACATCCTAGGAACATCAAGGGCTGTAGGAGAAACCATGATTGTTGCGATCGCAGCGGGCTTACAACCCAAGATCGCTTGGAATCCCCTGGACCAAGCCGCTACAATCACTGCTTACATCGTCCAGGTAAGTCTTGGGGATTTGCCTCATGGTACTCTAGAATACCAGACCATTTTTGCGGCTGGACTAACCTTAGTCTTAATGACTCTAGTCCTAAACATCATTGGACATTTCTTAGCTAAGCGTTATCGAGAAATTTATTAGTATAGCGATTTTAAATTGGGTGAAGTACATAATGTTTTGATTTTAGTGATTATCCATCAATCCTAGTTTCACATCTAATAGTAAAACGCTATATAAATGTCACAAGAAAATTTACTTACAATTCGAGAAGATATAAATCGCCGTAAGCTTATTAATCAGATTTTTGCCATCGTTGGTTTGGTAGTTATTCTGGTCGCTATATTTATCTTGCTGGGGTTAATCATCTATATGGTAAAATCAGGGATATCCCGGATTTCACCAGAGTTTTTTACATCGTTTCCTAGTCGTAGAGCAGAAAAAGCGGGGATTATGTCGGCCTGGGTAGGCACTAGTCTGGTGATGTTAGTGACCGCCTTAGCTGCAGTGCCCATTGGTGTAGCTTCAGGAATTTATTTAGAAGAATATTCCCGAAAAAACTTGCTAGCGGATTTCATTGAAATTAATGTCACGAATTTGGCAGGAGTTCCCTCCATTGTCTATGGTTTATTAGCCTTGGGCTTATTCGTCTATGAGTTAAATTTAGGTCGAAGCATTCTCTCAGCAGGTTTGACCTTAGCGTTGTTAATTCTGCCAGTGGTGATTGTCACCACACGAGAGGCACTGCGGGCAATTCCTAATCATCTCCGGGAGGCTGCTTATGCCCTTGGAGCCAGTAAGTGGCAAATGATTTGGGATCATGTTTTGCCCTATTCGTTTGGTAGTATTCTCACAGGCGTAATCATTGGTTTATCTCGGGCAATTGGGGAAACTGCTCCTGTGGTTACCATTGGTGCTCTAGTATTTATTCGCTTTTTGCCAGATTCTCCATTAAACAGCGAATTTCCCTATATTCCCTTTCAGGGTGAATTTCCCTATCTAAACTTACAGCAGCTGTTTGCATGGCTTCAAGCTGAATTCACAGTTATGCCGATTCAGATGTTTACCTGGGTATCTAGACCTGAACGGGCATTTGAGGCAAATGCAGCCGCAGCCGGTACAGTCTTGATTGCTATGACCCTAGCTATGAATGGTATTGCTATTTATCTACGCTATCGCTTCCGTAAAGGTCTAAAATGGTAGAAAAACTATCTAATAAATTATCCGACTCAACCATTAGTAACGCCAAAGCTGAGGTGGATAACCTTAGTTTTTACTATGGTTCATTTCATGCTCTCAAAAGTATTAGTTTACTGGTGCCGGAAAAACAAGTAACCGCACTAATTGGACCGTCAGGGTGTGGCAAAACCACGTTACTGCGATGCTTCAATCGTATGCATGACCTTTATCCTGGTAATCGCTACGAGGGAGCAATCTGGCTCGACTCCGATGTCAACATTTTAGGTAAGAAAATTGACCCGATAGAAGTGCGGATGCGGATTAGCATGGTATTTCAAAAGCCTAATCCTTTTCCCAAATCAATTTATGACAATGTTGCCTATGGGTTGCGAGTCCGGGGTGAAAATAGACGTCGTCTGATAGAAGAAAAAATGGAGAAAGCGTTGCGGGGAGCGGCCTTGTGGGATGAAGTAAAAGACCGCCTCTATGACTCAGCCTATAACCTATCTGGAGGTCAACAGCAACGTCTTTGTATTGCCCGCGCTTTAGTCGCTGACCCAGAGATTATTTTATTCGATGAACCCACCTCTGCTCTTGACCCCATTGCTACTGCCAGCATTGAAGAATTAATTGCTGAGCTGAAGAAACAAGTCACAATTCTGATTGTGACTCACAGCATGCAACAGGCAGCAAGGATATCGGATTATACCGCGTTTATGTACTTGGGGGCAATGATGGAGTTTGGGGAGACTAGGCAAATCTTTGAACGACCGGCGAACTCACAGACAGAAGCTTATATTAGCGGACGCATTGGTTAGAACCTCAGCGTTGCTTAATAATGGAGTTTTGTGGAATAGGCATCTTGCCTGTTCCTTGATATTTTGGGGCGGGCAGGATGCCCACTCTACTCCTATTCATTCTTTGACTGACGCAACGCCAAAAACTCAGCAGGCTCCGGTGAGGGGATTAGCGATTAGCCCGAAGGGCTACGCTACGCGATCGCATATCGTAAACCCTTGTCAAACATCCTGCTTCCTTAAAAAATTGCTATAATTTTCGGTTGATTCCCAGTTTGAGGTCAACCTTGAAAACTGTTGCTGTCTTTTTTGAGGAAGCAGGCACCTTTTCCTACCCATTTACTAAAAAAAAGTACATACGACACATTGCCCAACTTGGTGAAGCAATAGAAGCCTTTGGTGCCAATTTTCGTGTTGTTCGTCACCAATCTTCTTATCTAGGGTCAGGACAATTTTCCCAGAGTTGGGAATTACGAGATGGACAAGTTATAGAAACCGGTCCTATCAAAGCTGATGTCATTTTCGATAAAGGATTGTTTAGCTCTGATGGAACTATCCCAGTTCTTAACTGTCAGGAAATTAACGAAATTTGCACCAAAAAATATAAAACCTTTCAGCTGTTCAGTGACTATTCTCCCCAAACCTATCTTGTTAACAGCCAAGAAGAGTTTTTTGATGCACTAGATGATATACCAGGACAGTATAAAGTTGTCAAGCCAGTAGATGGTCTTGAAGCCAGAAATGTCCACATTGGAGACGATGAGTTCTTAAAGAAGCAGGATTGCCCCTATCCCTTCTTAGTGCAAGAGTTTATCGATTCACGCTCAGGTATACCCGGTATTGTCAATGGTGTTCATGACTTTCGTGTAGCACTCCTCAACGGGGAAATTCTTCACTCTATAGTACGTACTCCAGCTTCAGGAAAATTAGTAGCATCCGTGACTGAAGGAGGCGATATGCGTGTTGTAGAAATAGAACTCATCCCTAGCACTGTCTTAGATCTAGTCGAACAAATTGAAAAACACATGGTACAGTACGGTAACCGTTTTTATGGTATTGATCTTGCCCTAGTTAACGGTCAACCGAAAATCATCGAGCTTAATTCTCGTGTTAGCATTTGGGACAATCAACAACATGAAGTATTCGCTAGCACCAAGAGGAAACTTGCCGAGGTGTTAGTAGCACTTTGATAGTTGGGTAGGGTGCGTCATAAGACGGGCGATCCCTCATTTTATGCGTAGTCGTCACCGTTGGGACAGAACGCCCGAAAATTGTAACGGGCAAGATGCCCATTCCACCCACCGGGTCAAACTGCTTTTAGGATATGCACCCTTATCAATTCCACCAAATATCTAATTATACCAAATAATAAATTATGATCGAGTTTGAAAAAATAATCAACTTAACTGTTGATAAACTCCTTAAGTATTTGCAGGAAAATAAAAATACCGATACCAAGGTAATAGATTACAAAAGCCCTCAAACCCTTAAGGAAAAACTCGATTTAAGCTTACCGGAAAACGGAGTTCCCTTAGCCGATTTAATTCCGATTATTGAATCATACCTCGATCACAGCGTGCGGACTAGTAGCCACAAGTTTTTTAACCAGCTTTGGGGTGGATTTGAGATAACTGGATTATTAGCAGAAATGGTAACTAGTACTGCTAATACTTCTATGTATACCTATGAAGTTGCTCCAGTCGCCACGCTGATAGAGATTAAATTGATTGAGGCTCTCAACGACTTGATCGGTTTTCCTCAAGGTGAGGGGTTGATGGTGACAGGAGGGAGTAATGCTAATCTGATCGCCATGCTTTGTGCGCGACACAAACTCCTACCCGAAGCCAAAAACAAGGGATTGGGAAATCACCAGCTAGTAGCATTCATCTCAGATCAAGCTCACTATTCCTTTTTCAAAGCAGCAAATTTGTTGGGCATGGGCATAGACAATGTAGTTAAAGTCAAATCCGATCACGATCAGCGCATGTGCCCGCAACAATTAGAAGCTGCTATTCAACAAAGCCTAAGGGAAGGAAAAACACCTTTCTTTGTTACAGCGACTGCGGGCACTACCGTTGCCGGTGCATTCGATCCGTTGCTCTCAATTTCAGAAATTACCAGCAAATATGGACTCTGGCTACATGTGGATGGGTCTTGGGGTGCTCCGGTTTTATTCAGCAACCAGCACAAGCACCTGTTACAAGGTAGCTCCTTAGCAGATTCGTTTACTTGGGATGCTCACAAACTTATGGGGGTGCCGTTGATTTGTTCAGCTATTCTGGTTAAACAACCAGGGACTTTATTGGAGGCTTGTTCTAGTCAAGGTACTCACTATATCTTCCACGATGATGAAGATAGTGCCTATAATCTCGGAACTATGTCCTTGCAGTGTGGGCGGAAAGTAGATGCCCTTAAGCTGTGGCTAGCCTGGAAATACTACGGCAAAAGTGGTTATGAAGCACGGGTTGACCGCTTGTTTGAACTCGCTAGCTACGCGGCGGATTATATTCGCAGTTGTGAGAAATTACAATTGATAGTTCAACCAACATTTTTGAATATCTGTTTTCGCTATAATCCCAGAGATAACAGTCTGTCTAATCATGGTTTAGATCAGCTTAATCTGGAAATACGTGATCAATTAATGCGCTCCGGTCAAGCATTAGTCAATTACGCTCACTATCAAGAACAGATTCTAATTCGCTTCATTCTCAGCAACCCAAATATTAACGAAGCTGATCTAGATAGCTTTTTTGCTAACTTTATCAAAATTGGCGATAGTTTATCCTAGCAGTAGTCGTTTTAGGCGATTGAAATGTAAGCATTCAGCCGTCAGCTGTCAGCCGTTGGCCTTGGCCTTTGGGCCACCCTACGCGAATGGCCACGCTACTTGAGGTGCCTAATGCTTAAAATAAACATCAAAAAATAAACATCAAACGGGAGAATTGAATAGTTCGAGATTTTACAACATTGAAAGTCTGGGGATTTGCCCATCTAAGCATATGTCCTAGGCGCAAGCTACTCGAACAGCAGTCAGCCATTGGACTTTGGCCTTTGGCCAAGCCTGCCCATAAGCTGATAGCTGATAGCTGATAGCTGAATGCTTACATAAAAACAAAAAAAAGCTGACGAATCTATAAGCGAACGCCAGCATCTAAAATGTAAAGGTGTAAAAATAAGGTAAAGAATGGGAAAGATAAAATGTCTTATCTCATTCTGCTGTCTTGTCTAAACAAACATAGTCGTAAGCATTCAGCCGTCAGCTATCAGTTATCAGCTATCAGCTAACAACCTACGCCCACGCTACTTGAAGTGCTCAAGGTCTGAGGCCATGCTAAGCGAATAGTTTATGCCCATAGCTTAGGCTACTCATGGTGCTTGTGAATAAAATAAGCTGACGGCTGACGGCTGATAGCTGAATGCTTACCATTAGTCTAAACCAACATTAGTCTAAACAAGCCTTTCACCAGACTTGCGACGAATACCAACTACAGAAGGACGGGGTGGTCCAGAGGGATTGCCATCACCACCATCAGCCTTAGGTAAGCTACTAGGCCAGTTACTACCAAGAGGTACAGTCCGGCTCTGAGTAAACAGAGTTCCATCCAAGTTCAGGATTTCAATGTCTCGTTGTAGAGGTGCCTGACCTGCACCAATGGGTACACTTTCCCCAGGATGCTGTACTGCAACAATTAAAGTATCACCAATAAAGGTTGGACCAGTTATCTCGCAACGCACTGGACCATAAGCAAAGGGGATGACTTCCCCAGCATTAGGCCCACTAGTGGGAACATAGAACACCCAGTTGTTACCATAAACCCCAACCAAAGAACTAGTAGCACCAGTGTCGGTGTGGTCAATGGTGCGTTCTGTTGGCTCAGCACCAGTTCTAAAACCGTTGTGCTGACTAGTAGACATATCGGTGACACCCCAGATATTACCTTTAGTATCGAAGGCTAAGTTATCTACATTAGCAAAACCAGCACCATCGTCTGCTCCAGCTTCTCCAGATTCCACGAATCGAGTCCAGCGGAAGCTAGTACCTGTACCATCAGCGCTGTTTTCAATAATCTTGTAAATCCCACCAGAAGGCTGCTTAGCATCAACATCAGCGTTGAGTTTAGCAGTTTGGAAGATCCGGGAATCTGGATAGCCATCTCCACCAGCAATATGGTCGGTATAGGCAATGAATACCGCTTTAGTCCGGGGATGGACTTCTAGATCCTCAGGGCGGGATGAGGGAGTACCACCAACTAGATTAGCTGCCAGGAAAGAATCAACGACAATAGCACCTTGGCTAGTGTAGAAATCTGCCAGGGTTTTCTTCTTATAACCAGGGAGGGCAGTTGCTTCATTAGTGAGATCTACCACCAACGAGCCACCATCCTCAGTAGCACCAGCAATACCAGCACGCTTTGGTAAGCGCACCCGACCATCTCGTTGTGCCTCACCTAAAGCAGCTAGCTCAACAGAAGCCAGTTCAGAGGGAGCATTGGGATTGGTGGGAGTACTCAAGACCAATGGTATCCACTCACCTGTGCCATTGGAATTGAATTTAGCAACGTAGAGAGTACCTTCTTCAAATAACTTACTGTTATCTTTATCACTGAGGCCCCGCAGTTTGCCCTTACTAACATACTTCCAGGTGTGACCACCCCGGCGGTCATCTCCCATGTAAGCAACTAACTTATTACCAGCCTCAGTACGGAAAGTAATATTTTCGTGACGGAAGCGTCCCAACGCAGTGTGCTTCTTAGCACGAACACTAGGGTTAACTGGATCAATCTCTACCATCCAGCCATACTTTTCACCGACCAGACCGAATACAGACCCAGTGGTACCTTCGGTGTAGCCAGTCTGAGTGCCATTAGGTAGCACAGCTTCAGTAACACCATTGAAGAATCTGGCACTACCCTGGAAATTTTCTTCAGTAGTCAAAATGGTACCCCAAGGGGTAGTTCCACCGGAACAGTTGTAAGCAGTACCGATAATCTTGTTCCCTAAGCCATCGGAACTCAGAGAAAACACTTCAGTTGCTGCTGGTCCTGTTCCCACCAGGTAGTTTTGATCCCCTTGCTGATGGCTTCTGGAGCCCCAAGAGGTAACACTCTTAAACTCATCACTCCGCTGAGCATTGATTCCTAAACCAGAAAGACCGTGAATGCGACGGTTCTTGGAGTCATCCTTAACAACTTGGTAACGTTCACCGGAACCATTGCGACGGATGCGAACAATAGAACCTCCTTGGTTGTAGAAAAATTCTCCAAGCAGTTCTATATCATTCACATTAGACGGTAGAGGATAGCCAATCACCGTCTCAAAGCTAGTGGGGAATCCAGCTAAGCTGCTGGAAGTACCGGGAGCTAGGTCAGAAAATGGAAAAGAAACGTATTCGTGATTGACCCAGAGATAGCCATCATTAGAGCTTCTACCTACAGGAACAAAGCCAGTGTAGTCGTTGTTATAGCCAAAATAATCGTCTGGATTAGGGAAAACGCGATCGCCCCATTTGACAATTACATACCGTTCGTACTCCGGCGGTACTACTACATCATCAATGACCGTGTAGGTAGCCAGACTGATGTCAGAACTTGGTTCAAGCAGTTGGCTTTGATTAATGCCAGTGGGTAAGGCACTTTTTTTAGTTTGATAAATCGGCAAGGGATGGGGTAAACGCACCGGGGTAATACCCATAGTACTGGTAGCTGCATTGGCAACACTATAGTCACCACCTAACAGTTTTTGGCCTATCTGAGGAGCCAACACAGTAGCTGCAGTACTCGCCCCAAAGAAAACTAGCAGTTTTCTGCGAGTTAGCTTAGACATTCTAGTATCTCTTTATCTCTCTACAAGAATCAGCGGAATCACAAAGTTTGAGCACCATTACCACCAGAGCTAGCTGAAAAACAATCGTCAAAAGGCTATAACAAATTCAGCCCTGTTGCTAATAATTTTATAGCTATGCTGCAGTAGAAAACCAGTCCAAGCGTGAGAACACCCCTGTTTGAAAGCATAAGTAGTGAGCCAAGGTTATTAAACCCTGATATTTGTCTACTTTTTGATACCCTGGTGTCGCTCATATGGCTAGCATTGATTACTAAAAAAAATTGCGTTGGTAAACGCTTGTACTAGTTTTTAGCTACTGATTAGATATATCTTTTTAAGGTTAAGAGCGGTTAACTGGATGGTTAAGCATGTCTTAACTTTATAGTGTTTTTTCGTTGATATTAAGATTTACCATACCTTAACTATTTATTAGTTAAGTCTTAACCTGTGAAACTAAATTGTGAAAATAATTACCTAAAAAGGATTAACACTGCTACAGTTAAGGTTAACCGTTGCCAAGTTTTTATTTAAACTAGTTAATTCAACTAGTTAATCATCTCGAAAACCTGGATCATCCTCCAATGAAGCTTCAAGTAATACTGAAGATTTAGGTGGATTTGAAGGAGCTGGAGATGAATCAGAAGCTCTGAACCCCAATAGCATTTCAGAATTGCTAAAATAACTCGCCCATCGCTGGATTATGGGGAATTGTTTCCACTGAGAGCGAGAAACTGTTGCAATCATTAAAGGGACTACTTGACCATTGCGTTCACCTAAAATCATCATAGAAATGCTGGTAATATCAGGATTTCCGGTAAATTCCTGATTTAGTTTAGTTTGAGCCAAATTCTCTGTCTGCTGAATTAGGCGTTCAAATGATTGACTGCTATCAGAGTTAAGGATGACGTGGTATTCCTTAATTTCAGCTGAGGCTGTTGGAATCTGTGTAACTAAACTACTGAATACCAAAATAGTACTCCAGAGAAGGCGGCGATAAAGATCCATCAGCTTAGCTATCCTGACGACCTGGTGACTAACTAGTTAATAGTAATAGATAATAATAGATGAATATTAAGGTGACAGTAACTTTTGGTTAAGAATGAATTATCAAGTAAGCAGTCAGCAGTCAGCAGTCAGCAGTCAGCTGTTGGGCATAGGCTGATAGCTGATACGCGACACGCTGATAGCACCTCAAGTAGCACTATCTTTAGCGCATAGGCTAATAGCTGATATAGCACTACGCGCTACTGTTAGGACATTGTCTTGATGCAGTCGCTCATGGGGGAAACCCCCAAGACCGTAATGGTGCGTTTTCCGTTGGCGAATTAAATTCGCCACGGGTCGCACCTCTGCATCGCTCCTAAACTCCGAAACTTAGTCATAGCTTACTTTTGACTTCTGACTTCTAACTTCTTACTTGCGCGTAGCGCTATAAGTGAATGCTTACATTATCAAGGATGTTCGCCCTTAGCAATTCGGTGTAGGGTAAGATTAACGATTAAGGATCTTCGCCTGATAGCTTTACCGTCGGGTAGGATGAATTATTAATTATCAAGTCAAGGATGAAGGGTGAAGGGTTCATCCTTCATCCTTCAGATTAGCGATTGTCAATGTTAAGGACTAAATCAGACTTCAAGGTTACATCTAAATCTGTGTCAGGGTCGATGACAACTACTTCTACGTCTTCCTGACCTCCTGCAAGGAGAAGTTCTGTAACCAAACCGAGTCCAGCACCAGCTAAAACTTCCCAAAACTCAAGCTTACCAAAGATTTCAGAAAGTACAGCCCCGGCAGCTGCACCAATAGCAGCACCTTTGAGCAAATCCGGATCAGTGTTTTTGGTAATAGTTTCAGTTTTGGTGACAACCTCGGAGGTGGCATCAATAGATAAGGATTGATCACTATCCCTGAGAATCAACTCTTCGGCGACAAACTGAGAACCTCTGTTAACTGGACGCACTTCACCTTCAATCTCACTACCGGCTGGAATTAGGAGGGTTCCTGAAAAGGAGACTACATCTCTAGCTACTATCACCGTTATCGGTAGAGTTTCATTACGAGTGACAATGATTCTCTTGGCGTCGTCGGATTCAACTGGTATCAAAGTCCCAGCAGGAATGATGACTTGGGTAAATTGAGCCAACTGTGGCTCGATGTAGAATCTAGACTGGGCAGTAGCTTGAGTAGCCATCAACATTGGTAACGCCACAGTTGAAGTGATCCCCAATGCTGTGAGTAGAGCGATTCTGGACTGCCAACGATGGGAAATAAACATTAAATATATCTTCCTTGAGGATGAGTATAAGCGATTAATTAGACTCAAAAGAGCATAGTTATGTTTCCCGAGGGGCAGGATACCCTACCTAAACCCGGTCACCCTCCCTTTCAAGCTGCTTGTCACCCCATCACCCCATCACCCCCATCTTCTGCTCCCGGAGCGTTCGCGTAGCGTAGCCCTTCGGGCTAATCGCATCCTGTCTCTTTTAAAACCTAAAATTTGAAAACCTAAAATCTGTAGAATTGAGGTAAGATCAGGTTTTTGAGCCCCATACAACTAAAATTAGGTCTGGGACTGCATAGAGCCACTGCGAGGTTTTACCATGAGTCTAGGCACATGGATTGGTCTACTTGCCTTTATCCTTTCGTTATACATCCTGTGGCAAATCCGTAAAGTACTGCTGCTGATATTTACTGCTGTGGTACTTGCCAATGCCTTAAATATCTTGGTGGAAAAATTCCGCCGGGTTGGCATCAAACGGCTTTTTGCTGTGCTGCTGTCAATTCTTCTGATGGTTGCTCTAACCGTAGGGTTTTACTGGCTAATTGTGCCACCCTTTGCCGACCAAGTCCTAGAGTTAACTGATCAAGTTCCTAGGGGTATAGAAAAATTAGGTCAGTGGTTGGAGGTGTTGTCAGCGCGTCTTCCCCCAGATCTGATTACTTTCCCCGAGCTCCAAATAGATCAGCTAATTCAACAGCTACAACCGTTACTTAATCAGTTATTGGGTGGTGGATTCTCCATTGCCTTTAACTCTTTGGCTGTAGTAGCCCAAGTTTTGCTGGTATTAGTTTTGACCATAATGCTACTGGCTGACCCCAACGCTTATCGTCAAAGCTTTATACGACTTTTCCCGTCTTTCTATCGCCGTCGAGTTGATGAAATTTTGACTCTATGTGATCACTCTTTACGGGGGTGGTTAGTAGGCATTCTCGTTAACATTGCTGCCATTTCTGGCTTAAGTTTTGTGGGTTTGGTCATCCTACAAGTTAAACTGGCACTGGCACAGGCGGCTTTGGCAGGTATCTTGACATTTATCCCCAATATTGGCCCTGGATTGAGTGTAGTCCCACCGATTGCGATCGCTCTACTAGATGCACCCTGGAAAGCGATCGCTGTTTTAATTCTCTACATTATTATTCAGCAGGTGGAAAGTAATTTGCTAACTCCCCTGGTCATGAAGCAACAGGTATCCCTGCTACCAGCAGTAACCCTTTTGGCTCAGGTATTTTTCGCGACATTCTTTGGTTTTTTAGGTTTACTGTTAGCTTTACCATTAACAGTAGTTGGTCAGGTTTGGCTCAAAGAAGTTTTAATTAAAGATATCCTCGATCAATGGAAAACTAGTCCGATATCCATCAGACATACCCAGACCCCTTCAGAAATCGTTGCGATCGCATCACCAGATCCTGATTTAGCCAGCCCGACTACATCACAGGATTCCCAGGATAGCACTGAATCGGACAATCACCCCAAATCCGACAAATCAGATCAAATCGAGAAGGAGGAAGAGTAAACCTTCATAAGCCTTCAACCGTTACAACGCGAGCTATGGATTTTAACAACTTAAGCATTCAGCCGTCAGCCGTCAGCCGTCAGCCGTCAGCCGTCAGCCGTCAGCCGTCAGCCGTGGGCAAAAGGTCCACGCTACTTGAGGTGCTGACGTAACTCAGCATTATTCCAATGCTTACCTGTTGTATTCAAAAGCACCTCAAGTAGCGTGCGCATTAGCTGATAGCTGATAGCTGATATAGCGGTTTTTAGCCTCATGAGGTACACATAATTTTTTACCTTTTCCCTCTTCTGACTTTACTGCTCCCTACTCCCTGCTCCCTGCTCCCTAAAACCCAAAAACTTGTACCTTACTAGCTTAAAAAGCGCTATAGCTGATAGCTGATAGCTGATAGCTGATAGCTGATAGCTGAATACTTACTTAACAACTGCCTATGATCACCCTCGGCTGACGGAGGTAAGCTAAGATACCACTGACAAGTGATATTTTGGAAAACCCTTCTCCTCATTCCCAATCCCTATGCGAACCATTGCTCAAATTAATGACAAAATCGAGGGTAACTGTGCCGTAGTGTGGACAGTGGAAGAATTAAAAGCACGGGTGGCAGACATCGGTGTGACTCAGGCGGCGAAAGAAGTAGACATCATTACTACCGGTACCTTTGAGCAGATGGAGTCTTCCGGAGCAATCATGAATTTGGGACATACTGACCCACCCGTGAAAATACGGAAATGTTGGTTAGATGGGGTTCCAGCTTACACTGGCTTCGGAGCAGTGGATTTGTTTTTGGGAGCAACTCAAGTTGTTGACTACCCAGATAACCGTGAGATTCCAGATATGGAAGAACATAGGCAAAGGGGTGGTGGTCATGTCATTGAAGACCTGATTGCTGGGAAACCGGTCAACCTGCAAGCCCTTGGACAGGTGACAGATTGTTATCCTAGAAGCTCCTTTGAGACCACGATCACTAAGGATAGGATTAATCAGTTTTACTTATTCAATCCCCGCAATCTGTATCAAAACTTCATTGTAGGGGTGAATGGAGGCGATCGCCCCTTGTATACTTATCTGGGTTTGCTGCAGCCCAAACTCTCCAATGCGGTTTACTCTAACCCAGGAGCAATCTCACCCCTAATCAATGATCCGGAACTGAAGCTAGTGGGTATTGGCACACGGATTTTTATGGGTGGAGGTATTGGCTATATTGCTTGGGAAGGGACCCAACACTTCCCACTGCAAAAACGCCTTCCCAATCAGACACCCATAGGACCAGCAGCAACTCTAGCTTTAATTGGAGATGCCAAGCAAATGAACCCCAAATGGGTGCGGGGTTGTTACTTTAAAAATTATGGCCCCTCTCTGATGCTGGGTGTGGGCGTACCAATGCCAGTACTGAATGAAGAAGTAGTGCAACGTTGTGCTGTACAAGATCAAGACATTGTTGCACCAGTGGTAGATTTTGCCATTCCTAGACGGGTGCGTCCAACCTTTGGGTTAGTCAGCTACGCTCAGCTGAAGTCTGGTCGGATCACTATTGATGGTAAATTAGTACGTGTAGCTCCTCTTGCTAGTATTTTCCTCTCCCGGCAAGTTGCTATGGAATTAAAGCAATGGATTGAGAGTGGCAAATTTACCCTAACTGAACCAGTAGCACCAATTCCAATGGACCGCTCATTTCTACCTCAAGACCTATGGGGTTCACAAATTAGTTTGGATTGATTGATTTAGTCATTGGTCATTTTAAAATTAAAAACTGAAAATTGAAAAGGTAAGCATATGCGCTACGCGCAGGCTACGCCAACAGCTATCAGCGTGTCGCGTATCAGCTTATGGGGTACATCACAGGCTAGAAGCCTGTGCTACTTGAGGTGCTATCAGCCAACGGCTGAATACTTAGATAGGCAAATCCCCAAACTTTCAATTCTTTAAAATCTCAAACTATTAAATTATCCTGTTCGATGTTTATTTTAAGCATTAGGCTGACAGCTGAATGCTGACAGCTGAATGCTTACTTGAAAAGTAATAATTAGCAATTACCAATTAGCAATTACCAATTAGCAATTACCAATTAGCAATTACCAATTATCTTTAGCTTACTTGAGCTGTGACATTTGCTCGTCTAACACAGCTAATTTTGAGCGGAGTAGAGGATTGTCCTCTACTGCAAGGATTCGACAAATGCGATCGCGCATTTTTTCGTGGTGTCTGAGCGTGGTATCAGTGTCTGCTTGTAAGCCGTAGTGCCGCTCTTTAATTTGTGTCTCTGGCAAGCAGAAGAACACCCCTCCATCAGTGCGTTGAATGCTGCCTTCAAGCAGGTCAAAGATTCGTGCGTTGCTAGTAATCGAGCCCTTGGAGTTTTCGGTCCCGTATACATGAAGGCTAAAAAAGCAGGATTCTCCGGGGTTGCCCATCTGGTGAATCATATCGTCAGCTACCGCCTTTACCTCTCCAGAGCTATAGTCCAGTCGCTTCAGGGTTTGCAGCACTCCATCTGTTAAGGTATACACGTAGTGTTCCGCCTCGCCAAAGCACTGTACTGCTCCCCATTGGGCTGTGCCGTGGTCATGAATCGTGCTGTAGTCTCCTGGAGCCCAAGACATCACCATAATTTCAAAGGAACCACACTCGTACAGTAGCTTTCGACCGTAGCTGTCGGTGATGGGATGATCAAAGTCAGCCCATCCCATCAAGTCTTCCGGTGAGATGCGTGCATCCAAAATGCACAAACGAGCAATTTTCGGTACCAATACCGACTGACTTTGGATATTACTAATTAAGCGCTGGATACTCTTGGGAAGACTTTGGTCGGATACAGAAGTCTTCATGCCAGTAATAATCTGAATCATTTTGCCATCCTCTAATTTTTTAAAAAACTTGATTCTCTGAAAATAGAGACTTAAAAATTGAAAATTAACAAAATCGGATTAACCATCCTACGAATGGATTAACCGAAATTGATAGTATTACTAGGTGGGAGAATGGTGTTAGGGGAATGCTGTTAGAGTTTACTATTCAAAGCCTAATCCCTAATACTTAATCCCTCATCCCTAGATTTACCTAACTAATAATTCCTCACTGGTTGACTTGACTGTATAAACCTTAAAGCTCTAGGCTGAGAGAAAGCTGATAAATTCCTCACTATCGTCTGAAAAAAATTGAGAAATATCTCAGCTTATTTTGATTCAGAACACATGATGATTATTCCTCATATCATCAAAGATTTATTCAAGCTATAGCAAGCCTGATTGAAACGATAAAGAAATCGCTGCACCTCTTCGACCTCCTTCCCATATTGCTATCCGTTACATCCGCTCGAACTATCCGTTGCAAGCTCCTCCCATGCTCAAAACTAAAACACAGAATGTTATAGTTCAGGACGGTAAGGTAAGATATGGGATAAAACAAGCTGCATAATAACCATGTCGTGCCAGCGTCCCTTGAAAAACCCAATTTCTTTTTGAACACCTACAACCTCAAATCCAAATCGCTTGTGAAATTCAATACTCCCTTGATTGCAGCCCAAAATTTTAGCAACGACATGGTGATAGCAAAACTCCTCAACTTTCTTGAGCAATGCTGTTTGTAAAATACTGCCGTAACCCTTACCGGTTTCCGCTAAAGAAAAATAAATCGAAATCTCGCAGCAAACACGGTAGCCTAAGCGAGGGCTATAGCGCTTGATGACACCCCACCCGATAACACAGCTTTCTCGTTCTGCAACCAGTATGGTTTCGCGATCGCCAAACTTATTCGCGAGTACTTCCATGTCCTCAGCGGTATAAAATTGGCAATCCATCGTACTGTTGCCTGCAACGATAGACTCGTTATAGATAGATGCAATTGCTTGAAAATCAGTCTCTTTATATTGCCTTACCAGAATGTTGGGATGCTCTGATAAATCTGCACAGAAATTCTCTTGTTTAGTTGACATTTTTCTGCACTTATTTTGTTGCCCGTAATTATTTGCTCTCTCTCAATTATAATTTAGAGAACTAAACACTCCTAATCCTCAACCAAAGATAACGATAGGTTTTTTCTCGGCTTTCGATAAAACTCAATCATCCAGCTAAACAATCGCTCCATTATCGATTGGTTGGTTAACAGTTCTAATCTAGCAAAGCCACCAATATTTCCTCCATTGATTTCGCTAATGCACCAGTTACCCTCATCATTCATCAAAAAGTCATATCCCAAGGTATGTATACCCCGACAGCGATAGTGTTCAAAGGTAGCGTGAATTGCTTCTTTTTCTTCAGAGCTGATATCTGATAAGAAACATTCTCCATCTACGCTGACATTATGCACCCAATGACCACTTTTCGAACGGCGGATATAGGCACCGTAAATTTCACCATCTACCACAACAATCCGCTTGTCTCCCACATCAACTCGCTGCAAGTATTTCACAAATTGTAGTGGTTTACCTGTGGAACCTTTCAGATAATTCATCACCTCGGAAAAGTGACTAAACTCCCTGGTAGCTGCAAAGGGATTATCCACTAAGAAATGACCGTTGTGATCCCAAATTTTAAAAACTCCTCTACCACCACAACTATTATATCGCTTAGCCACAATAACTTGGTGCTTTTCAAAAAAAGCCAATCCTTCCATCCAGCTACCGGTTACTATCATGTCTGGTGTAAATTTACTGGCTACTTTGAGGAAGAATTCTTGCTGAATTTGCTCATGAATTCCAGTAGGACTGTTAACAAATTTTACAAACGGTTCCCACAATCGTAGTCTATCTAGATATCCTTCAGGAAAAGGCTTTAAGGTGCGACAAAATACCAAGTCAAACTCCTCTAGCGATCGCAAATCCTGGGCTTGTGAATCTAATTCGAGAAAGGTAGTGTAAGGTAGTATTCCCTTCACCGAAGCTACCTGAATCGATTCAGTCTTCGCTCCTTGGGTGAATACGCCCTCAGTAGGGATGTGGAAGAATTCAAATCGTTCGTCGAGGGCTAGCCGTTGGTAAAATATGGGTATGTCCAGTAACGGACTAGAGTATCGAGAAGGATTGCAAATGGAAAGTAATTTCATCTTACATTACTTCTTATATTACTTCTTACTTTCATTAAATTACAAGCTGATTTTACTATGCTGATTTTACTATACCGATTGCTAACTCTTTTCTACTCCTTTTATAGCAATTATCATACTGATGAGGTACAAAAATTTTTGTCCTAATCCCTACTCCCTACTCCCTACTCCCTACTCCCTACTGGGTGCATCTCATCTTTGTAAAAAAGAAGGGAAGTGCCGGAAGTGTCGGAAGCGTGGGGATTTTAGGGAGGGTGGGTAGTGTAGGCAGTTTGGGAATTTTATTAGAATTTTTGTTTAATTGCAAAAATGAGATGCACCCCTCCCTACTCCCTACTCCCTAACCACTCCTAGTAACTACCTCACTGAATTGATAACTGCTATCTACTTACATAGAAGAGGCAGAACTTTCTCCTCTAGCTGCAATTTCCTGTATCGGTTGGGGCTTTTGTTTACTAAAGTTAGTGATCGACACTCCAATCATGATCACAATAAATGCTATTACTTGCATCAGTGAAGGGCGTTCTCCATTGAGAATTAGCGCATAAATTATCCCAAATACGGGGGATAATACAGTCCACTTACCCACCGTCTTGGAGTCTAACTTTTCCAGGGCAGCGTACCAGAGAAATTGGGTAATCACGATGATAATTAGTGCATAGATCCCCATCACCATCCAAAGCTGACCTGAAAAGACATCTCCAAAATGAGACGGACCAAACAAATAACTAGCGATCGCGAAAAATATTACAGCTGATATAAAGTTACGGCTGAAGACAATTACCGACAAACTCTTGTTTTTAGAAAGGGTCAACTTGCCGATAATCGAAGTAACTGCATACAAAAACGTTGAAGCCAGGATTAAAAGGTCACCCTGATTGATTTGATAATTACTGCTTTTAAAAACAATAGCAACAACACCAACGCCAATCAGAGAAAAGCCAATCCATTCCCATTTCAGAATACGCTTGCCAAAGAAAATTGCTCCTGCCAGAGCATAGAGTACCGGACCAAATCGCCCCAATAAGACTGCATTGGTGACAGTAGTGTGTTGTAGCCCCAGGAAAATCAGTGCAGATAGTAAGGCGGCTAAACAACCATTAATAAACAGTCCCAGAAGCAGCTTTACCTTCAACTTTCTGAGTTCATTTAGAATAGGAATCGCTCCAAAAAAAGCCACCACTGCCAAAGACGCACAGAGATTGCCAACAAACAGAACGTTACAAAACGATATTGGTGTTTCCTTCCCGCCACTAAGCATACTAGCGTTGGCAATTAGAAAAGCAATCACCGAGGGTCGCAATGCTGCCAGGGCCCGGGAGACAACTAGCAGCAATTTGGGATTAAGGTTATTGATACTATTGGCAATCATTTCCGTTATTGAGGAAGAGTGGTGTATCGGCGTTGCTGAATTAAGGAATGAATTCGCGATCATCTGGTGAAAGTTAAAGCCCCCTAAATCCCCCAACTTTGCGGTGCGACCCAAGGGCGATTTACTCGCCCTAGGAGGCGCGCACCGGAAGGGACTTTGAAGGTCTTATTCCCCCCAGAATTGGGGGGTTAGGGGGGCAAAACCATACCCAGAATAAGCAACGCCGGTGTATCCTTTCCTAGTAAAGCATTAGTCAAGTAATCATAGGAATGGGTAAATTAATGACGATAGAACACCTAAAAGGGGGGGGCAAGGATACCTAAATCTATCCTTTTCTGTTAATACATATATCAGATCATTTGTCAAATCCTAGACAAGTGTGGCATAAGGGAGGAGTGTGGGTAATTCCGTTACCCATCCGTTGCCCATCATCCCCACCTTTACTGAGTTACCAGCTCATAACTTTCCGGGTCAGCTTTGAGGACAAACATATCCCCATATTGAACTACTTCCCCAGTGATGCGGATAGGGTCAGCTACCTTATCCAAAATCCGAGAGTTAACCGCCTGGTTTTGCCGATCTACTAGGAGCAGATAAAGATTATCCCCCTGCTGATTGTACACGAAGAACACCGGAGGAACACCACCACTGATGCAGCGAATAGCACAGGAGCGATGGGTTTTAGTTTGTCCTGGTTTCATCACCCCGGGGTAGCATTTACTGTCTACAATCTCTCCTAAGAGGGAGAACTCACCAAGAGATTTACCCGCATCCGGTTTCACTGGTTCGGAAGGAGGGTCAATTGCCTCTGCAGAGCGAGCTGCTATCACCGTAAGGTTGTTGCGATAAACTGGACTACCGGTTAGCTTGACCCACTTTCCCACTTGATCCAAGACGCTGGACCTGGGTGAGGTTTTTCCCGGACCCGTCAGCAAGTAGCGAGAGTAGGGGGCTTGGAAGGAGGTATCCCCTGGACGGGGTACCAGCAAGTGAGGAACAGGTTTTCCTAAGAGCAACCCTTCAAACTCTTGAGCCTTATTGACCTTTCCAGAATTAAACTGGTCATGAATTAAGGGGAAGACAGCCCCTAGAATCAGAATCACCAGGGCTAGGACGGGAATCAATATTAACAGAAACCGTTTGATAGCGGTAGGCACCTTACCATAACCGATATAAAATTCATCGGTGTTTTGACCTTGGCTGTTGGTACTCACGTCTTTTCCTCCATGGCGATTACAGCAGGACTAACGCTGGTACCAGGAAGGTTCGGTATAGTTTTCACTAAAATGCGATCGCCCTCTAATTTAATATCAAACGTAGGGATTTTTTCTGTAAACGGTGGCGGGGAAGCACCGTTTTCTGGCAGATACTGGTAGCCGTGCCATGGACAGGTGATGCAGCCATCCACAATTTTTCCCTCCCCTAGAGGGCCATTCTGATGCTGACAGACGTTGGAAACAGCAGAAATCTTACCGTCATACTTAAAAATTGCCACCCGCTCGCCCCCGAGAGTGACTATCTTAGCTCGCTTTTCCGGGATTTCTGCGATGCTGCCCGCATCCACAAATTCTTCGTTTCCTGTAACAAGCTCCTGATTGTCCTGCCCGAACTCCCGAATCCCTGCTGCCAAATGCACTCCCACAATCCACACTAGTCCAACACCAACAGCAAGGGTCAGAACTGGATCCGTGTTAGTTTGCAGTGCTCCTAGCAGGACATGACCTGTCAGTAGTCCGTAGGCAAGATAAACGCTCATATGTAAACCTTTCCAAACCGGAGCCGTTAGGTTAGCCAGCCAGAAATCGTGGCTAGTGGCTGCCATTAGGAACAAGATCACCAGGGGAACAAATCCCAAAACCTGGAAGGGAAAGCGAATAAAGGTAAGATAGTTAGTATTGCTCACAAACAGACTGACCAGAGGTTCGAGATTGCCGAAGTCGTGGTACCATTGCAGGCCAAGGCGGGTGTGCTGGAGAGCCAAGAAGAACATCGTAACCCCCATATGACGCCGATTGTAGAGGAGGGGATAGAATTTTGGACTCAGGCGAGTTAGCGGACCAATGGATAAGATCACATGCAACAGGATGAAAGCAGCTGAGCCAAAGGCGCGAATCCTGACTCCCCTGATGTCGATGTTGCTATCGAACCACTGGGTAACATTGATGAAAAGTACAATATAAAGGGCAACTAGGCTCAGAAGGATAGCATCGTAAATAAACTTCTGGCGGTTCCACAGAACAGCTTTATAGGCAACACTCATTTTTTTACTAAAGGTTAATTGCTATTGCTATTGCTCATTATTCATTAGTTATTAGTTATTATTAACTATCAGTAAACCTTCTTTTATTTACTAAGCACTAATAACGATAAAGTCTAGTCAGTTTGGCTGGCAATGGTAGAGCTGTAATCAGCTTTTGTTGCCCCTGGCTGTATATCAGCAAATGTCCCGCTTTGCCTCGCACACTGGGAGGAAGCAAAAATTGTTTACGAGATAACCCGGCCAGATTGCCTAGCAGTATTGAGCGGACGCTAATTTCTGTGGGGGCTTTTTGCCTAGGGTCCCAATACAGCAAGGGATCGGGAACTTGGAGCAAAGAAAGAGACTTAAGTTCCATCACCAGTTTGCCTTGGTAATTGACAAAGGTTTCAACATGAAACCGAAATGTTCCATCATCAAGTTTAGTTGAGCCAATTGCCTTTCTGGGTTGGGTTTGTGTCACGAACCCTGCCTGTGTAAATAAGTTATTGCTAGCTACATCAACTGGTTCGTAACTAGGACGCAGTAAAATCCCTGCCAAGAAGCACACTGGTAGGACAACTGCTAGTACCACAAAGGAATAAAAGTGAGTTTTACGGCGAGCGAGAATCATAGCATTTCCCTTTCAGGTCAGTCGTTTGGCCGAGATACGGTGAGCATTGCGTTCAGTCGGAAGAGTTTTGCCTCTCAACAGGCGAGTGGCAAACATCGGCCAGAAGGCAGTCACACCGGGAATGATCATAATGCGAAAGCCGATCGCCCATCCCTGGGCATTGGGATCCACCCGTTGCACGCCAAAGATGACGAAAGGAACCGCAAAAATCAAACCTGCGACCAGGTAGACGCGGAACAGTTTTATGATCCACTCGACCATAGCAATGGTGAGGCTTTCCATGTTTCTACTCTTGAGGAGTTATGGATATGATTCAGTTTATACCAAGCTATGATAATGGGTATCTGTTTCTTCTTTAAGATTAGGTAATACCGGAGAATCTGTCTGCCTGAAAAAATCGTATGTTTGTGACACTCCCACCTGGGAAGCCTCTCAAGGCTAGGTTTGTTGAGATAAAGGGCGCTGACTATACCAAGAAGCAAGTCCCGAAAAAATCAGGCAAAAGCAAGCCAAAAGGCAATGTTGATGATTAAGAAAAAATGAGCTAGCAGCAAAACCCAACCCCCAAACCGAGTAGCTAATCAAAAGCTGACTGCATGTAGTGTTGTAGCATCAGCTTATATCCTGCCACCAATACCGGTTGAGCTAGTTCAACTATCGGAAATTCGATCTCTTGATCTGCGGTTGTAGAGTGTAAAGGTTGGTTCAGGCACTGGCAACGGACAAGAGCAACATCAAATCGGCACGGTAAATCAGCTAAATCTGGATGTTCTGACAGAAATAACTCAGCTGTAAGCCGGAGTTTAGCTTGCTTTTGTGGTGTAATTGCTAGCATACCATCGGCATCCCAATTCCCTCGACTGCGAGTTTTAACCTCGACAAAAGCCAATGCCACCGGGTTTCCTTTGGCAATTAGGTCAATCTCTCCCCATCGACAGCGCCAGCTATGGTTTAGGATGATCCAGCCTTGGCTTTGTAACCACCTAGCGACTAACTTCTCTCCCAGTTGCCCAACCTTAGCCATCGTATCATTGTAAAGTCAATTATATCACTGGTATCTTGATTATGATACTTGTAATCGTCATCAACATTATGCTCTCCCTCTTGTGTCTATACATTGCTTGCCAAGTTTGGCGATTGGGACAGTGGCTTTCATCTATCGCTAATCAGTTGGAAAGGGTTGAAGGCCGTATCTCTAAAACGTTACATAGTGCTCCCAAGGCAATTGTTCTTGGGCAAGTAGGTATTCATGGTTTAAGAGAGGAGTATCAACAATTACAGGTTAAGCTACACACACTCAAGCAAATTTTTCTACTGTTGGGTATGCTTCAAAAATTTGGAGGATTTAGGTGGCGCTTTAGTAATAAACCGATGAGCAAGAACAGCTTACTTCCTCAAAAGCGATCGCACTAGTATAGCACTACGCATTCAGATGTTTGACATTCCCAAACTACGAAACGTAAGTAATCGCTGACTTCTGACTTCTGACTTCTGACTTCTGACTTCTGACTTCTGACTTCTGACTTCTGACTTCTGACTTCTGACGCTAAGCGTAGCGCTATATCAGGTAGTGACTAGTATCGGGTTGTAGTATTCCCAGCATAGCCGTCACCAACCCTAAGCGGCAACTGAGATCACCCTCACCGTAGCTCCCGTGATCAACCCACACTCAAGCGCCTACTAACTACTGATTAATTATCAAGCTACTTGTAGGATAATTAATCAAAACCATTTAGTATAAAAGTTTTATCCATCCCATTTATCTAAAATTGTTGGAGGAACACAAATCAAAAGATGTCAAAAAAAAGTGCTGGAACATTTATCGGTGGCATGCTATTGGGTAGTGCCGTAGGAACAGTGGTAGGGTTACTAATTGCCCCCCGTACTGGTCGCGATACGCGCAAGCTATTGAAAAAATCAGCAGATGCCTTACCCGAATTAGCCGAAGATCTTTCTAGCAGTGTGCAACTACAGGCAGATCGCCTTTCCGATTCCACACTGCGTAACTGGGATGATACCCTAGCTCGACTAAAGGTAGCGATCGCAGCAGGTCTTGAAGCTTCTGTCCCTGAAAAAGGTTCTGTCCCTGAAAGCGTAGAGCCTCAAAAGTCCGAGTCGGCAGTTGCCGCAGAGTCCAACTCGTCCGCTAATCAACATTAGCTTTAGGCATCCCGGACGGGGGGTAAGAAGGTTTAGTGCTTTTTTTTGGTGTTACCGATTGACCCAATCTCATGGGTTTTTTCTTACGTGCCCTTCTTCCGCTTCTTCCCCCTCTTCCCCTTCTCCATAAATTATCCCCCTACAAGTGCAAAGTCCTGTTTTTGTGTCGGTTAGCCGACTCACGAATATCGGAAATGGAAAAATTTATCCTATGGTGCAAGTATTAGCCAATAATATTACTAAACGTTGTCAAATACGTTGTCAAATGTCAAGAAAACTGATAGCATACAATTGGTTAAAGTTTGGGCGAGCTTAATGGTGTTTTCTCAAGGGTGTTTTTTCAAGACTCCAAGCTTGCTATTGAATTAAGTTGACTTAAGCTTAATTACTGCAGGCGAGGGCTTGATCAAAAAAGTCGTAAACTCCGATTTTCCATTGCCAGTTACTGAATCATAGCACAGGTTAACCTGTATAATAAATCAACGGTCATCACCCCTCTCCCCCATAGACGGGGCTTCCCAACATCCTAGGATTTTTTGTGATTGATCCTCTATTTTGGCTCGGGCTGTCCTTTCTGCTCGTAGCAGTTAGTTTAACCGCTGTTTTGGTAACGTTATTGCCTGCTGTACAAGAGTTAGCGCGGGCAGCTCGTAGTGTGGAAAAATTAGCTGATACCCTAAATCGGGAATTACCACCGACCCTAGAAGCCATTCGGCTCACAGGCTTAGAAATCAGCGACTTGACGGATGATCTTAATCAAGGAGTCCAAAGTGCTGGTCACGTGGTTCAACAGGTTGATCACAGTATTAGCAGTGCTAAAAACCAAGCCCAAAAAGTCAAAGAGAATACTCGTAATGTGGTTAAGGGTGTCAAAGCTGCCTGGAAAACTTGGAGGGGTACCTCACCAAAATCTTCTAGGTCAATCGATTCCCTACCATCATCTCACAGAAAAGCTCTAGAAATTCCTGAGACTGATCAACGCTCATCAGACGTTAATCAGCCAAGGCTCGGAGATAGTAACTATAACCATAAAGAGGTCAATCACGGGACTCGTGAAACCTCTGGTAACGAAATCCATGATAATTCTATCGATGATAATTCTTTTTAGCGAAGGCAATACCAAGACTCGAACCTGAAGACTATACAGAATAAATAAAGAATAAATGTAATGGCACCCTTTAGTTTATAAATTAAAGGGTGCCATTATACCGTTTTTGTTAATGGATGAGAAATCTAGTTAGTCAGTAATTGAGAACTGGTAAACACCAGCAGATAAAAGTATAGCAATCCTATTCAAACAGGCAGAAAAATCAGTCCGACTCTCGGTAGATGCTTCCCCATCTTCCCTAACTTCGGTCATCTTGCCAATCTTACAACTGGTCAGATTAGGAAAGAAATTCAAGTCTACTGCTGACATCACTCACAGATACATCGTGTAATACTGCAATCAAATCATTCTTAAAATATAAAGCTGTGCTACCGGGTAACCCATTATCAGCGTCAACCAAATCATATTGATCCGCTACACCATAGAGCTGAATGATGTCTTTAGATTCTAAGTCATAAATCTCTGCATAATCATTGTCGCCCTTACCCTGGTAGAAAGCGCGATGATCATCTCCTAGGATAAAAGTATCTGACCAAGCTCCACCAACAAGAACATCAATTTCACCATTACCTCGGGAACCATTTCCAACTCCATTGAGAGTGTCATTACCGGAACCTCCAATCAAATAGTCGTTACCAGAGCCACCCTTAAGGAAGTCATGGTGCTGCCCACCGTCGAGGAGGTCATCACCCGAACCTCCGATCAAATAGTCGTTGCCAGAGCCACCCTCAAGACTATCATGGTCCCGGCCACCGTCGAGGAGGTCATCACCCGAACCTCCGATCAAATAGTTATTCCCAGAGCTACCTTTTAAGGTATCATGGTCACTCCCGCCATCAAGGGTGTCATCACCCGAAGCCCCGATCAAAGAGTCGTTACCAGAGCCACCCTCAAGGCTGTCATTTCCATCGTCTCCTCTAAGGTAGTCATTGCCAGAGCCACCTTTGAGGGTGTCACCTCCCTTACCTCCTCTGAGACTATCATCTTCTGTCCCAGCCTCGATCAGGTCATCACCCGAACCTCCGCTTAGATTGTCCTCACCTGAACTACCTTCTAGGGTATCGTTGCCTACATCTCCCATGATCCTATCATTGCCAACACCCCCAGAAAGGGAGTCATCTCCCTGACCACCTCCGAGAGTGTCATGACCCGAGCCACCATGGAGAGTGTCATTGCCCCAAGTGCCCCTGAGAAAGTCGTTACCGAAACCTCCCACAAGACTGTCATCCCCAGAACCTCCTGAAAGAGTGTCATGACCCGAGCCACCAATTAGTGTGTCATTATTGCGATTACCCCAAAGCCTATCATCACCATGACCGCCTTCAAGGCGGTTATCGTAACGGTCTCCCCTAATCGATTTGCTTTCCCAATTCTGGTTAAGGACTTCAATCGTGAAAATTTTATCGTAGCTTTTACCTCCGGAATCCGTGGTGCGGATTTTGATCGGGTGACTAGAGTTGACATCAAAGTCTAAGAGAGTGCCATCTTTGACTTTTAGTTGATCGTCAACAATTTTAAAGCGACCCTGAGCATCATCTAATAATTTATAAGTATGGCTATCTCCCCAATCAACATCCTTAGTAGTCAGCCTAGCAATGGTCGTGCCATTTTCACTCAATTCCTTGACACTGTTCCCAGAAAGGGTGATATCCGTTGGAGCACTATTCTGGTTTTCGAGGACTTCGATACTGAAAGTTTCCTCGTAGCTTTTACCCCCGGAATCCGTGGTGCGGATTTTGATCGAGTGACTAGAGTTGTCATCAAAGTCTATGAGGTGGCCATTTTTGACTTTTAGTCGATTGCCATCAATTTTAAAGCGACCTTGAGCATCATCTAATAATTTATAAGTATGGCTATCTCCCCAATCAACATCCTTAGTAGTCAGCCTAGCAATAGTAGTGCCATTTTTACTGAATTCTTTGACACTCCTGCCATCAAGGCTGATATCTGTCGGAGCAAAATTCTGGTTAAGGACCTCAATGGTGAAAATTTCCTCGTAGCTTTTACCTCCGGAGTCGGTGGTGCGGATTTTGATCGAGTGACTAGAGTTGTCATCAAAGTCTATGAGGTGGCCATTTTTGACTTTTAGTCGATTGCCATCAATTTTAAAGCGACCTTGAGCATCATCTAATAATTTATAAGTATGGCTATCTCCCCAATCAACATCCTTAGTAGTCAGCCTAGCAATAGTAGTGCCATTTTTACTGAATTCTTTGACACTCCTGCCATCAAGGCTGATATCTGTCGGAGCAAAATTCTGGTTAAGGACCTCAATGGTGAAAATTTCCTCGTAGCTTTTACCTCCGGAGTCGGTGGTGCGGATTTTGATCGAGTGACTAGAGTTGTCATCAAAGTCTATGAGGTGGCCATTTTTGACTTTTAGTCGATTGCCATCAATTTTAAAGCGACCTTGAGCATCATCTAATAATTTATAAGTATGGCTATCTCCCCAATCAACATCCTTAGTAGTCAGCTTAGCAATGGTAGTCCCATTTTTACTGAATTCTTTGACACTGTTGCCATCAAGGGTGATATTCGTCGGAGCAGTGTTGGTAGTTTGAGGCTCCTCTTGAACATACTGAACGTCGCTAATATTTGTTATTGTGTCCGGAATAATAATCTCTTCCCATACAGGTGCTTGACTCTCCTCCTCGAAGATAATCTTAAGGAGATCGCTTTCAGAGACTGTATGGTAGTCTTTGAGGGTAATCGAACTATCCGAGCCTAGACCAAGAATCAGGTCATCACCGCTTTGGGTTTGGGTCACACTAGAGAAAGCATAATTGGAAAGATCTAAAGTATCTAGATAGTTCCAACCTTTAATAAGATCATCACCCGTGGAAATTTCAAGTTCATAACCGCTAAAGATATTGGCCGCACTATTGGCAATGATGTAATCGTTACTGTTGGAGTTGATCAGATTTTCAAAAACTGTACCGAATGCGATCGCAGTCCCAAATTCAGACGTAACGTATTCTCTTCCGCTGTCATCGCTCCTAGCTTTATAAGAGCTATCATTGTAAGCTTCTTGGGTGGTCAGAATACCCCCCTCATTCATATCAAAGTGGTAACCTTTCTCCACAAAAGTCAGGTTTGAAAAGTCTAAGGTATTTACACCACCACTATCCCAGAGGGTTTGCTTAATCTCTTCGATCGGTTTGGTTTTACCATAATACTCACTACCATCTGTGTAGTAATTAACGCTGTCAAAGGAGTAAGTAGTATCCCCGTGGTTATACTCCCTAGCTCCATAGATAGACTGTAATGCTTGAATGTCGTAAATCATTGGGGTAATCGCTGATTTCCCAGCAAAGTTATACGACATTACTGTGTTGGTGGTATTGTCCTCGTTAAAGGGCAAAAATGGACCGTGATCATTATCCTCGTATGGATTCGGATGTTTTAACCCCAGACTATGTCCTATCTCGTGAATCACGGTCATGTAGCCATGATTCCCTGGATCGTCAGCAAATCCGTTATTACCTGTGGTGTCGTAAGCTTGGTTCAAATGCACATCCCCGGCCACATCCGACCAATTGCCAACATTGGTATTAAATCCCTCAGGCAAATAGGTATAGGCATAGCCCGGACCATCAGATACCATGTAGCGCAATAGACCATAGTCTGTTGCTGTATCTGCTACCTCATGGAAATCAACAGCAATGTATCTTTCCAGAGTTTCGAGGATGCTTCTGATATTGTCTTTGGTTTTTTCTGATATCTCTGAAACCCCCGTTTCAGGTCCGTAATAAGAACCACTATTGGCATTGTTATAGAAGCTGTAGGTGATAGTATTAGTGTCCCAATGGTGATGATCCAGAAGTGAATCAGCTGAGGAAAATGTGTTAGACATTGCTTTTAGTTAACTCTTACTGCTTGACAAAGCCTAGTTACGGTAAATGATTTGGCGCTCAGGGAAGTTCCTGATTGTTGATGGTTCATGTTTAATGGCTTATTGCCAGTTGCCATGAATCGTAGCTATAACCCCATTCTATAACTATTAAAAACCACTGAATCTCCTAGGATATTTATGTGAAAAACAATAAATCTTAGATAGTTTTTAGACTTAAATTAATCATGAATTATATATGTTTAAAGTCAAGTTTAATATGTGTATACTTTTGGTTTGGCTTTGGTTTTTTTACGGCTTATATGCCCAAAAAAAACCAAAACGTAAATCCGGACAATAATCAGTAATTAAATAAATTAAATTTAAATAAATTAAGTTAGCATTTTTAAGTATGAAATATGAATTTTTATTGAAGTTTTTGATTGTCAATTAAGCCACATTAACATCAGATAGCGTTTTTATTTTAGTTTTGAACATACTACCTTAGGTAATATACAAAATACAAAATGCAAAACGCAATAGGGGAAACAGCTCCAGCGTTTTATTGTCCACTAAAGACCTCCTAGGTTTACATCTCATTTATAAACCCTATAAATAAAGCCTAGGAATAGGGATAAACTCTCAAAATTTTCCAGTTTACGTCGAACTCCAATCCTAGTTATGTGAAGTTAGTATAAAGTTATAACAAATAGATAGAGGCTAAAATCAGTAGTTTTTCTAGGTCACCGTTTATTGGTAAGCATTCAGCATTCAGCTTAAGCTTTTTTTTGTAGGTGATGTCGCCATGATGCCCTTTTGTTCGGTTCGTTCTGTTGCCAGCATCATGAATGGCTGATAGCTGGCAACCATAGCATGGGCTTAGTTGCGTAGGGTGCGTAGGGTGTGTTATATCATGTCAGGATAATTACCCTTAATAAAAATTTCCCCCATCTCCCCATATTCCCCTCCTGGGAGGTTCCCATCTCCCCATCTCCCCACACTTCCCGCGCCCGGGCCCCAAAATTGATGGGTATTCAACCAGACTTGATATTAGGGGCGGGCTTGCCCTCATCTTCAACCTCGTAGCCAGTGTTGCGACAGCCCGCCCCGTAACCCACCACCCAAGGGCGAGCCCTGATTTTCTTGGTAGCCAGTGTTGGGACAGTCGGTCCCGTAACCCACCACCTAGTAGGCTGAAGGGTTACGTTGATCAAGCCTGCCTTTCAAACATAGAGTCTTTCATCTGTGTATTCTGATTTCTCAAGCTTCCCCTCCCTAAGTTGTTGCTCAAGTCATTGAGTGGGGTTATCTTAGAACGGAATTGTACTCACAGTATGAGTGTCATTATTTGCTAAGGCTCATAATTGAAAGATGTTCAGACCCAAATTCTGGATCAAGATAGGTTTTGTCGAACAGATAGGAGAATTTTTGGCGAAATTTAGAACTAAACCGGCTCCTAACACGGTATTTACTACTGTATTTCTAGGTTTATCTTTAGTTTTAGTCGCCTGTGCCCCCAAAGGTAGAGAAAGTAAAAGCAATACGGTTACTATCCTGGGAGTAATGACAGGGGAAGGGGAGCAAATCATCGAACAGATACTAGAACCCTTCACTAAAGAAACGGGTATCAAGGTGGTGTATGAAGCCAGTAGTGATTTCGCCACCCTCCTACCTGTGTTGGTGGAATCTGGAAATGCTCCCGATCTTGCCATGTTCCCTCAACCGGGTTTGATGGCTGACTTTGCTAGGGAAGGTCAACTGGTCCCTCTAGATACCTTCATGGACAAATCCCAGTTATCTGCTGCTTATTCTCAAAACTGGCTAGATTTGGCAACTGTCGATAGTAAAGTATACGGGGTGTGGATTAGGGCGGCGGTCAAAAGCTTAGTTTGGTACAATCGAGCTGCGTTTAAGGCAGCTGGTTACAAAATCCCTAACACCTGGAATGAAATGATGGCACTGTCCGATCAGATTGTGGCAGATGGCGGTGTCCCTTGGTGCATCGGAATAGAAAGCGGTGCGGCTACAGGATGGGTTGGTACCGACTGGATTGAGGATATTATGTTGCGCACGGTTGGTGGGGAAGTGTATGACCAGTGGGTTGCTCACAACATTCCCTTTAATCACCCAGCGGTTAAGAATGCTTTTGAGCAGTTTGGCAACATTGCCCTTAATCCTAAGTATGTGTTTGGTGGTACTGTTGGTATTATTAGCACTCCATTTGGTGACGCAGCCACACCCTTATTTGATAACCCCCCAGTTTGCTATCTGCATCGCCAAGCTAGCTTTCTTACTAGCTTCTTACCTAAAGATGTAGCCCTAGATAAGGATGTGAGTATCTTTCTGTTACCGGGTATTAAACAGGAATTGGGAGTGCCAGTGTTAGTGTCTGGTATTGCGACTGCTATGTTTAAGGATACTCCAGAAGCACGGAAGTTGATGGAGTATTTATCAACTGCCCAACCCCATACTATCTGGGCAAGTCAGGGAGATTATGTTTCACCCCATAAACAGGTTAGTTTGGATGCTTACCCCAATCACATTCTTAAACGTCAAGCGGAAATCTTAGCCAATGCGGATATGGTGCGCTTCGATGGTTCGGATATGATGCCAGGAGCCGTGGGTACCGGGACATTCTGGAGTGGCATTGTTGATTATATTGGTGGGACAGATGTGGATACAGTTCTGAAAACTATTGAGGAAAGTTGGCCAGATTAAGTATGAGGAATTAGGGATTAGTCATTGTCAAAAAAAATATTTATTTAAAATCGCCTTCTAATGTTACTTTAGCAGAATTGCCTGGGAAATCTGTAACTATAAGATACTGAAATCAAATTAAGTCAGTTATTCGCAACCATTTAGCGAAAGGGACAATAGTGCCGTTTAGGCATTAATTACGATTAAATCTCTGAGTGCAATATCAGCAATTGCGCTTCGCTCCGCTGTAACGGCAATCCCTTGGGGTGTAAGCAGGAAGGATATAGTAGGATGTCAGTGACTACTATAAATTTGGCGTTGCTGAATATTTGGGTACTGTATAGTTGGAGCAGTTACCGATTACCGATTACCGATTACCTTTGGATCTTCCATAATTGAGGAACACCGTAAGTTTAGGATTCCCCCTTTAGGCCAAACTCAAGTTTAAATAAGAAATAAGCTATGGATACTAGTCAGATTGATAAATTTGTTTCCTATTGCCAAGGTGAACAGCCACAAAGTGAAGAAGATATGAGACGTTTTTTTATAGGGGTTATTGGTTTTCCCTATGATAAGGAACTTCTATTACAGGCATATCTATTTTTCAATATAAACTCATTATTTCCAACCTGTAGTCAGCTCATCCTGTTTGAAAAGGCTCTAATCCAAGACTATACAAATTTAGGCAAAGTGGATTTTGTTTATCTTAGTAAAAACAAAAAAATATTTTTAATTGAAACAAAATATATTGATACTGAAGCAACAGGAAAACACGAAAGAACTAGAAGAAATAAGCATAGAAATAAGGTAGTGGAACAAGTCATTGATTGGAAATACAAATTGAGGGATTATTGGAATATATCAACTAACCAAATTAATTGTGGAGTATTTACAACCGATCCACAAGTAGGTGATCGTGCAAGGAGCACTGACATTATCGCTAAATCAATATCTATCTATGAACTGGAACGGTGGCAAAAAAATTATAAATTTTATAAATTAGACCATGGCAAGAAACGGGATTCGGTGAGAGATATATATGAGGTGATCAAGTGATCAAGTGATCAGGTGATGAAGTGATGAGGCAATGAAGGATGGTATTGTTCAAAATTGTTACTTTCATTCTCGCCGTTGTCATAGGCTGTGCTGGGGTGATGGCTTTGTTATATGGCATGAATGGCTTGGTAAATCAGCTACCCAATAAAACGCGATTGACCTTGGCCAAAAGGCCACGCTACGCGAACGGTCACGCTACGCGAAAGCATTTTATGGCTTGGGTATACTTAGCCCCTGCTTTAGCATTACTAACCGCTTACCTGATTCTGCCCACCCTCAATACTATCTATATCAGCTTCTTGGATAAGCGATCGCAAAATTTTGTGGGACTGGACAATTACATCTTTGCCTTTACCAACCCTACTATGCTAATCGCTTTTCGTAACAATGTCCTTTGGTTGGTATTGGTAACAGGGTTTAGTGTAGGATTGGGTTTAATTATTGCGGTGCTGGTGGATCGGGTACGCTATGAACCGGTAGCCAAGTCCATAATCTTTATGCCCATGGCAATTTCCTTTGTGGGGGCTAGCGTGATTTGGCGATTTATCTATGCTTTTCGTCCAGCTGGATCAGAACAAATTGGCTTACTCAATGGCATTATTACCCGTTTAGGATTTGAGCCTGTAGGTTGGTTAGTGGAGCGCGAACTTAATAATTATGCTCTGATTGTGATTATGATTTGGTTGCAGACAGGGTTTTGCTTGATTTTGCTCTCTGCTGCAATCAAAGGTATCCCCAAAGATATTATCGAAGCTGCACGGATAGATGGAGCTAGTGAGTGGCAAATCTTCTGGACAATTACTATTCCGATGATACGAGGGACTATTGCTGTGGTTGTGACTACTGTAGTAATAGCGGTGCTGAAAGTCTTTGATATTGTCTGGGTGATGACCGGTGGTAATCAAAATACGGAAGTGATTGCGTCTCGTATGATTAAGGAAATGTTCAATTATCGGAACTTTGGACGAGGTAGTGCGATCGCAGTTATTTTATTACTAGTTATTATTCCAGTTATGATTAGCAATATCCGTCGATTTCGAGAGCAGGAGAACAGCCGTTGATAGTAATATATAATTATTATTTGAATTGTGAACATACTCCCGCTTGGGAAAGGCAAGAGGCAAGAGGCAAGAGGCAAGAGTTAATCAAGTAGCGATGCAGCAAGGGAACAGGTGAGCCAGTGAGGCCAAAGGGGATTTCCCCCATTCGCGACTGCATCAAGACATAGAAGGATTTTGGTTAAGGTCAAAAACGGTAATTATGATTTATTATTTCTAATTGATTTAGAAATGCTATAGTATTCAGATTAAAGTTAAAATTTGATTCTGATGGCGTCACCGAGTTAAGCAACTGTTCTAGCTATGGTTGAAATTCTATAAGGCTTGGGGTGATGCGATCGCATCTTGCCCAGTTGTTTTGCCCAGTTGTTTTGCCCAGTTGTTTTGCCCACTTGTTTAACCACTGCTGTTGTGGGATTGGTTGCACAAAGCGCTTATCTTGGAAAAAAATCGACTATTCCAGACATGACTTTAACCCAGCTATGGTACCAAAACCGCTCTTTGTAGCAAAATCCCAACATCTACAGCAATTCTTCTGGAAAATCCCGATTCATCTGACCCTGATTATCATCTCTTTGATCTGGACTCTACCCACTGTTGGCTTGTTCATTAGTTCCCTACGCTACCGAGATGATGTGCTCAAAACCGGTTGGTGGTCAGTCTTCCAACACCCCTTCAATTTCACCCAATACCACCTCGGTAACTATATTGATGTGATTACCTCCGAAGGGATGGGACAGGCATTTCTCAATAGTCTGGTTATCTCGATTCCCGCTACAGTCATTCCGATTGTGATCGCTACTTTTGCTGCCTATGGGTTTGCTTGGATGAAATTTCCTGGTCGCCAAGTCCTGTTTATGGTAGTAGTTGGTTTGCTGGTAGTCCCGTTACAGATGACTCTGATTCCGGTATTGCGAGTCTACGGATATCTAGGACTTTCCGGTACATTATTAGGTATTTGGTTAGCCCACACAGGCTATGGTTTGCCCTTAGGAATTTATTTATTGCGTAATTATATTGCTAGTTTGCCTCAGGAGTTAATCGAAGCAGCAGCAGTGGATGGTGCGTCTCATCTGACCATAGTTACCCAGCTGATTGTGCCTCTATCCATGCCTGCGATCGCATCATTTGCCGTGTTTCAATTTCTCTGGGTATGGAATGACTTGCTAGTTGCTTTAGTCTATCTCGGAGTTACACCAGACGTTGCCCCGTTAACGATCCGATTAACAAATATAGTAGGTTATCGTGGGCAGCAGTGGCATCTTCTTACCTCTGGTGCATTTATCACCATGATTGTACCACTGATTGTGTTTTTTGTTCTACAGCGGTACTTTGTGCGGGGGATTTTAGCCGGTTCGGTTAAGGGTTGAAACTCTTATCTATAGCAGTTCTTAATTGGGAGAGGTACTTTCGTCCTGGGTTTTAGGGAGCTTCAACAGCTGGGAGTAGGGAGTAGGGAGTAGGGAGTAGGGAGTAGGATTCAGTTTATCGAGGGTGAGATTCAGGGCTGACCTACTTTAGGTAATTCTGTTTCATTGGAGAGAGCGAAATTATCTAAAGAAACCTTTGCTGAATAGGCAATAGCATCCCGCTGGTACAAAATTAATAGGCTATTTGCGTTTAGAACCTTGTAACCCAAAAATCTATCTACTCCACTTACTACTTCCTGATAGTCATTACCATTGTAATGGGTAAATGCTATTGTGAGCATATCATTGTTTGTTAATCTTCCATCACCATTGGTATCTTGTTTAATAAGGTGGTATAAAACTGCTATAACTGGTTTAGATTCAACCCTGTTATTAGCTCTATCATTAGTTTCTGAAATGAAGCTATCGCTAGTAATTAGATAGTCATTATTAGCAAAGATCCATTTGCTTTTCCCTGTTTCACTATCCAAAAACAAATAGTTTATAGTTGAGCGTGTCGATTTGCTATAATAGGATTGGGTATAAGATTGGTCTGAGTAAAGCGGCACCATTAGATAGGTTGTGCCATCAACCTCCCTGAGATTACCCAGCTCCCACTCTTGAGAGCTTGAGCTATCGTCATTAACATTAACAATGTTAATCCCCTGGCGCTCTCTCGTAGTGCTTTTGACTATCTCGATAGCAGCAAAAGCTAAAACTGCTATTGCTAGCAATCCAGTAGCCATAATAACAATGGCATTAAAGCGCCACACAAAACGAAAAAATTTATTGTCTTCCATGTTTGTTCACCGTTGACTATTGACGGTTGACTATTGACGGTTGACTATTGCTCTGAGGAATAAGACTCAAGATCAGGTAAAATTAGGTAATATTATTATAATAGTCAATTTTTGGGAGAATAATATGATCTCTGGAGCAATCGCTTACTTTGTAATTCTAGCTGGTGCCACTGTTGTGGCTCTGACTCTATTTTTTGGACTTAGAGCAGTTAAGTTGATCTAACTACTCTTGTTTCCAAAACAATTAAAGCAGTATGGCGGGTTGAAACATTTAATTGTTTTGAGTATAGCCGCATACTGTAGCGCTATAGTTAACCGTAAGCATTCAGCAGTCAGCGGTCAATGGTCAGCTTATTTTATTCAAAAGTACTGCGCTACGCGCACCCTGCGCAAAAAGTAGCCTAGTGACACAGGCTTCGACGTTGGGACCACCTAACCCATAAGCTGATACGCGACACGCTGATAGCTGAATGCTTACAGTTAACCAGCTATACTTACACCTAGCTATACTTACCCAGATCAACTCTCTAAGTCAAACAAGCTTCAATTGTTGCTAGCACCGACTGAGCTAGAGCAGTGAGTTCATACCCCCCCTCTAAACCAAAAACAATCCGACGAGTTAGTTGCAGACAATAGTTCGTAAATAGCCCATAATCATCTGGCTGCAAGGCAATATTTGCCAAAGGATCTGCGGCATTAGCATCATAACCAGCACTGACAATCAATAAATCTGGCTGAAATTTGGTTAAAAATGGCATCACTTTCTGTTCAAACATAGGCTGGTAATCTGCTAACGTGCTGCCTGGTGCCATGGGAAGATTGAGGACATTATTGTGAAACCCCTGTTCACTGGCTTGGCCTGTACCAGGATAGCAAGGGGATTGATGAAGGGAGATGTAGGCAATGCGAGCATCTCGTTCCACAACATCTTGAGTGCCATTGCCGTGATGGACATCCCAGTCTAAGATGGCAACCCGTTCGACTTCCGATTGCTCTAAGGCGTAGTAAGCTGCGATCGCAGCATTGGAAAATAAGCAAAACCCCATCCCTCTCTGACGTTCAGCATGATGACCAGGGGGACGGGCTAGAACAAAGGCTGAATTATTGGTAGTGAGGACTTGATCTACCGCATCTAGCCAAGCACTAACGGCGAGTAGGGCAACATCGTAACTGCGGGGGGATATCCCTGTGTCCGCATCTAACCTGCCACCATTACTCCTAGCAATTTTTTCAACTGTCTCAATGTAGCGCTGGCTATGAATTTGTTGTACTAGAGGCATCACTCGACGAGTTTCCACCGCTGTCGGTAACTGCCACTTAATTTGGTCAGCCCAAGGTGCAGCTTTGATGGCATTCACAATCGCCGTTAAACGTTCTGGTCGTTCTGGGTGAAACCGACCGTTATCGTGTTCAAGAAACTCATCGGAGTAAATGACAGGGAACATATTATAGCACGATTCAGCCAAAATTATGGAAAAACGTTTTAAAGCAAGGTACTTGTGAATAGATTAACCTTTCCGATTATTTCATCAGGTGATCCCTAAACAGACCAAACACGACACCAAAAGCGATCAGAGCTAGAGCGAGGCTGGCAGGGATTAAATCTGGTCTCAAAATGAAGGCAAAAATAGCTAAGCCGATCAAAACATAGGATAGTTTCATCAAAAACTCCTTAGTTGTTGGGAACTTCTGAGGTTTAGTCAGGGAAGGAAAACAATCTGGTGGTATAGACCGCCAGTCAACATCAGCAAGAAGAGGTGAATGTCCTAAGCTGCCCTAGGAAATTTTCGGTCTTTTTCCCATAATTTTTGCACAAGAAGCGCGAATCTGCTCATTGTCTAAGGCTTGCCCGTGGTTCTGTTACCGGCTATAGTCGAGATTTTGTGTTAAAATTTAAAAATAACCAGCCAAATTTGGAAAATAAAGGTGTTAAAAGCCTCTTTTGAGAGATTTTAACCGATTTTTTTAGCAAAATCCTCGATAATAAGGGAGTTTGTCCAACTATGAGTACATCCCAAGAACGCATTGTCCCGACAAATTTGCGGAACGAAATGTCCCGGTCTTATTTAGAATACGCCATGAGCGTCATAGTAGGTCGGGCATTACCAGATGCCAGGGATGGGCTCAAGCCAGTACACCGAAGGATTCTCTATGCGATGCATGAGCTGGGATTAAGCCCAGAGCGTCCGTTCCGCAAATGCGCTCGTGTGGTGGGGGAAGTGTTGGGTAAGTATCATCCCCATGGGGATACTGCTGTTTATGACGCTTTGGTGCGCATGGCTCAGGATTTCTCCATGCGATCGCCTCTGATTAATGGTCATGGAAATTTTGGCTCAGTAGACAACGACCCCCCAGCGGCAATGCGTTACACAGAGTGCCGCTTGCAAGCGATCGCTACCAATGCCCTACTCCGGGACATTGAGTCAGAAACTGTAGACTTTGTTGATAACTTTGACGGTTCCCAGCAAGAACCGACTGTCTTACCGGCACGGATTCCCCAATTACTGCTCAACGGCTCATCGGGGATTGCTGTGGGTATGGCAACCAATATCCCCCCTCATAACCTGGGAGAGTTGGTGGATGGCTTAGTGGCCGTGATCCATAATCCCGAAATCACTGATAAGGAATTAAGGCGGTATATCCCTGGTCCAGATTTCCCCACTGGGGCACAGATTTTAGGAACATCGGGTATTAAAGATGCTTACACCAGTGGTCGGGGTTCTATCACCATGCGAGGTGTGGCAGAAATTGAAACCATTGGGCAACGAGGTCGTCCAGACAAGGAAGCCATTATTATTACTGAGCTACCTTACCAAACTAATAAGGCAAGTTTAATCGAAAAGATTGCTGAATTGGTCAATGATAAGCGCATTGATGGCATTTCCGATATTCGGGATGAAAGCGATCGCAATGGCATGCGCATCGTAATCGAACTAAAGCGCGATGCTTATCCCAAAGTTGTCCTGAATAATCTCTACAAGCAAACCCCCCTCCAAACTAATTTTGGAGCAAATATGCTAGCCCTGGTGGGCAATGAACCCCAGTTGCTGACCATAAAGCAGTTCTTAAACGTTTTCCTGGATTTCCGCATTGAAACCATTACCCGACGGACTCAATATCAATTGCGCAAAGCTGAGGAACGGGATCATTTACTGCAAGGGTTACTAATTGCCCTAGATAGCTTAGATGCTGTGATTGCGGTGATTCGGGGGGCGGCGGATACGACTACAGCACGAGGACAATTAGTTACAGAATTTAGTCTATCTGAAGCCCAAGCTGATGCTATTTTGCAAATGCAGCTGCGCCGTCTGACTGCTTTGGAAGCCCAAAAGATTCAAGCTGAGCATGAGGAATTACAAGTTCGGATTGCGGATTTAAGGGATATCCTAGCTCGCCGAAGTCGCATCCTGGAGATTATTGAAACTGAAGCCCAGCAACTGAAACAGAACTTTGCCACACCACGCCGCACACAAATTCAACAGGTTGAAGGGGAACTGGATGATACTGACCTGATTGCTAATGAAAAAGCTGTGATTCTGCTGACTGAGCAAGGGTATATCAAACGCATGCCTGTGGATGAGTTTAGAGCTCAAGCTCGGGCAACTCGTGGTAAAGCTGCTGCCAGGATCAAAGATGATGATGAGGTAGAGCATTTCTTCACTTGCTGCGACCACGATAGCATTTTATTTTTTAGCGATCGCGGTGTAGTGTACTCTCTGCGTGCCTACCAAATCCCGGCTGTATCTCGCACCGCCAGGGGGGTACCGATTGTGCAGATGTTACCCATTCCCCACGAAGAAAAAATTACTTCTATTGTACCGGTATCTGAATTTACGGATGATGAATATCTAGTCATGTTAACTCATAAGGGTTACATCAAGAAAACTGCTCTAGATGCTTTCAGCAAAATTCGGGCAAATGGATTAATTGCTATTTCCCTCGGGGAAGGAGACCAGTTGCGGTGGGTACTTCGTGCTAGGGAAGAAGACAGCATCATAATTGGGTCTCGTCATGGCATGGCAATTCACTTCAAGTGTGACAATGATCAACTCCGCCCCCTCGGTCGTGCGACCAGAGGAGTTAAGGCTATGAAACTAAAGGGTGATGATGAATTAATCGGTATGGATATTTTGTCCGGTCAAATCATCGCTAGTCTAGCTGCTGCTGAGGATTCAGAGGAAGAGACAGAAGACCTTAGTGATTCTGAGATGGTGGAAACAGCAGCTCAAGGTCCTTGGGTATTAATTGTCACTATGGGAGGCTATGGTAAGCGGGTACCGGTATCCCAATTCCGGCTACAAAACCGTGCGGGTATGGGAGTTCGCTCAACCAAATTCCGTTTACCCAAAGACCAACTGGCAGCCCTACAGGTAGTTAATGAAGGGGATGAATTGATGATAGTCACTAGTCGAGGGATTATCATTCGTCAAGCTGTTGATGCTATTTCTCCCCAATCTCGCATGGCAACTGGGGTCAGAGTGCAAAAGTTAGATGATGAAGATGCGATCGCAGCGGTTGCTTTGGTTCCCATTTCAGATCAAGAGCAGGAAATCGAAGAGCAGGAACTCCCAGACCAGGAACTCCCAGACCAGGAAGAGTCGGTAGATTCAGATAAATAAACCACTAGAAATAAACCTACAATAGGTTTTTGTAGACGGTTAACCGTCAACCGTCTACAAAACCCACCTTAACTACACTAAGAAAACGGTTTTCTAGGAGGCAACTCAAATGATTCAAACTGCCAAAAAGTTTTACACATTTGAAGACTATCTTTCCTACCATGATGACACTGACTACAAGTATGAGCTTGTTAATGGAGAGCTTATTGCTATGCCACCTGCTAGTGGACTACATGCCCTGATTATGCTTTTTTTATTCAAGCAATTTGATAGAGAAATTGAGAGGGTTAGTTTAGATTGGGTTGTTATGCCTGGTAATCTTGGGGTTCGCACAGCTGAGAATAAATCTAGAATTCCTGATTTAGTCATTATCTCAGAAAATCAGCGGCAAGCTATCAGTTCCATGTCATCAGCGGTGCTGGAATCAGCACCACTACTAGCAGTAGAAATTGTTAGTGCAGGTAATCCCCAAGATGATTACCGCTACAAGCGTTCTGAATACGCGGTGCGGGAAGTGCCTGAATATTGGATTGTTGATCCAATTAAGTCTAAGGTTTCGGTTTTGCGTTTAGTTGATGGGTTTTATGATCTGACAGAATTTACAGGAAATAAAAAGATTGAATCACAAACATTTCCCGAGTTAGCTTTGACAGTTGAACAAGTATTTGCAGTTTAGACTAATTGTTAATGATTAAGTATTAAAATTAGCTCTTGAACCAAGTTTAAAATTTATCTGTATTTCTATCACTCATAAGTTTACATAGCAAAAAATACTATAGCTATAGTAGACTTACTATTACTTCTCAACCCGATATCCCAACTCTAATAACCGTAAGCGAGATTGTCGCCATTTCGGTTTTACTTTCACAAACAATTCCAGGTAAACTTGACCAGCAACTAACTTTTGAAGTTGTTGACGAGCCGCAGTACCAATTTGTTTGAGCATATTACCCTTTTTTCCAATTAAAATACCTTTTTGGGAGTCTCTCTCTACATTGATCGTAGCAAAAATACGGGTAATTTTTGGTTGCTCCTCTACTAAATCAATAGTAATAGCAACCGAGTGGGGGACTTCCTCACGAGTTAGGAGTAAGATTTGCTCTCGAATCAATTCCCCCATGATAAACCGTTCTGGCTGGTCGGTTAAGAAGTCAGGGGGATAATAATATGGCCCTGGTTCTAAGCGTTCAATTAATTTCTGCTGCAATAGGTCTAAGCGATCAGCTGTCAGGGCAGAAAATTTTACGACTTCCCAGCCTTGAGCAGTAGCTAGTTTAGCATAACTAGCATCGATTGATTCTCCCCTACTGTGTCGAGGTTGTATATCTGATTTGTTCACACCCAAAATTACTGGTGTCTTAGTATGGCTCAGTAGATCAACAATAAAGCGATCGCCTCCTCCCGCCTCCACCGTACTATCCACCACCAACAGCACCACATCCACTAACTCAATCGCTATTTGGGCATTTTTCACCAAGACCTTACCCAGTTGATGATGAGGTTTGTGAATCCCTGGCGTATCCACAAAAATCAACTGAGCTTCCGGTGTGGTCAAGATACCTCGCAGCCGATTTCGGGTGGTTTGAGCCACGGGCGAAGTGATAGCAATTTTTTGCCCTACCAGTTTATTCATCAGTGTGGATTTCCCCACATTCGGACGTCCTACAATCGCCACGAAGCCAGACTTAAACCCATCTGGAGCAACCGGAATAGTTCCTAGAACTGATGGCTTGATAACTTTTTCCTCTAGGTTATCTTGGGAAGAGTCTATGGTCGAATCATCTTGGTCTTGGATTTTAGAATTGTCAGTCATTGAACCAATCGTAGTTTTTATTGTTTTATTATGAAATTTATGTTAGCAACATAGATAAGGACTATGTTGAGTATGTTGTTACAGGGGATAACACCCCGGTTAATTGACCAACAATATCATAAATAGAACTGATCGTGGGCTTGAAGTAAAAAATTCCAAGTTAGTTACCCACACTCAAGCAGTTTAGACTACATACTACTTATGACCAATACCGCTACTTTCCCTGACCTGGAAAATCATTGGGCGAGAGATTGTATCAACCAACTGCGGGATCGTAAGTTGGTCAGTGGTTACCCGGATGGTAAATTTCGTCCTAATTCTAGAATTACCCGCGCTGAGTTTGCCGTCTTAATGCTGAATGCCTTTCCCTCAGCACCGATTCAGCGGGGTGGTATTCGTTTTAAGGACGTACCTAGTAATCATTGGGCCAAAAATGTGATTCAAGATGCCTACAAGCGAAGATTTTTTTCGGGCTATCCTGGCAGACGATTTAAACCCAATGAGTCCATTTCTCGAGTGCAAGCGATCGCAGTTTTAGCAGGAGCAAAGAATTTCCCTATCCCGTCAGATCCCGATGGAACTATCAGACGGTATTTTACTGATGCTACCCAGATTCCCCAGTATGCTAAAAATGCGATCGCATCCGCAGCAATTAATACTATTGTGGTTAACTATCCCAATATCAAACAGGTCAAACCAAATCAGAGTGCTACCCGTGGTGAAGTAGCGGCTTTGCTGTGTCGGGCGTTAAACATCTATGCTGTTCCACCTCAGTATATTGCTGGAGTGGAAGTTTATCCTGATGATGTTCGTAGTTTACCAGGGCAATTGGATCAGGTGCCTGTCTTTAATAGCAATAGTCCAGAACTAGTCAGAAGTGAGGGAATTTTGCTGTCTACGTTTTCACCGGAAGGGAAACAAGTTGCTTCTGCCCACCTTGACTATGGCTTTAATGGACGGTTTGATATCTTTAGCCACCATATTGCTAGAGCAGAGACTCAGGCGGAAACCCATCCCCTTTACCAAGGATTGATAGTTTATAATCCCAATGACACACCTGTTACAGTGGACGTCTTGCAAGGGGCGAGTTATCTGTCTACCCCAGATGCACCGTTTATCTCGTTGCCGGATATGGTAGATAATCCCAACGGTACAGTCTATGCTGGTCCTGGCAGTCGGACAATGAATGATGTACTCAGGGGAATTCTCAAAGAAATGTTTCCCGCTAAACTGGTGCTGAAGGCAAAACAAAGCCAGATGTTAATGAATCAGCCAATTCCAGTTAAACGATCACCAGCTTCCAATGGTCGTTCTACCATGATGCGGTTACGAAGTGATGGGATGGTGTATCTGGCTAACTTAGCGATGAAAGCCCCTCGTGATGGCAATGGAAACTATCGGGAACCTACGGTAGCAGAATGGCAAAACCTACTGGATACGGGTAGCTTAGCTCAACCCCGTGGACCGATACCCACTCCTCTCGAACCACCTCAAGAACCGACGGTGTTTGGTCGGGTGGCTGGTGTTTCCCAAGGTTCTCAATGGCAAGTGCTGATTCAAGATAATCCAAATGTTAACTATTTGAGTATTCCTCAGCTCGGGCAGGCATTTTCTTATGTGTTGGGGACCCTACATCTGATTACTCTGAGTACAGGGCAAATTCAAAGTGCACCGATGTTAAGGCGCTATCCCGATACGGCCTACTTTGCCCACAGTAATTATGGGGTAGAATACAATATAACTTTACCATTGAAGAATACTACTAATCAACCCCAAACGGTGACGGTATCGCTGCAAACGCCATTGAAGGATGAGGGGGGTACTGATCGACTGCTGTTTTTGAACCCACGGGTTGAAAACGTGTTCTTTCGGGGTACACTCAGAATAAATTATGATGATGATGATCGAAAGGCTCAGACGCGCTATGTGCATTTAGTGCAGCGACGAGGACAGCCAGGGCATCCATTGGTGACGTTGAATTTAGCCCCTGAAGAAGTTAGGCAGCTACAGGTGGATTTTCTCTATCCCCCGGATTCGACACCACCCCAGGTGCTTACAGTTCGGACTTTGGAGGGTTAGGAGAGTTGGAAATCGGCTCACAAATGCAAGGTCGCAATGGCGCGTACGCACAATCAAATATTAATCTCGATTCTAGTAGTCTGACGGATTTAGCATGAATCTGCTATTGTGTAACGTTAGCACCATACTAAACTTTATCAAAAATAGCTGATGCGAGCAAAAGCGATCAGTATTAACTATTTAGGAGTTTAGTTATTGCTGACGAAGTTTTGCCTAAGATCATCAAACAAGCAGAAATGCTGACTCTAGATGATAGAGATGATCTAGTTACGGCAGGTACTGCCTAGGGATATACCTAGAATTGCTGTCGGCACCAGAACAACTATATCACACTCAGGTTGCTAGATAACTGTTGCTAGATAACTATTGATACGTTGATCACTTATGCCTTCTCAAACCTTTATCGTGCGTGCTCATACTCGTACGATCCATACCCGTCCAGTTACCTTTTTCTGCCCGAAATGCAATCATATGACTACTCGTGAGTGCTATCCTGGTAAGCCTCCTAAATACTGTCTCGAATGTAGTCCGAGGCGGAAACGTCAGCAAGATGAGCTGTATATACCCGAAAAGGGGATGTTCAAGCCAACACACAACTTGGTTAATCTTACCAGTGGTCAGAAGACACCAGTATGTCTGGAGAAGTCCCCCCAAGCTGGGTGGCTTTTTGTGAGGACAGCCCTAGATTGGTTTAGCGGGGAAAGCATCATCAAGTATCACACAACTAAAGGGGTTTACAGCCAGGAGGTGCCGTTGGCAGATTATATCGTCGAAGCTCTACCAGCTGGCGAGATCACCACAGCATTTCCATCAGCTACCTCTGCTAAAAAGAAGATTACTCCTGCTAAATCTTCATCAGAGCTAATTTTAGTAGAACCCTACAGTGTGAAGAAGATGTGCGATCGCTTCCGGTGCGGGGACAGGTTACTCAAGAGGATGCGCACTGACCCAAACTTCAGCCAGTGGAGTCGCTCTCGGGATCCCGAGGGCATCACTTGGGAGTATCGGCAAGGAAAATATTTTCCTTTAGTTGATCAGGTTAATCAGGTTCATCAAGAATCATCAGACACCTTTGAACCTGAGATCGATGAGACTACTCCCACCACTAATGGGTCATCCCAGGGTATTTTAGTAGAACCCTACAGTGTGAAGAAGATGTGCGATCGCTTCCGGTGCGGGGACAGGTTACTCAAGAGGATGCGCACTGACCCAAACTTCAGCCAGTGGAGTCGCTCTCGGGATCCCGAGGGCATCACTTGGGAGTATCGGCAAGGAAAATATTTTCCTTTAGTTGATCAGGTTAATCAGGTTCATCAAGAATCATCAGACACCTTTGAACCTGAGATCGAGGAGATTACTCCCACGACTAATGGGTCATCCCAGGGTATTTTAGTAAAACCCTACAGTGTCAAAGAGATCTGCGATCGCTTCCGTTGTGGGGACAGGTTACTCAAGAGGATGCGGACTGAGCCAAACTTCAGCCAGTGGAGTCGCTCTCGGGATCCCGAGGGCATCACTTGGGAGTATCGGCAAGGAAAATACTTTCCTTTACTTAATCAGGTTAATCAGGAATCACCAGCCACCTTTGAACCTGAGATCGAGGAGACTACTCCCACGACTAATGGGTCATCCCAGGGTATTTTAGTAAAACCCTACAGTGTCAAACAGATGTGCGATCGCTTCCGTTGTGGGGACAGGTTACTCAAGAGGATGCGCACTGACCCAAACTTCAGCCAGTGGAGTCGCTCTCGGGATCCCGAGGGCATCACTTGGGAGTATCGGCAAGGAAAATATTTTCCTTTACTTAATCACCAATAGTTCATTAGTCTCAAACGGAGTCAGCAGATGCGTTCGCGTAGCGTGGCCGTAGGCCAATCGCGCCCCGCGTGACCTACGGTCAATCGCATCTGCTTTACCAAAAATTTTGGGTCTAAAGCCCCGTCCTTCTAGGACGGCTTTTTTCTTGGACTATTACTTTACAGTTTTATACAACTCTGCTAATATAAAAGTATATAAAATAGGGTCGAAATTCGGTGATTATTTTAGAGTTTAAAGCGAAAGGGAAAGAGTCCCAATACTCAGCCATTGACGAGGCTATTCGGACAGTTAAATTTATCCGAAATAGCTGCATCCGTTTATGGATGGACAATAAAGGGACTGGAAAAGGTGATTTGAGTAAATACTCTAAAATCCTTGCCAAGAATTTCCCTTTTGCGAATGAGTTAAACTCTACTGCTCGACAAGCTGCGTCTGAGAGAGCATGGTCATCGATAGTTCGCTTTTACGATAATTGTAAGAAAAAAGTCTCAGGCAAAAAGGGTTTTCCTAAATTCCAGAAACGCGCTAGATCTGTTGAATACAAAAAGTCGGGATGGAAACTGTCACCTGACAAAAAGTCAATAACATTTACGGATAAAAAAGGGATTGGGAGGCTTAAGCTCAAAGGTACCTGGGACTTGTGGCGCTTTGATAAGAAGCAAATTAACCGGATTCGGATAGTCAAGAGAGCTGATGGGTACTATGTTCAATTTTGCGTTGCAGTCAACGTGAAAGAAGACGTGGAGCACACTGGCGAAATGATCGGATTGGACGTAGGACTTAAAGAGTTCTATACAGACTCCAATGGTCACTCAGAACCTAACCCCCGATTCTACCGGAAGGGAGAAAAGCGACTAAAGTTTTATCAACGTCGAGTATCTCGCAAAAAGAAAGGCTCGTCCAATCGCAGGAAAGCCATTAATAGACTGGATAGGCATCACCTCAAAATAAGTAGGCAACGTGAAGAGCATGCTAAGAGACTGGCACGTTGCGTAATCCGATCTAACGATTTGGTCGCCTATGAAGATTTGAGGGTCAAGAACCTAGTTAAAAATCATTGTCTAGCTAAGTCTATTAATGATGCAGGTTGGTATCAATTCAGAAAATGGTTAGAGCATTTTGGTACTAAGTTTAGCAGGATAACTGTTGCGGTGAATCCTGCTTACACCAGTCAAAACTGCTCTGATTGCGGTGAGGTAGTCAAAAAGTCTTTATCCACTAGGACTCATGTCTGTGAATGTGGATGCGAACTTGATCGCGACCACAATGCTGCAATCAACATTCGCAATAGAGCCGTAAGTACGACGGGGCACGTCGGAACTTGGGTTATCGACCCGAACGCTTCAGGAGATTTGGCCTCTACTCTTCTTGGTTCCGGCCAGGTTGAGCAAGTCGGATCGTTGAGTGAAGAATCCCCGCTCTTATAGGGCGGGGAGTGTCAATTGGACCATCTACCGTTGGCTGGGTAGCAGTCATGGCATGGATGGTAGTCATTAACCCTTCCGCTAGCCCAAAATTGTCATTAATCACTTTAGCAATGGGAGCAAGACAGTTAGTTGTGCAACTGGCATTGGAAACGATACTATCAATACCTGGGTTATAGGTATCGTGATTGACACCCATCAACAGGGTGGGAACCAAATCAGGGTTTTTAGTAGGAGCAGAGATTACCACCCGCTTCGCTCCCGCTTGTAAATGCTTAGATGCCCCATCATAGGTGGTAAATAGACCCGTAGATTCTACTACATATTCCACACCGAGTTTCGTCCAAGGCAGTTCCTCTGGGTTTTTAATTGAGACACAGGGGATTTTCTTGCCATTGACCACAATTCCATCAGCTTCAGCTTCTACGGTACCCTTGAAACGACCATGGGTTGAGTCGTATTTGAGTAAATAGGCGATAGTCTGTGGTGGAACTAGGTCATTAATGCCCAGCACTTCGATTTCTGGGTAGTTGAGGGCAGCACGGAATACGAGTCGTCCGATACGACCAAATCCATTGATACCCACTTTGACAGTTGCCATGGACAAATCTCCTTTAAGAGGTTTACAAATTTACGTTTGTCGATAATTAAGAATCCTGATCCAGCGATGCAGCCTAGTCTTGGGGAAACCCCCACTCGCGCTCTGCATCAAGACAATGTCATCCAATAGAGAAGATTAATTCTTCCTTTATTGTTGACAGCTGGGAGCATCAAAACTATCATTAACGGATTGCAAAGCAACCAGATGTGACTCAATGATTTTTGCTAGGCATCCAAGCTATTGTTTATAGCTCACTCTACTCATTATTTGTTAATCCTTTAACTTAATTTAAGACTGTGGTAATTGGTGTCAATCTCTCCCACTGATCTGTGTTAAACTTCAAATAAATAAAAGAGAAGGTAAGCATTTATAGCGCTACGCGCAAGTCAGAAGTCAGAAGTCAGAAGTCAGAAGTAAGCTATGACTAAGTTTCGGAGTTTAGGAATGTCAAACACCTTAATGGGTAGTGCTATACATGACCGCTGATAGCTAACTGTTAAATGCTTACCAGAGAATTAACCTTTTCTTTAAACCTAGTCTTTAAATTTTTATCTAAAATTTAATTAAGCTTGTTTTGGCATTACATCTATGAAAGTCGCTGTCTTTAGTACCAAAGTCTACGACCGACAGTTTCTGGAAGCTGTTAATTCCCAATATGGTCATGAATTAACTTTTTTTGAACCGCACCTCGATACTCAAACGACTATTTTGGCATCAGGATGTCCAGCAGTATGCGTTTTTGTCAATGATTCCCTCAACGGACAAGTGTTGGAAAAGCTGGCGCAACAGGGAACTCGTCTAATTGCTCTACGCTGCGCTGGTTTTAATAATGTGGATGTCACAAAAGCGACAGAATTGGACATGATAGTAGTGCGTGTTCCGGCTTACTCCCCTTACGCGATCGCTGAACATACGATTGGCTTAATGCTAGCCCTGAATCGCAAGATACATCGTGCTTATTCTCGAGTACGAGAAGGAAATTTTTCCCTAGATGGACTCTTGGGATTCGATATGCATGGTCGCACTGTAGGCATTGTGGGAACTGGTAAAATTGGTGTTGTGGTAGCCCAAATTCTCAATGGTATGGGGTGTCAATTAGTGGCATATGATCCCTATCCCAACCCGGATTGTCAAGCTTTAGGGGTCAAGTATGTAGAGCTAGCTGAACTCTTTGCTATCTCTGATATTGTCACCCTACACTGTCCCTTAACTACTGAAAACTATCATCTGATTAATTCCGAAGCTCTAGAGCAGATGAAACCAGGTGTGATGCTCATTAATACTAGCCGAGGGGGATTGATTGATACCAAAGCCATTATCGCTGCCCTCAAGTCCAAGAAAATTGGCTATCTCGCTCTGGATGTCTATGAGGAAGAATCTGAATTGTTTTTTGAGGATTTGTCTAATGAAGTCATTCAAGATGATATTTTTCAACGTTTACTGACTTTCCCTAATGTAATCATTACTGCTCATCAAGCTTTTTTAACTGAAAATGCCCTCCATAACATTGCTGAAACTACACTATCTAATATTACTAACTTTGAGCAAGGTCTTCCTTGTCCGAATAAAATTATTAATAGGGAATAGGGAATAATATCAAGTCAGGTTTAATACCTATAATTAGAGGGAGAGTGGGAAGTGTGGGGAGATTGGGGGGGTTCCTAGGGAATGCGTTCGCGTAGCGGCTCTTTCATAGCATCCCATTATATCGAATCCCATAATTTTGAAGTTGGAAGACTTATCCAAAATAGTTCAAAACTATGATATGATTCCCTATTTTAACCAAACCTTAACAACTAGTGACCTCGGCAAAATTCAATCAAGATTTTAGTAATCGGTAATCCTAATCCAATTACCAATTACCGATTACCAATTACTAAATTGGCCTAAAACGCACTAGGAGGAGCGGTAACAAAGGAACGAGGAGGGAAGACTTGTAAATCAATATGCTGCTCTGGACTGAAATCAAGACCTGCTTGTAGTTGAGCAAATTGTTGCTCTTCAAAAGACAGAGCACCTGTAGTTTTATTGTAGGAGATTTGATCAATATCAAGTTCCCCAAAACTAACAATTTCAATCCTATCTCCCTGTTGGACATTGAAATCTGTAATCCTGTCAATTCCGCTTTCAGGTCGTGGCACTTCCGAGTCATCGTTCCTCGGCAATAGGAAACTATCAGTTATGTTGATTCCCCTTGAAAATTGTAGCGGTTGTGATGGAGGCATTGAAGGCGGGAAGATTGGTAATGGACGATTTGTAAATGTGAACTTAAAGATATCAGATCCGTGACCACCAGTCAGGGTATCGCTTCCGTTGCCACCTACTAGAGAATCATCACCATTGCCACCAATTAGATAATCATTCCCACCACCAAAGACATTTTGATCATCACCATCACCAATCAGGGTATCATTGCCAGTGCCACCAATGAGAGTATCACTGCTACCCCCACCTTCGAGCACATCATTTCCGTCTCCACCATCCAGGATGTCACGACCTGGATTATAGTTGATGGGAATTCCAGTCAAACGTCTACGAACATCACCTAAAAGGGAATCATCACCAGCTCCGCCTTTTAGGGTATCATTACCATCTGCTCCGTTGAGAGTGTCATTTCCTGTGCCACCGTCGAGGAAATCATGATCAGATGTCTGTTTAACCTCAAACAAACTCAAGCCAAAGCTAGGACCCGGTCCACCAGTAAGGACATCATTCCCTGAGCCACCAATCAGAGTATCATTACCCTCTCCACCGTTGAGAACATCTGAATCCTCCTCCCCTTCAAGACGGTCATTACCCCCTCGACCATTGAGAATATCATCCCCAGCTCTACCTTTGAGGGTATCATCCTGTGAGCCACCGCTGAGAGTATCGTTGCCACTATCACCTATGAGAATTACACTAGTATTTGTAGTATTTGTTTCCAAGTCCACTAAGTTCAAGTTAAACATTTCTTCGAGCACCTATTCCTATCCAACTCCGACCTCCTTTATTGTCTGGTCTTAGGTATGGTAAGGCTAGCCAATTTTGCAGTATTTAGCCAATTTGACCGATTTATTGGTGCCCGTTGACGCTTCTCGGTAAACCCGACCGGGGTCCCAGCGCAAAATACCATTAAAAATGCTCAAAAATTATTCACGTTTTCCGAAAATCTTGCTTCCTAGGCGAATCATCGTTGCTCCTGCTTTAATAGCCTGCAAATAATCTCCCGACATTCCCATTGACACTTCTTTTAAATTTAACTGAGTTGTTTGATTAAGCTGTTCCTTGAATTTAGCAACTTCTACAAATGCATCAAAAATTTCAGCTTCCGATAACTCCAAGGGAAGAATTGTCATTAACCCTTGAATATCTAAGGAATCGCAAGCTTCCAATTCTGGTAACGTTTCTAATAACTGCTCAACAGACCAACCATATTTATTAGGATCGGGCAATATCTTAATTTGTAAACAAACCTTAGGTCGTTTATTTAACTCATTAGCCCGCCGATTTAAACTCTGGGCTAACTTTAAATCATCAACGGAATGGATCCAGTCCATTGTTTGAACAGCTAGTTTAGCTTTATTTTTTTGTAAGTGACCGATAAAATGCCAGGAAATCCCCTCTAAATCTTTTAACTGCTCCTGCTTAGCACAAGCCTCTTGCAATCGATTTTCTCCGAAATCCCGAATTCCCGCACCATAGGCTTCCCGCATTTTTTCCACAGATACGGTTTTGCTCACTGCAATTAAACGGACATTAGGCTTTAACTGTTGAAGAATCTGCTGGATATTATCAGTAATAGGTGTAGTGATAGTTAAAGGTATTTTTTCCATAGTCTTCCTCTTGCCTTTTTCCTCCATGGCTTCACCCACCAATCACTTTGGACAAATCTTGTAGGATTACCTCAGCTGACTGGTATCTGTCAGCGAAATGATAGGTTACCATCTTTTCTATAATTTGGGCAAATTCTTCAGGTACATCTGCCAGATTACGCCAGATCACTTCACCACTTTCTGGAGAAATGGGCAATTGATAGGGACGAATGCCAGTTAATCCTTGAATCCCAATCATACCTAAAGCATAAATATCACTATTGAAACTAGGGTGTCCCGCTAATTGCTCTGGTGGGGCATAACCGCGAGAGCCAATGGCAACCGTAGCATTTTCTTCCTGACTCTGCTCTGGGCTTTTAATCTGTTTAACTGCTCCGAAATCAATTAGTACCAGTTGACCATCAGTTTCACGACGGATAATATTGCCAGGTTTGATATCCCGGTGGATGACGCCGTATTTGTGGATAAAGACAAGAATTTCTAAAATATCTTTCAGGATATCCGCGACTTCCTTTACTCCAAGCCGTTTATCTACGGGCAATTCGTCACTCAGGGACTGACCGGGAATATATTCTTCCACTAAGTAAAATGCTTTATCTTCTTCAAAATAAGCTAGTAGTCGAGGAATCTTTAAATGATTACCCAAGATTTCTAATATTTCTGCTTCAGTGCGGAATAGCCGTCTGGCAATTTTCAAGAATTGCGGATCGCTACGAGCCGGTTTCAATTGCTTGACCACACACTGGGGTGAACCAGGTCGCTGAGTATCTTCTGCTAAATGGATTAGACCAAACCCACCTGAACCAAGAACACGCTTGGTTTGGTAGCGTCCAGCTAGGAGGTTATGTTCGGGTCGGTACTCTACCGATGTGCCATCAGGGTCTGCACCAGCTGTTGGGTTCCAAATTGCTGTGGCATCTTCTTGAGATAAATCGGTTTGTGGTATCGGTATAGTTTTGGTGTTAGTGCTGGAGATGGTTTTGTTTTGTTCTTTCAACAACGCCTGTAACAAGGCCAAGTTCTGTTCCTGTTCTTGAGCTTTGGCTTCAATTTTGCGGCGCTCTTGCTCTGCTTTTATGCTCTCCTGTTTAGCCTTGTAACCGGTGTAAGTCATTACACCAGTACCCGAAAGGATTAATGCCAACGCAGGTGCCACAACAGGTATCCATCCTGAGTTGAGAAATAGCAGGTAGGATGTTCCGAGCAAAATACCTAGAGCAATACTCTCAGATAGTACTAACTGTCGAGTGTTGCGGCTTACCCCAACTAACACGCCCCCTATTAGTGTCCAACCCCAAATCCACAAGCCTTCTGTCCACTCAGACCAAAACCAAAACTGTGCTCTTCCCTCTCCAAGTGCGCCACTGAGCAGTTGACTCACGATTTGACCATGTATCATGACTCCTTGCATATGCTTGCTTTCTTTTTGAGCAAAACTGTAGGGTGTTAAGAAGTCATCATCTTTGATACTAGGAGCATTCATCCCGATTAGGACAATCCGGTCTTTGACCAAGTCCGGTTCAATCTCCTCATTCAGAACCTTAGTTAAGGTAACGGTATCGGCAAGGTGATCAGCAGAGCGGTAATTCAATAAAATTTGGTAGCCTCCCGTATCTCCCTTTTGGTAACCTCCAGCAGTAGGAGATATCTTGTTATAGACTGTTTTTCCTAGCTTCATCTGTTTTCGGGAGATGTTTTCGGGCTTGATTCCCCGCTGTTCCAAATAGCTTCGGGCTAACTGAAAGCCGAATGATAATCTGGTGGTGCAACCCACGATGCTGGTATTATCACTGGTATTGTCAAAAAATAATGGAGCCCGCCGGACGATTCCATCGGGATCTTCAAGTAGATTAACAAAGCCTACACGATGCTGAGAAATGTTTGGGGGGGCTGCAACACTGGATGCTTCTGATTGACCCCGATAGCAAATTGGGATTATGCGATCGCTACTTTGCAGTAGTTCAGAAAATTCGCCATGACCCGGTTCTACTGGACTGTCTCGAAAGATATCGACACCAATGACAGCGGGTTGATGTTGCTCCAACTTCTGTAATACCTCATACATTACAGCATCTTTGATTGAAGACCCTCCTGGAGCTGTTGTGCCTTTTAAATCTGGCTCAGTCACCTCTACTACTAAGAGGCGGTCATCGGGTGGTAAAGCTGGTCGCAGCTCTATCATCCGGTCGAAAGCCTTTAACTCAAAAAACTGTAACATTCCTAGGTGCTTAGACCCTAGCATTAAACCAGTTACCGCCAAACTCGCTACCAATGCTGGGTTTATCCCAACATATTGCCCCAAGCGTTTCAGCCGCGACCAAGCTTTCGCAGATTTTCGGGGCGGGGGGGAGGGATTTTCCACCTGGGGGCTAATAAGTTTTGATTTGTTTGGTGACTCTTCTGTCGCCACTTTTACCAGCTGAGCACTCATATATAATAGTTATTACTAGAAACGATCACCCTTGATGTTCACCCTTGATGATTCTATAAATAATACGATCAACGGTTCGATCACCCTGTAGAGTAGTGACTCATTCCTTGATTCAATGCCCTGACCTAAGTTGGAAACGTTGCTCTTTGTATTTTCCCGATCGATTTAATCGATTGAGCAGAAGCAATGGAAGCGAAGTTGCTTACACTACCATTTGGCTTTTTTTTGGTTAGGAAGCAAGTCGTGCTTATTGTGTCAAGCTATCAATCGGATTATCTGAAATTTGTCTTCAACTTCGCCGTGGTCAACCACCCTTATCCCAATTATTGATGCCCACCTGACTAATATCTTGGGTAATTCTACATTGATAGTTTTGACAGCAAAAACTGGCATTTAGCCTATACAAACAGCTTCCTGCATTTTAGCTTAACAACCGGTGGATAGTCTTCATCCAACATATCGGCAAGTTTTACTACTCACAGGATGCCCTATCGCCAACTTTTCTTTTTTTGATTGCTTTATCAACACTAGAAAATCTGGCTACTGTCATGCTTCAAGTACAGTTTCGGCTTTGGTTATCTACTTGAAAAGACTTCCAATTCGCCGTTGCTTATCTATTGTCACTTATTAGTTAGACAAAAAAAGACAAAAAACACCTATAACTATCAGCCTGGCTTCAATCGCAGGTTGATAGTTCGTACACCCCTACTGCTAATCTATACCGTCATCAACCCTGCCAAGTCATCATCCCACCCTGACCTAACCGGTTCATAGGTGGGATGAATCGTAGGGATTATTGATCACATAGTCTTCCGAGAGACAAACGTTGGTCAGGTAGTGAGGTTACTTTCCCCCGGATTCATCCGTCGGGTTTGTACTACTCCTTTCTGACACAACCTAGAGCTTTTTGGTAGATATGTCTAAATTTGTAGATATTTTCTGATCAAACCAACCCCTAGAGCCAAACCGGTTTTCTAGCGGGGGAGAAGTTTACCGGAAGCCCACGGCGGCTTGCCAGACAAAGGCTAGCAGCAAGAAGAACACAGGGATGACTGGTAGAACGTCCACCACTGGACCAAAAATAGAGTAAGCTTCGGGTAATGTTCCTAACAGGAGTGCAGCTTCCATATCTTAAATCTTCCTTTCCAACACAGATTTAATAATTGACATGTATCTTAACATGAAGTGAACAGCCATTGAGCAAATTGTGTAGTGAATTGATCACTTAAGATGGCTGCCCTGATCGCTTGAGTAAACCGAATTAGCTCAGTCACATTGTGGTGAGAGAGTAACATATAGCCTAGAGATTCACGCGATCGCACTAAATGGTTCAGATAAGCACGACTGAAATTCTGACAGCAATAGCAAGGACAACTGGCATCTAAGGGGGAAAAATCTTCCCGAAACTGGGCGTTTTTCAAGTTCCAGCGTTCCCCCTGGACTAAGGCGCTACCATGACGTCCCAGGCGAGTGGGAATAACGCAATCAAACAAGTCTATGCCAGATGCGATCGCTAAAACCATTTCCCTGTAGGTACCGACCCCCATCAGATAACGAGGCTTATGCCATGGCAGTAATGGAGCGGTTGTCTGGACAATTTGGTGAATCAATTCAGGCGGTTCCCCCACACTGACACCACCAATGGCATAACCTGGTAAGTCCAGCTCGACCAAGGATTCGGCAGCCCTTTGACGCAAATCTAGGTACACCCCACCCTGAACTATACCAAACAAAGCTTGTTGTTCAGGGCGATTGTGGGCAACAATACAGCGTTTGAGCCAGCGATAGGTTCGTTGAGTTGCTAATTCTACCTCAGTTCGCTCAGCTGGATAGGGGGGACACTCATCAAATGCCATGATCACATCTGCTCCCAAGGCATGCTGAATTTCCATACACCGTTCTGGGGTTAGATCAATCATCCGCCCATCCCGAGGAGATCGAAACCTCACCCCCTCTTCAGTAATAGTACGGAGCTGGCTTAAGCTAAACACCTGAAAGCCACCAGAATCAGTTAAGATTGGTCCGTGCCAACCCATAAATCGATGCAGACCACCGGCTTGTTTAATGATGGCTTCTCCCGGTTGCAGATGGAGATGATAGGTATTAGCCAAAACCATTTGCGCCCCAGCTACCTCTAACTGGGCTGGTGTTAGAGTTTTTACCGTTGCTAGGGTGCCTACTGGCATAAACCTGGGAGTTTCCACCACACCATGGGGGGTCACAAACACCCCAGCTCTTGCCTTAGTGTGGCTACAGGAAGCCTGACATTGAAATGAAAAATTAATTTTCTGTTGATTCAAGTTGATCTAGGTCTTGAAATATCGTTAACTAGACCATAGCTTCTAATTCGGTTAACCCAGGTTAAACTCTTGCGTCTTCGATATTTTGTATTAGATGCATCCAACTTGGAGCAAGCCAATACTTATACCCTTGAATTTCATTAATCAACCTGTAACCTTCTAACCTTCTAACCTTCTAAGCTAAAAAGGACTATCTGCATCATCATCAATTTGCACATCCCATTTCGCGCTTAGAACCTGTGTGACCATAGCTTCAAGGGCTTCCGCCTGAAGTTGATCAACACACTCTTGTTGCAAGGGATTCAACAGCGGAATCAGCCGCAACTGACGATTTTCATTAATTAGGTCAAAGTATGCTTCTTGGGTTGGAGACTGACTCAGTTGTAAATAGTCAAAACTATGGACATTGATGTAAAGTGTCCGATTGGCAATCAGGGTCGAGCAATGGGGATCAGCAAATACTTCCTGAACTAACCCTTCCCCCTGGTTCTTTAGTTGACCATCGAGAGTGTGGATGTAACGGACGCAACCTAAATCACCAAGCAAGCGTTTCATATCTCGCTTGTTGATGATAATGCCAGTTTCAATGATGCAAGGAGCTGGGAGTTGGTGTCGAGATTGGTGGTGACTCATGGATAAAAGCCTATAATGCTTTTCAGGGCTGATATTGACATGCAACTGGTATATTTAATTGATTGGCGAGGCAACCCTAAAGGTTAAACCAATTGATGAGAACATAGCTACGGCAACGGGTTAAAACCAACAATAAAGGTTAATGGTTATCGTACTTAATACCTAATCTAAGCATGCTTAATGGTTAATACAAGCGTATAAGCGTGTAAACCTACAAGCGTTTAAGGGTGTAAGGGTGCCTAGTAAGCAGCAAGAGATAATTCCAATAGATGCAGGGGATAATCTCTGTTAGGTGTTTATCTTTAAATAGTTCACAGTAAACTCGTCAAATCTAGTCAACTAGATTACTCCTGTTTAAGGTTTTACCCTTATTGAGTGAACACCAACAGCTTATATCCCAAATGGGGTCAACCCATTGCCAACTACTTTTTATTGATGCAGTCGCGCTATAGCCAGGGGCCGTGTGGAGCACATTCGAGCACCTTGTCAGCCCCGTGGAAACCACGGCAGTTGCTCATAGGGGAGACCCCCTTTGGCCGCACTGCCTCCCCGTTGTTGGCGCTGCATCGCTTCTACCAAGGAATGTTGATTGAGCCGTTTTGGTCGGAACGAACTAACTAGATTGGCAGCCCGTTGCTGTTGAGACCTAACCCATAGGGTGGAGTAACTTGCTGCTTATAACAACAGCTTATGACACCATACTATCCCAATCTTTCGATGGTGCTCAAAGGAAAATTCAGTGACATCCTCCCGGCGCTGATGCTACGCATACAGCGCGGGCTTCCAAGAATCACTTCAAGGATTTCCTGGTTGCTCCCTTGTGGGGTTTCGCCTCTGACCTAGATTGGGTTGCCCCAACCCCCGGTAGACCGACTGCACAGGCAATTTCGATTCCCGACTGTCCATCGGTACTGATCAGTTGTATCCCTCTATTTTTTATGACTTGACCGCTAGCTACATCCCTATCGGTTTTATACCCACAATCAGGGCAATTGTGAACTCTAACACTCAAGTCTTTTTTGACTTGCCCACCACACTCAGGACACTGTTGAGAAGTCCTCCTGGCATCTACTTCACCAAAAAACTTTCCACGCTTCCAGCACACATACTTAACGATGGTTCGGAATTGTCCAAACCCAGCATCAAGCATATACTTACCCAACATCCCTTTGGCACTAGTTTGATAGTCCAAATCTTCCATGAAGATCATATCTCCAGCATCACAAAGAGCATGAGCTTGTTTGAAGTGAAAGTCCTTCCGAGTGTTATCAATTTTGTGGTGAAGTCTAGCAATCTGCATCCGCTGTTTCTCGTAATTCTTAGACCGTTTCTGCTTTCTAGACAACCTACGTTGCAGCACTTTCAGCCTACTTTGCCGGGTCTTAAAAAACTTCGGCGGCTTGACGAGAGCACCATCACTTGTTGCTAAGAATTTTTCCAGCCCGACATCGACGCCAATGGGATGACCATGTGGCATAGGGTCTGGAACACTGACATCACATTGAATGTTGATAGATGCATACCATCGGTCAGCTTTCCGTATGATTCTCACTTGCTTGACCACAAACCCGTTAGGGATTGGGCGATGCAAGTTAATTGGAATCAGTCCTATCTTGGGCAATTTGATGTGCAAGTCCGTAACCGGATTGTCTTTAAACTGAGGGAACAGCAAAGACTTGAACTGCCCATGCTTTTTGAACCGTGGAAAGCCAAAACCACGGGACTGAAAGTACTCCCAACCTTTGTGCAACTGCTTGATAGCTTGCTGAAGAACTTGAGAAGGAACCTCCTTGAGCCTGGGAAATTCTTTCTTAGCGTTGGGCAGGTTGTTCAGTTGATTAATTTCGTTAGGAAACTTTGCTTCAGATGAAATGATGTACTCTTTTTCAAGAGAGCATCTGTCTATCAAGCATTTGCGACTATCACACCAATCTTTGATCTCCCGCAACGCATAGTTGTAAGCACTGCGACAAATTTCCATCGACTCAATTAATCTTTGTTCTTGAGTGGCGTCTGGGTAGATTCGGTAGCGATAGTTCAGAGTCAACATCCTAATATTCTAGAGGATTTACTGGCTGTAGCGCTACTGTTAAATGTTGTTAATTGAGGGGGTGTTTAACCCCCTCAATTAACCTGGGGGAGTCCATGTATCCCGGCGCTAACAAGATCAGATATAGCGCGGGTCTTATCGCTCCCCCAGGTTAATTGATTAGTTGAACCTCCCCACCCTGAAGAGGGATGGGGTATCCTTTGCACAACAACGCTCGTTGCTGTTCTCGACCTGGGCGTGACTTTCCCCCGCACGGTCGGTAGCTGAGTGGGGTCAATACCCAGTTTTTTTTGAGACCCTTACTTTTTATATTAACACTATTTGAGAGGGAAAAGAATACCCCGTCCTCTTAGGTCGGGGATGAATTTTCCCTCTCAAACTCTCCCACTCTGATCAATTTCAGTAACAGCAGTAACCCATGAAGTATTTTACCGGACAACAATTTAAACAATGGGGACGTCAACTTTTCTGTTCAATGAGCAGTGCTGTAACTTTTTATACCTGTATTCCCCTACCAGCTAGCTGGGGGATGGAGTTTCGGGGCATTGCCCGTTGGGCACCGATGATTGGATTGCTGATTGGGGGGATACTGGTAATATTAGATACTTTATTGCAACAGTTGGGGATGCCAGTATTCACTCGCTCTGCTGTAGTTGTGGTCAGCTGGCTTGCCCTGACTGGAGGATTACACTTAGATGGGGTGATAGACACAGCGGATGGTTTAGCAGTTCCAGATCCCCAGCGCCGTTTAGATGTGATGGCAGATAGTGCTACAGGAGCGTTTGGGGCAATGGCAGCCTGTACTCTATTACTGTTAAAAACAGCTGCCCTAACTGATATCGGGGCTTATCGGTGGGCAGCTTTGATGGGAGCAGCTGCTTGGGGACGCTGGGGACAAGTAGTAGCGATCGCATTTTATCCCTATCTCAGACCCACCGGTAAAGGAGCATTTCACAAACCATGGATACGTATTCCCCAAGATATTCTCTTGGGATTATTCGTTGTCTTAAGTTTATCTATAGTGCCAGTGTTGCTTGACCCGACAAATGCTTGGTTCTCCTTAACCATGGCCATCGGAGGATGTGCGATCGCTCTACTGACTGGCGGCTGGTTCCACCGCCAGCTGGGGGGACATACTGGAGACACTTACGGAGCAGTGGTGGAATGGACAGAAGCCCTGTTTCTGTGCTTACTGACCCTCATCCTTAACTAATTCTTTCGCTAATTCTTTGGCAAAGACGACCTGTTGGTTAATCGAGTACTTACCGACTCGACCACTAACCCCCTAAATTGGTTTAAGTCGGGTTATCTTTAATCTGAACGTGCCACCGCCCGTTGAGCCAAAGGCACGCACCCTGATAATGTACTCATCTGTCTCAGTGATGCGAGCAAATAACAAGGAGTTAGTACTCCCATCTGGTCCATCATCATTTTCCGCTACCGTAGAACCATCAGAAGCAATCACAGAGATCATCGTGTCAAAGTTGTCTGAGATCAGGTCGATGGCAACTTGGTCTCCCGCATCAAGATTTACTACATAGTCTCGGGCAAAGCCACCGTCCCCGATCGGAATATCTTTTTGAGTCAGGGTGTCAACAATTTCTTTGCTATGGGAAATCGGCTGCGGATTGTACAGGTTTTGTGCTCTGGCTACCGGTGCAGTTAAGCTCGTTGCCAAGAAAGTTGCTGCTACAGGTATAACCCAGCTAAACCAAGCAGCAAAAGCTTTACTCATCTAAACTAGATATCTTTTAGTTGCTAACATTTCTAACACTGTACCCTAACCCCCTTCAAAAAGCAGGGTCGTGTCGAGTATGGGATTGAAGTAGACCCAGGCTATCCCCTGACAATACAACCAGCTTAATCTATTGCTGACGGGATGTTCCACCGCCAAATTTTTGAGATTTTTCCTACTTTACTCTAGTCATTTTATAAGCACAAAAAAGCATAAATTCAACGCGATCGCTATTTCAACCTCACTTCGAGATAACCAACTTTATCCAGGAATTAAAAGCTTTGAGTCTGTTCTGCTCTCTCCTCAAAAAAATCGCCAATTTATGACATCAAACTGAGGTTATTTCACTCAATATTTACTTCGGAAGAGATTTTTTTTACTAGAACTTGTCAATGATTCATTTATCCTATATAATACTGTTATAGGAAGATTTAAATAAAACCGACAAATGAACAAGTGCGTTTGTACTACCGAAGCAGCATCTCTCTTAGGTATTTCTTCTCGGCGATTGCGCCAACTTCTAGAGAAGGGTCGGGTTCGGGGTGCCTATAAAAGTGGGAAATTCTGGATTATTCCCTTGTTCAACAATCTCCCCCAAATCACCAAGGGCACTAGAGGACCAAAAGGCAAATGGCGCACTAATCGTCCTCCGGCTTTAGCTAAGATCAATGTCAACCGCAATAACATTGGCTCGAATATCCACAAAAGCCCCGAAGAACGGAAGCCAGTGATTTCCGTAAAACGAAGCGGCAACAATATATACGGCAACCAGGTAGAAATCCTTGGTCCGTGTCGGATTGTCTATAATCCAGATAACCCACTATCTTGTGGTGCTCGTCTATGGATCGAGACCTTTAGTGATGTCCACTTCATTGGTGGCCGTTTCCCTGCCAGCTAATGGTCGATTTTTGAGGGTCCGCTCACCATAGTGCAATAATCGTTGGATTGCTTCCAGACGGTTGTCCCATACCTGGACTTGATAGGGTTGCTCAACCGATTGTCCAAACATCCACGTCTGAAAGCGAGTACGGAAGGATGACATGGACAATTGTGCTGATAACAAGCTCATCATGGATGGCTTGTCCGCTAGTCGATTCAGCAATAGGGAGAGGGTATCGGCTTGTTGTCCCCAGTCTGAAAGGTCTGGTTCTCCAATCACGATTTGATTATTTGCCAACATAAAACTCCATTCCTGTTGCAGAGCCTGATAACGTTCTGCTGCAGTTAGGAACGGTTGACGGTAAGGTACTTGTATTTCAGTGGTAGCCTCTTGTTCTCCTTGAGTGCGTGTCAAGATACCCCTGAGATTATCATTGAGATTTTCTACTGCAAATAGGGCATAGCCAGGAGCTGGTAAATCTCGCAGCAGTTGGATTTGGTCAACAGCTACAATATCGGGTAAATTCAATAGACGAATCCCTGGCAAAACTAACGCTGAGCTGAGGGATGATTTTTTTAGCCATGGCTGGGCTAATTTCTGTAACTCTTCCGTTTCCAATGCATAAGTCATCGGTACCATCAGGTCAATCTCACCCCGAGATGCCCAATCTTCCCAGTTTTGTTGGATTTTTTGCAATCGGTCTTCCCGAGGCATGGGAAATACAGCAGCAGATATAATCAAGTCGGGACGTTTCTGGCGCAGCATCTGTGACACTGACTTGACTAAAGTGTCAATTTGCTTTATACGGAAATCTGTCCACTGTCGCCATAACTTCTGATTCCTTGGGTCAATCTCAATGGGGTCAACACCGGTCAATTCCTGAAACTGTTCACGGGCTGCCTTACCATAGCCAAAGGTATGACCAGCTTTGGGGTCTTGAAACGGGTAGCGAATATAGTCGAGTTGAATCCCATCCACTTCATAGCGGCTGGCTATCTCTTCCAATAGCTTAGTTAGATAATCCCGCACTTCCGGATTAGCCGGGTCAAGAAATGCCTTTCTAGTTCTTTTGTGAAACACACGTTTTTCGTTATCCAAGATTGCCCAGTCTGGATTCTTGGATAGCACTGGTCCGAGATAGTCTGCTGGTTGATCTAAAACCGCATTGTGACGCTGGTTAGCTGCAGCAAACATCCAAACCCAAGCGTGCAATTCCATCCCTCGTTCATGGGCTAACTTGACTGCTGCTTCTAGGGGATCCCATCCTTCAACCAAGGGATTTTGCTCTGGTGCGATCGCACTCGGGTAAATCGTATAACTAGCGTTAACCGTTTCAAAAAAGATGGTGTGAAAACCAGCTGTAGCCAATTTGTCAAAAATCTTAGCTAAATCTTTTTCAGACTTCGCCTTAACAATAGTACCCCGGTCTAGCCAAATTGCTCGAATCTCTGACTGGGCTAGTTTACGATCAATTGGGTAGTTTTCCCACAGGGTATTTCGTGCTGTCATCCACAGCTGACTAGCCTTTTGATACTCCCTGCGAGCCACTGCTCGACGATAATTTTCCAAACCCACTCTGGCCTGATTCAATGCCTCAATAGCTGAGTAAGTAGCTGAGTCAGTTTCATCCGTTGTTTCCTCAGAGGTTTCCGACACTTGCTTAGCACCAGCAGTGACAAATTGTTCGATAGCAGCGCCTGTCGATAAATTCAGATTACTGTTAGCTGCATCGGCTCTTAGCAAAGCACTTTCAAACCGACCAATCAGATTTTCCAACTCCCGCTCCATCGCAGTAGCTTGCTTTAGGGTTAGAATTCGTCTTCTATATCTTGGTGGTGGCGCTTTTGCTGGCTTGGGTGATGGGGCTAATCGGGAATTGGTAGGCTTGGCTGAAGCATCTGTGTTATTGCCAGACTCTGCATCTTCTGTTTCCACCTGTTTCTGGGCAATAGTAGTATCAATATCCCCACAATTCTGTGGTGAGTGATCAGAGGATTGAGAAGATGTAGATGAATCACTAGTGAGTTGGGCATCAGTGACATTGACATCAGTGACTTGGACATCATAGCGACCAAGAGCCGCTCGTAACCAAGCACTATCAACTTCCGCCGGAGCTACGCGATCGATACCCCAGCGCCAACCAAAAAAGGTAGCATTATTAGAGGTTACTACAGCAGGGGGCTTGTCAACCTGACTCCAGACCGCAACAGTAGTGGAATTAAGATCAGTAGGAATCAGAGTGCCACCCTGAATGATACCTGTAATTCCAGTATCCTGCACCCATGTTTGGTTACTGTCTGGGGAAGGGTGGAGGATAGAGGGTTGGGTCATCGCAAACCCCCAATAGGCACCCAAAAGCTCACGCAATTGTTTGCGGATGTCAGGTTTGGAAAGTAACCCAGTCGGACCGCTGACAATAACTTTTCCTCCTTGTGCAATCCACTCCTGTAACGCTTGGAATTGTTTTGGGTGGAGGAACTCGACATTGGGCAAAAATAGCAAGTTAGTGTTATGGAAGTCAGAGGCTTTCTTAACTTCAGTCAAGTCAACAATACAGTAGTTAACTCCAATTGAATGCAAGCGTTCGGTAATTCCAGACCAATGCCCTTGATTATCCCGACTTTTAACTACTCCTAGCTGCACCGTTTCAGCTCTAGCAGCTGGTAACCATGGTAGAGAATTGAGCAAAAGCCCGATTAAGGTACTAACTACAATAGTCTTGAGATCGATAGGATTAGATTTGACTCTGCTTAAATCTCCGATCAAGGGGGTTAGCTGCTTGGACAAATACCACTGCCAATTGGAACTATTACTACTACTGAACACCGTTCACTCCTTAAATTAATTATCCAAATCCTAACCTCTCTTGGTAATTAAGAACGTTAGCGAGAAGTGCGGATTTAGATCACACAGATGGTGGTAGGTATAGGGCTACGCGCCAGGCAAGAGGCAATAGGCAAGAGGCAATAGTGAAGAAAAAAGCTTACTAATCAAGGGATTGAGCGATTTTAATTTTTATTCATTTGTCAAACACCATAGTGCGTAGTGCTATATTGGTTTAATTGGGTTTTATAACTTTTATAACCTATATGGGATAATCTTGTCGGGTGGGCAAAAACCGTTTGATGGTTTTGAGTATTAATGATTATCTTACTTTGCCCACCCTACTTTTATTCTTTAATTCTCGTAGAAGACGGGGATTGAAACCCAAAATTTTTGGTAATTGGTTTAACTATTTTGGCATTTTTCCAGAAATGATCGTCTAACTCAGATATATCTGAAGTATCAATGGCAGAGTCAGGAATAGTTTTGATTTCTTCAAGTCGTTTGGGCGAGATATTCATAATACTTTGTCCTTGTCTTGCAGCGGTCAGTGGTCAGTCTATCCTACTTTCCGCACCCGAATCCTAGTAAGCCTACAGAGCGACAGATACGGATCGGTAAATGGTATATGGACGCGATCGCATTCTAGGGTAAGCGCAAGAAAAAATTGCCCATAGTGTGCATTTGCTAGATATGCTGATAGCTTATTGCTTACCTAGGGAGTAGGAGTATGAAGTAAGGTGAAGTAAATCAAATGGCTTTGATAATTATTAAAAACGCTAGAATTATTTGTGTGGAAAAACAAACCGTAAGCACTCAGCTGATACGCGACACGCTGATAGCTGTTCGCGTAGCGTGCGCGTAGCCCATAGGCTTACGATAAACCCTACCGAAATTAATATCCTGGATAGGTTGGGCATCTCCCATGAAAACTAATAAGCATCGGTCAGTGTGTGGGAAATTAAAGCAGCGGTTAAATAATGCGGTTAAACGCTGGTTTAATTCCCCTAAAATTGGTCATAGCAGCATCACACAACCAATAGCTGTTAATGTGGCAGAGCCTTATGCTCCTTACAAACCTCCCTCAACTACTCAGCCACCTAACCACAGCAACCGCGTAAGTAATATTACCTGGCCCCGTGGTTATCGGCTACAAAACGGTAAGTACACCATCGAAAAAAAACTAGGACAAGGTGGGCTGGGTATTACGTATTTAGCCCGAACTAAAACAGGCGATCGCATCGTTATTAAAACTATCCTTAATCATGTACTCCGCCAAGATAATTTATTAGAATATTGGAAAATTTTTGCCAACGAAGCGGTAAAGTTAGCCCAATGTAGCCGTGGGAATCCTCATCTAGTCCGTTTATCAGAAGAAATCATCCGAGAAGGTGAACTACCCTGCCTAATCATGGAATACATCGATGGGGAAACCTTGTCGGATCTGGTGAAACGGCAGGGTGTGCTTTCAGAACAACAAGCCTTGCTCTACATCCAGCAAATTGGTAGCGCCCTCTGGGACATTCATCAGCAAGGATTGCTCCATCGGGATGTTAAACCTCATAACATCATGGTCCGGAAAGATGGTTCTGGTGCGGTGTTGATTGATTTGGGTATTGCTACTAAGTTTGTCCCTGGGGTTACCCAAACTCATCTGTGTGGGCGGACTCCTGGCTATGCTCCTCTGGAACAATATGAGTGGCGAGGGCAACAGGGTCCCTACACCGATGTCTATGCTTTGGCCGCTACCTTGTATGTGCTTTTAACTGGAAAGAAACCAGTAGCCGCTGAGGATCGGGCTGATGGAGTTGTATTACCACCACCAAAGGATTTTAATCCCCAGATTAGCGATCGCATAAATCGAGCCATTCTCCATGGCATGAACTTGGTGGCTAGCGATCGCCCTCAGTCTATACCAGAATTTTTCACATTACTCGGTATTGAATTACCAAATAATAATAGCAACTATAATAACACAAGTAGCACTAATAATCAACAACAGACAACCGCTCAAGTTGGAGACTTTTATATAGAACGTCCCCAAGATACTGAGTGTTATCAAAAGAGTTTACAACCAGGGGCGCTAATTCGGATTAAAGCACCGAAGCTGATGGGGAAAACCTTACTCAGTCATCGGATTCTTGATTATGCTAAATCTAAGGGTTATCGCACGGTTTATTTGAATCTGAATGAATTCCCTTGCCATGATTTGGATATATTTTTACAGTCTTTTTGTGTGCGGGTTGCTCAAAAATTGAAATTGCCCAATGAGTTGCAAAATTATTGGCAGGATAGTTTTTTTACTAGTGAAGTAAAGTGTAGCACCTACTTTGAACAGCATTTGTTGTTTTCTTCAGAGAGTCCTTTGGTTTTATGTCTCGATAACCTGGAGCGAGTTTTTCCTCATCAACAAGTTGCTGAAGGTTTTCTTACTTTGCTGCGTAGTTGGCATGAAAATGGCCAGTTTTATGATATTTGGAAAAGACTGCGATTGATAGTGGTTTATGCTACGGAAGTTTATATTGAATTGGCTATCAATAAGTCGCCTTTTAATGTAGGATATCCTGTAGATTTAACTGATTTTACTTTGAATCAAGTTCAGGATTTGGCGAAATTTTATGGCTTAAATTTATCCGTTAATTCAGTACACAAATTAATGAGCATGGTAGGGGGACATCCTTATTTATTACAGTTAGCTTTCTCTACTATTAGCAAAAATAGCAACATCACCATGGAGCATCTGTTAGAAACCGCCCCGACAGAATCAGGGATTTATCGCCATCATTTGCGAGAACTTTTAAATAATCTCATGCTCCATCCCGATTTACTAAACGCTTTCAAAAAATTACTGACAACTACTCAAGCAGTGCGCCTGGATTATAAAGAAACCTATCTGTTAGAAAGTCTGGGATTAGTCAGAGCAATCGGTAATGATTGTATTCCGAGATATAATTTGTATCGTCAGTATTTTAGTGACAGGATTTTATAGTATTCCCGATTCCCGATTCCCGATTCCCGATTCCCGATTCCCGATTCCCTACTCCCTTCCCAATCATGACCAACCAATCAACAATCTATCAAGTTGGCGGAAGTTTACCTAACGATGCTGCTACTTATGCAGTCAGAAAAGCTGATACGGAAATTTTTGATGCTTTGATGGCTGGGGAATTTTGTTATGTGCTGAACTCGCGACAGATGGGTAAATCTAGTTTGCGGGTAAAAACCATGCAAAGACTAATAGAGGCGGGAGTAGCTTGTGCTTCTGTTGATGTTACCCAAATTGGCAATTTTGTAACCTCAGAGCAATGGTATGCTAGCTTAATTAAGAGTCTGGTAAATAGTTTTAAGCTCTCAGATAAATTCAAGATTTTACCTTGGTTACGAGAGCGCAAGCAACTCTCGCCAGTAATGTGGTTGGGTGAGTTTATTGAAGAGGTGCTGTTGTCATATATTCCAGAAAATATTGTGATTTTTCTGGATGAAATTGACAGTATTATTAAGGTAGAGTTTAAAGATGATTTCTTTGCCTTTATTCGCAGTTGTTATAACCAAAGAGCCGAAAATCCTGCCTACAATCGGCTGAATTTTTGCTTGCTGGGAGTAGCAACTCCAGCGGATTTGATTCAGGATAGACAGCGCACTCCCTTTAATATTGGTCGGGATATTGACCTGACTGGCTTTACCGTTGAGGAAGCGAAAGCACCACTGCTCCCTGGTTTGGTAGGGAAAGTGGATAATCCTGAACAGGTGTTAGCTGAGATATTGAACTGGACGGGGGGACAACCGTTTTTGACCCAGAAGTTGTGTAAGTTAATGGTGGATGGATCCCCCCTAACCCCCCTTAACAAGGGGGGAACTTCTGGAGGGGGATCTATCCATAGCACTTCTGGAGAAGGATCCCCCCTAACCCCCCTTAACAAGGGGGGAACTTTTGGAGGAGGATCGATCCATAGCACTTCTGAAGGGGAATCGAACCATTCTCAAGCTTCCCCCTTATTAAGGGGGACGGGAGGGGGATCCCATTGCAGCACTGGAGAGGGATCCCCCCTAACCCCCCTTAACAAGCTATGCTTTATAAACATCTTTCTTAACATAAAACTTGACAAAAAGAGTCAAGTGTGCATAGAGAGGCGATCGCCCTAAATTGACAAAAAGAGTTAAGTGTGTATAAGAGTGCGATCGCTAATCT
>NZ_JAAHFZ010000022.1:0-113579 GCF_010672795.1 Moorena sp. SIO1G6
AAGAAAAAGATTTGGTTTGCGCTTTAATTTAATTGCTGCTATATACAACTACGAACTTTGTTTGTTGGCGAAGCCTGTCCGAAGGACAAAGAAAAAATTTAGCGATCGCTACTTTTGCAAGAGGTCTACTAAACTATCACTAGATCTGTATAAGTAGGGTTTGGACTTAGTTTCTACCCCATTCACCACCAAACCCAACAGTTGAGCATTGTGCTGAGCCAGTTGTTCCAAGCTGTCACTGACAAAGTCACGCTTACTAATCTCAGGTCGAACAACAAACAACAAATTACCGATGACAGCAGCCATCAGGGCAGTTTCACTGGTCATACTGACTGGAGCACTGTCAATCAAAACATAGTCATAGTCACCCGATTCCTCCGCAGTAGCTAGGCTCTGCTCAAATTTACCCTGGGTCACCAGCTCCACAATTTTGCCTTTTTTGTGGGAGGTAGGCAGTAAGTCAAGACTCGGTTGGATCTTCACCGGCTGTCCGGGTTTGAGGGGGTCATGGTGATGACCCAAGCGCTGAGAAAGGGTTGCCTGTCGGAAATCTCCATCCACTACCAAGACCCGAAACCCTAAATCTACCAGAGCTGTCGCCAATCCCAGAGTGACAGTAGTTTTGCCTTCTGAGACCATCGCGCTAGTAATCAAGATGCGACGGTCCTCCCCAGAGCGTAAGCTAATCACCGATGCTAGTCGCTGAAACTCTACATCCGTTTCTGTACCCAGCTCTAATCCCATACCAGCGTGCCTCAGATGAGGGATATTGACCACCATCGGGAACTTGATTGCCTGTAGGTCTTTGGGACTCAGCAGTGGGTTGCGCCGTTCTAGAAGCAATACCAGCGCTATACTACCCACTGCCGATGCCAGAAAACCATTAGCTATGATTAACAACTTCTTCGGACCAGCAGGCTTCTCGTCAACAGTGGGAGGGTCAAGCACCTGTACATTGGGATAAGCACTAAACGCATCAAGATTGACTTGCTCCATTTGAGCAACTAAACCGTTATAGACTCCCGCAGCCACATCGTACTGTCGCGTTAGTTCCAGCAGCCTAGACTGATGGACAGGAATCACCGTTAAAGTATTTTTCATCTGGTCAATCTGCTGCTGTAATTGCTCCGCTTGTTGTTGTTGACCACTAGCAGCACTTTCCGCCAGAATCAGTTGCTGGATTAACATTGCTCTTCCTTGAGCACTATCAGTTAGCGTCGGGTCTACTAACGTATCACCAGCTGCTAGAAAGATGTACTGTTGAATCTGCTGCTGCAACTGCTCACGTTGTAGCAGCAGATTTTGGATCTCAGGATGAGCATAAGTATAAGTAGCTTGAGCTTTGACCAAAGTCGCTTCCAGTTCAGTCAACTGCTGCCGCACAAACTGGTAATCCCGGTTTTCTGCTAGACCTAGAGAGCGGATTGCTTGCTTAGGAGTAAGACCCAAACGAGTCGATAGGATTTGAAGCTGATGTTGACTAGCTTGAGCTTCAGCTTGAGCCTGAGCTTGGCTAATACTCAGATCAGTAATTGCCCTCACCAGTCCTTCAGTTTGGGCTTCGCTATTCACTAAACCAGAGGATTCCTGAAACTTTGCTAATGCCTCCTGAGACTGATCCAATTTTTGCTTAGCTCGGTCGAGCGCTTTCTTATTAAACTCAACCCTAGTGGTACCATCTGCTTGACGCAGTTCATTCAGGCGCTCCTGATACGCACTGATCAGTGCCCTGACTCGATCTCTTGCTAATTCTGGACTAGCCCCAGTCGCATTCAACCAGATGGTCGTCGATTCCTGGTGAGGAGATACCGCGAACAACTGCTTGTATTGAACTAACCTTTGAAAATCCGTTTTCTCTGGGTCAGACTCCAACAAGCGCCTCATCAAAGCATCACTTTTGAGAATAGATGCCTGCATATTCAGAGGATGACTCTTCGCTGACAATTCAGAATCCCCCTTAGTTAATGACCCAAGGGTTCCTAAACTAGCTTGTAACTTGCCTGTTTCCGGTAGAATTAGCTGTGCTTTAGCAATCCAAAAAGGCTTTAATAAAGAAAAGGCTCCAAAGCTAGCTGCAAGCACCAAAGAATTAAAAACTAATAAAAGTATCCAATGTCTATTCAGGATCGCAACTACTTTTTTCATAAGATATATTCCTAATACAATCTTGTGTCAATTTTTAATTTATATAATGATTAATTTAATCAATAGCAATTTTCATAAATAAGAACTAATAACTAATTTTCAAAAAATAAATAAAAGTCTATTTTTTTGATTTTTAATTTTCAATCAAACATTTTCAAGTTCTAGATAACTGCTCCCATCGAGAGACAAACTGCTCATTTCGCTGTATTTCGGCAAGAATTGCCCCTAACCAGACCCAAAAATACCACAAATACACTGCCATCCAGCTCAAGGGTGTTCCGTTGAGAAGCATATACAAAGCCACCAGACTGGCAAATGCCCACTGGCAATGATAGTTACCACGAATCGCTGGAATCCAAGTACTCCAAAGGGTTGAACCTAGGGCACCTATAAAAAAGATAAAGCCAATGATGCCGTGCAAATAAAGAACTGAGGCGTAGGTTGAAAAGGAACCCAAAGCAATGTCGTAGATAAACCATTTGACGGAGCCTTGTATAATTCCCCATCCCATCAAAGGGCGTTCTTGCCAAGCCTCAAGGGTTTTAGTAACCACCAGTTCCCGGTCTTTAGAGGATTCGGCACGAGCACTATTGAAGATTTCTAGGGGCTTTTTCACTAAATCACTGAAGGTCAGACCTCCCAAAAGAGCACAAAGTAATGAGCTTAATGAACCAATCCATAAAGAACCTTGACGAGCCAAACTGCTGCGGAAACAAGCTGTAATCACCAATGCCATCACAAAGGAAACCCAGGATAAACGACTAAAACTAATTAGCAGAGCGGTTAAACAACCCGCTACGGATATTTGACGTAAGCGGCGGTTTTCTTCACCCAAGCAGATGAAAAAACTTAGAATGGAACACACCCCTACAATGGGGGGGTCGGGGGTGTAAAGAACTGTCCTGGGTAAAGGGATACCAAAAAAAGGTTGTAAGTCAGCAAATGTAACTTGCAAACTCAAAGCACCTCCCGGAATTAGACGGGCTAAGGGCGGTAGAAAAGGTTCTTTGCCTAATCCCACTACCAGCATGAGCATCTCAATGGCGATAGTCACTAAATATCCTGTTGCCATCCAAGCTACAGCACGGGTCACCACCTTAACCCTGATGGCATGCCAAAATGGTAGGAGCAGTGCGGCAAAAATTAAACAGTAGCTCTTGAAAAAAGTTACGAACGTAGCAGCAATTTTCTGCAAGGCAAACCCGACGTCATTGAGACCAAACGTAGCAGTCCAGACCATGACTAGAGCCATACCTAACCAAGCCCAGATACAGGCGGGTATCGATCTTCTAGTGAGTTTGTCAATGTCAAAGTTGACTCCTAAGAAACCAACAACTACCGCTGGGTAGAAGAGTGTTTGTATTCCCAACAACCACCAGAGCGGTGTTAGCACAATCACCCAGTAAATAACTTTTTCTGGAAATGACATGGCACCCAGTTTAAAGTTTCTAGTGTGGAAATCTGGTATGCTAGAGGTCATAGTTAACAGTCCATACTTTGATGTTTTAGAGCACGTTCATTAGATGAGAGTGATTCAAATCTACTAGCTTCGTTCGTTTATAGTGTTATTTTGGTTGTTATTTGTCATTTTTTATTTTTATTGATATTCCCAAGGTTTTGCCGTTTCCATAACAGTATTGTTTGATCGCGTTTATCATACTTATGAGGTACAGTCAATTTTCTTCCCCCCTGATTAAGGAAGAGGGGATTCCTACTCCCTACAATCCATGACTTTTTCCATTACTCAAGTGATAACTGCTATATATGAGCAGCTACAATAACATTGTGCCTATTTAATGCCTTAATTTAGATTAGAAAAATTACGGATTAAACAGTGAATTCGGTTAACCTAACATTCAGTAAATTTACTGAATTTATTAGCTTATAACTGACTTTTACCTAACTTTGTCAGCTGATTAGCCAATTTCCCTAGTAGAGACTGGTAACTCAAAAATTGTTTGGCAGCGATCAGGCGCATACAGACGATATAGAGACTCATAAATAGGAAGGGCTTCAGGATTGTTGGTAAACCTAGACAACTGACAATGGCTAACAGTACAATCAGAGCAGCTTTAAAGCACGGAAGTAAAAACTTCATCAATGGCCAACCTAGTGCTCGGCAACCTACCCACCACCAGTAGACTGTCCAGACAATTCCTAGCACGAAAGCAACTGCAATTCCCACCCCAATTAGTCCTGTTTGCTCAGCACCAATGATAAAGCTCAAGAAAGCGACCGGAGCAATCATAAGGTTAACCTTGGCGTTAATCCCAGTTCTGCCTTTTGCTGCAAGCATATTAATCAGTGAATTATTGATCAGCCTAAAGTAAGCAAACACAAGTAACCAAGGAATCACCTGGCAGGCTGGCACCCACTTCTGGCCAAATATCATAGAGATGAGCTGATCGTCTACCACTAAAAAAAATAAGGCGTATAGAGGAGCCCCCAGGAAAGCCATTTGTTCAACCATTGTGACTAGAACACTTTGCTGCTGTTCGTCATTCTCTAACTGGGCGAATGAAGACATTCCTACCTGATTAATCACCTCACCCATTACAGTGTTAATTGTCTGGGTCAATTGGTAAGCAAAGTTGTAGTATCCCAAATTAGTATTACCCAGCAGTTTACCAATGACAAAGTTGTCACCATTGGCATTTACATAAAACCCCAAACTGGAGCCAGTGGCACCAAAACAGAACGACAAGACTTCTGAGCTAGCCTGTGGATCAATCTGTAAGCGGAATTTGTGTTCTACATGACGACGACTAATCCAATACTCTATAAACCAAAAAGCCGCATCTCCCACTACAAATGACCAGTAGCTCAAACCGATAAAGGCGCAACCAGTGGTAGAGACTACTCGCACTAACGAGGCGATTATGGTCGCATGGGCTATTTCCCGATACCTCATCTGTCTAGTGAGTACTCCCTGATAAACAGACTGGATAGAAGCCACCACCAGATTAAAGGCGAACACGATCAGAATCCATACCAGGTCTGGTACACCGAAAAAGTTAGCCGCTAGGGGAGATATCGCCACCATTGCCACTGCCAACATCAATCCCCTGGCAATAGCAATTGTGTATGTTGTATTTAAATAACGCTGGTCTTCAATGCCCTTGTAGACAATAAAAGAGTTGATGGTGCCTTGGGTGAACAAATTCAGGAAAGACCAAAAAATATAGGCAACGCTAATCACCCCAAATTCAGATGGCAACAGCAACCTTGCTAGTATCAGGTTACTTAGCAATACCAGCAGACGTGTCCCGAGGGCTCCGTATGTTGTCCAGAACCCACTTGTGAGTAACGAGCTGAGTTTCATTAGGTTAGCAAGGTTTGGAAGGGACAAAAGGCTTGCATGTAAAAGGCTTGCACGTCAAAGGCCAATGACCAATGACTGATGACTAATACAAAATTTTTAGTTGTTTGCTCTGTATTCTACGGAGCCAAGCGATCGCTTAATCACCAGCTTGGCTAGTGGTGCCAGACGTACAGCTACGAGCGTCAGAAGCGATCGCGGATCCCGATAGAAGATTGAGCTATTGGCAGCTAACGCTTGGTTGATAAAGTGAACAGCTTTAGCTGCATCACCAGCAGTTAGGGATAATCGAGCTAGGTAGCGATACATATAGGCGTAAGCCGTCGGCAATACTGTCTCTACCAATTCTGGAGAGCGTTGATAAGCTGATTTAAGTACCTGTTCATGAGAATGCTGCATTTGTGTTATGTTAAAAGAGAGTCCAGAAGGACGAACTCGGTAGCAACACAGGACTTTTGGCTCCCGATGAAAACGCCAGCGTCCCGTAGCGGCAATTCTTAACCAGAAATCTATATCTTCTGAACTGCGTAACCCTTCGTCAAATTCCCCGACTTCATTCACTAGACAGCTTCGGAATACACCATTAGAACCATGACCAATGAAATTCTTGCACAGTAGCGCTAGGAGTGGGTCAGACATAACTGGCTTACCACTCAGACGCATGATCGTGGGACTTCCATCATCACGGATTGCTTGTGAGGCACTGTAGACAACCCCTACCTCTGGTTCACGATCCAGTACAGCCACATGGTTAGCTAGTTTGTCCGGCTTGTAGACATCATCTGCATCAAGTAGAGCGATGTAGCTACCACGAGCATGACGGATGCCATAGTTACGAGCCGATGAGAGTCCTCCATTGGACTTCTGCAATAACTGAAAGCGTGAATCCCGCCGACAAAACGGTTTAACCAGTTCAGCGGTATCATCAGTAGAGCCGTCGTCAACAATGAGGACTTCAAATTCTCGACAAGACTGACCCTCAAGAGAGACTAGCGCTTCCCAAATGTAGGAGCGAACGTTATAAGCAGGAACGACAACACTGACTTTTGGTGAAGTAATCATTCAAAACTCCTATCTCTAATATCTATTTCACTTATTCAGACTACAGATAATACAGATGATGATGAAATGATGGGGTCATCGGGTGAAGAATATTATTGAAGTTCAAAAGATGTAGTGATTTGGCTAAGGTCTGGTCATGATTTCCGGTGCTAAAATCACTACTTGTGTACCACTATCGAGCCACGCAGCCCCTCCCCACTCGTGCTTTGAATCACAGGGTAAACGTATCTAATTTGCTGATTCCTATATATAATGTTTTTGTAATTAAATAAACACTATATGTGGAAAATCCCTTGTCAACAAGCACAATAAGGCTGGGTTTATTGAGAACTATCCCCAGTGTATTGACAAGATGCCTTTACCCTGCTTTGCATCAAGACAATACTAATGCTGCGAGGTCTGATCTATATCTGCTCATTCATTCATCTATAAACATGTGCTAAATCTAAGTAGATCTTACTTTATGCAAAAATAATTTGCTGACTTTAATTAGCTTTAATTCAAAAATAGCTATTTTTTTGAAACCTACTTATATTCATCAATTTGTCTGATTTAATTATAGTGTGAATACTTTAGATTATTTTTCGATATATTTACTATTTTTCTACATTTTTTCATTAGGTAAAAACCCGTAAAAATTACGTATAATTGCGGTATATAGCAATTATCATAGCTATGAGGTACAAAATTTCGGGATTTTAGGGAACAGCGGATCACCGGAACAGCGGATCTGGGAAATCAGAAGAGGGAAGAGGAATGCGCTGCATCAAAACAGGGAATCAACGTCAAAAAAGACTGTACCTCATAACTGCGATCAACGCTATATAGCCTTACTCATACTTATGACTGAAGGTAACCGTCCCATGGCCTTACGCCACCATAGGTATTTGAGTGTTGATCAGAGTTTGTGGTAATAGGGATGGAGCCGATAACCCTAATCCCTTTTTGGTGCTGTGCTTTGAGGGATGTCACCACAGTCAAAATTCTCGTGCGCGAATTCACTGCCGGCTTGAGATTGGGAACCAAAGCTGGTTCGCCGCCAAATCACGGCAGTGCGTAGGGCACGTTCTGCGGCATTATTCGTGGGCTCTACCCCTGGAACATATACAAAAGTCCATCACCATTGCCTTGGCTAAAGCTGGTTTCATCACTATGAACAAACCCCTGGCCTTGAACATACTGCTGAGCTTGTTCCACTGGAGCTGCGACCGCCTCACTCACCTGGTGACGAAGACGATTGATGCTCCCACGGGAAAGCTGAACACTAAACTTTGTAGCAAGTAAGGACTTCACCATCCGGTGACTTTGGCGATGTTCTACACTAAACCTTGCAACCACTGCCGCTAATCGGTCTCCTAAGCCTAATGATGGTACCTCGGCAGGGAGTGGTGCACGGTTCTTCCTGCCGCAGCAAGTGCATTCCAACTGATGCAGTTGATGTTCAATTCCCTTGGCCGATAGCGGCGGAATATCAACGATTTGATCACGATAAGGGTGCGCTGGTCGTTGCCCCTCAACTGCTCTCCACAATGCTGACCAATATCTGGTACATGGGAATGGACTTCGCTACAGGCTTCGAGCGGATAGAGCTGTGGTGTTTTCTCGGATCAGCCATCACTGCTAGACTTTTTCTTTTTCTTTGTCTTTTTCTTGTTGAGAGTCTGGGGGTTTGACAAATCTTGCTGACCAAAACCGTCACTTGAGGGGGGACGAGATCAATTTTGTGAATTTTGCTTGAGTTGCTCTTCTATATAGGCCAAACGCTCACTCAAAACTGTTACCACCGCTTTTACACTCCCTGGGGTGGCATCCCAATCTCCCAAAGGAATTTGAATCCCTGGGATGTTAATCTCTACACTCATAAACCCAATCTTACCACAGAATCGCCACTGAAACCCACATTTCTTCGTTGGAGGCTGGGACGGTTACGACTGAAGTTACCCTTAGCGATTTCATAAAAACCCTTGCCTAGAGAGGTTTCCAGCCATTTTTAAGCTACCGCTACTGGGTACATTTAGAAGCGACTCCTGAAAAGCATTTGAAAGGATTTGAAGCGAATGCTATTTTTGTGCATAGTACCATGATTGCAAGCATCAAGCCAAAACCTACATGGGTACATATTTGGGAAACTCAATCGCTACATCGTTTACAGTAAGAGAGTTTGAGGCTGAAAGTAGTACAAATGAACGGTGTGACTTCAGTTATGAGAAACATTCAAGTTTATTACCCCGTTTTGATGCAATAGCGAGTGGTTTGGGTTCTGTTTGGGTCACTTGTGAGCATCTTGTCACAAAAATTACTCACTACATTGTGTAGTTCTAAAAGATTACGAATTTTGAGGATTTTGCAATGGGGTTGACCTTATCGCCCGAAGGGCTAATCGCAAATTGTTAAATAATTCTAAGTATTTCTAGTTGGGATGATCACTCAGGATGAGGTTTTTATATACAGCGTTTTTCATAACTATAAGGTACATAGGTGCGCTTTCCGCATCTAATTATTAAATTCCCATTAGCTGCGCGCCTCCAAGGCCGGGTTACCCGGCCTTGGGTCGCGCCTTCGGGTCGCACCTCAGGATTTTTTCCCTGTTCCCTGATCCGAAGTTCCCTAAAACCCAAGAATTTGTACCTCACCCAATGGCCAACCGCTGTATTACTTAATGTATTACAAATTGAAGTTCTTTCAAAAATAAACGGTGCTACATGAAGAAAAGTTAAAAAATTTGCCATCCTTACTCCAAGCAGATCCCATAAAAATTTACAAAAATTTACATAGCGATAAAAACTTTGGTCCGACTACTGATCAGCAAAAGGTGATCACCAAATGGGCTGATAAGCGACACGCTGATAGCGTCCGTCAAAAGCTCAGTCCCAAATTCGGTCACCTGCCCTGGTTTATCGAGATTTGCGGCTATAATGAAACCGCTGTGAGGGGAGAGGGAGAGATGAGGAGTGGGTATGAAAAGTTTTTTCAAAACTGGCAACTATGCAATTAAAATCCACAACAGCTTAATTGCACAACTTAATTGCACAACCCAAGTAGGAGGTTAGTCACGTTAATGTCTATGTTATCATAAAAAGCGAGTATAGGTATCGGTTGCAGTTTTTGTTTTCAGTGTTGACAGGTTTCTTCTGTTTCATATTGCTAAGCATGCCTCCGAAATTTCTATCTCTACATAAATCAAATTTTGGAGATATTGTATGTCTGTCTATGTTGGTAACCTTGCACGTGAGGTGACAGAAGAGGATCTGAAATCTGTGTTTGAAGAATATGGCGAAATCAAGCGAATTCACATGCCCACCGATCGCGAAACAGGTCGCTTAAGGGGCTTTGCTTTTGTGGAAATGAACACAGAGGAGGAAGAAGCGAAGGCCATTGAAGAGCTTGATCGAGCTGAATGGATGGGGCGCGAGCTCAAAGTCAATAAAGCCAAGCCTCGGGAAAAAAGAAACTCATTTGGGGGCGGTCGCAAAGGTGATAACTTCGGCGCTCGTCGCTACTAAGCTCGCTTTGATCTAAATCAAAACCCAATTCTCAGGTCTGAGCCCAGGGCAGGGGTTTTACCCCTGTCTAGTTCTACCCTGCGCGTCAGAATTTAGGGAGTAATCCTGGTAGGGTAAAGCAAACTCGAACTCTAGTTGGAAGATACTAGTGTGGGTAGGATTGCTGTCTATCAGTCGATTGAAGGCATCTTAAACTTTTTGATTCAGACAAGTATGAACGTTTAAGACCTAAAGTAGGAAAACCCAAATAGGCAGTGTTCAGATCGAGAATCACACTAGTTGTAGTGTGTGAGTTAACCAACAATATCATTAATTCCACGGCTCATAGCTAAAGTCAGTTTTAAGGGAGATATTGTAGCAAACTCTCCAGGCTGAAGCGTGGAGGTACACCATCACAGTCCACTTGACAAGGAGTAAGGAAAAAATAAGGATTTGAGAGCCTGCTTTTGGCAGGCTTAATTCGGATTTCTTTGCCATAGACGAGTGCAGGCTATCCAGGTGCAAGATTATGATTTTCAACGGACTTGAGATATAAGCCATTCGTTTTAAAAACTGGCCAGATGCCAACACCTTCCGTCAGTTGTAGGAGTTTTCTCAGTCAATCAGAGGTTTGCCCTGTCCTGTACTTATGGGATGAATGATGACTTGTTATTCGACCACGGAAGCGATCAAAACAGGAGGACATTGAATGACCCAAGTGGTGGTTGGTGAAAATGAGCAGTTAGAGTCAGCCCTACGTCGATTTAAGCGAAAAGTCTCCCAAGCTGGCATCTTTGCCGATATGAAAAAGAATCGTCATTTTGAGACATTTGCACAAAAACGCAAACGTAAAGAAATTGCGAGACATCGGGAACGTCGAAGACTCCGAAACCGTAGAAGACGGTTCTAGCAGGGTAGATTGCTAGATTAATTTTTTAGATCCACTCCGGTAGCATCGTTATTGTAAGGCGTGGGTAATAGGTAAGAGGTAATGGGTAATTGGCAATTGCGATTACTCCTGTACCATTACCGATTACCCGTTGCCTATTTCCGTGACCCATTACCCAAAACAACCTTGGATTATGAACACTACATTATGAACACTAAATATGACAAACGACAAAAACGGACTTGATATAACCTGATGTTTTGCTCAAGTTGTTAATGGCTGAGGATTCTTAGTCAGTAAATTCCGCAACCAGCGTCGAGTCTTGGGAGAGATTAGCCACATACCGAAGTACAAAATTATATCCATAGGTAGGGGTTTGCCATGGCAAATGGCTTCCCAGAGAAGGGGAAAAAATGCCTTCCACTCACCAGCGAAGGCAGCTCTTGAACTTACCTGTGTCAAGATAAAGGATGCGTAAGCACGGGGTGTAACTAACTCTTGTAAATTTTGAATCCAGTTTAATGAAGTCCGCCATTTAGTAGTGCTACTAATACTAGGATGGTTTTCTCCTAAATACCACACTGACAATGGTTCAGTCACAAACTCAATTCCTACCTCTTCCAAAGTAGTCGCCCGTAACACCCAGCCCCAATCTTCGTGAATTTTACCGCTGCTTCCGGGGGGGATTTTTTGCAATAACTCTTTGGATGTAAGAATAGTTGAAGCTTGAATTAGTCCTTCTCCCTGGAAGAAGGTATTGCGAACAAACAGATATTCACTCAGTTCTTCTGATTTAGAGGGAATTCTTCTCGGCCAAATGGAATCGTTTTGGGGAGTCCGAGCAATTAGGTAACAGGTAACAATGGGGTATTTGTATTGGGAACGATTAGCCGCTTCCAGTTGCAGTTCAAGTTTTTGGGGCATCCATTCGTCATCATCATCTAGATGAGCAATCCATGGGGCTTGAGCTGCAGCAATCCCCGCCCTACGAGCGGCAGTGCAACCTTGATTGGTGGGCAGTTCAATCACCCTTAGCCGGGAGTCATCCACTTCTGCGAGTGAGGCACAAGTAGCCTCATTCGGACCATCTATGACAACAATGACTTCGATTTGACTAAGGGTTTGAGCTAGAGCGCTTTGAACAGCTCGTTTAACTAACTTTGGTCTGCGATAGGTAGGTATTACGACACTAACTAAGGGTTTCAAGGTTATATCCTCCTGATGATATGTAAAATGAAAAATTTCTGCTGATTATAAATCCTAATGATTGGCAATATTTTTTTGAAAAAATAACCAGTTTTAGGGACTGATTAAGCATGGCTACCCTTGGGTAATTAGGGGACCAAAACCAACTCAAATTTGTAAGTACTCAAAGGAATAAATATTAGCTAACAACCTCTTTATATAGCCCCTACGCCAATAAGATTATTTGAATTAACTGAATAATTTATAAAATCTCAATACTAGTAGGGGGATATCAGTCAATTCATGAAACAAAAAAAAAGGATCCCAAAATTATTAAACCCGAAGTTATAGCAAAATTACTCCTCGCAGCTAGTTTGATTGAGTGCATCTCACTTTTGCAATTAGCCAAAAATTATAATAAAATCTCCAGACTCCCCGCGCCCCCGCCCCTGCTTGTTTACAAATATGAGATGCACCCGTTTGATTATCCTGAGGGTCACAATATAGCAGTCGCCAGGGCAGTTAGGACATGACAAAAGTCTCAAACCTAAGTAAGCGCAAGAGTTTGACTTCTGACTTCTGACTTCTGACTTTTGACTTCTGCTATAATACTGATTGATAAGGGTTGCTAGGTAAAATGAACTATCGATATATTTTTTTGTTATAAGCTGATGAAATTTTTCCTTTTGAAACCAATAATTATTAATAGCTCTCTCTCTTTGATTTTCATAAAAATAACTTAATAAGCCATTTGCTTTGGCATTCAAAACATCACCAATGTGAAGGATATCATTTGGGGTACATCCTAGCTGTTCAAGAACATATGGATAAATATCTCCCGTAAATTTAGTTTTCCCTATAGCAGAAGACAAAAATAGATTGTCACTCTGATCATAGCCTGCGGCATGAAGAATTTTATTAATCACCGATAGGAGATACATATCTGAGATGAAAATAATCTGTTTTTGATTTTCTCGGCAATAGTTATAGACCGAAAAAATAAATTCATTACGTCGGCAAACATCCCTTTCGGTTTCTATTTCAATTTTTTTGAGTATTTGTGCCGTTTGGTCATTAACTCCAAAATATTCTACCAAACACTCAAATATGGTATCCAAGGTAACTTCTGACACTTGTTCTCGTCTCCAGAGTTTTTCCCTAGATTTTTTTTATGCTTTTTGCCTAAGCTTAGGATAATTTGGTAATAACTCGGAATGACAATACTCATACTGCCTTTGAACCAGTGTAAAGACATCACTTGGCTCTAAAACATTGCGTATAATTGCGGTATCAAAGATATCAAATGATACGTATTTTGATTTACTGATGATCTTGGCTAGTGTGTGATCCATCTGACCTATCTTGAAGCTAAGCTGCTAAAAAACTAATCCAGTTTTGGGTTTGCCTTGCTATATTTATATTTTCCTGACTACTCTGATTTTCCTATTCAAGTAAGGAGGGTGCATCTCATTTTTGCCGTTTGACCAGGTGGTGCGTTACGGGACGGATTGTCCTAACACTGGCTACCAATAAAATAAGGGCTCGCCCGTCCCTAACGCACCCTACGAACATTTACAAAAGTGAGATGCACCCAGTAAGGATAGCTAAGCAGTAATTAGAAAACGGGCAATAAAAGCATTGCCCTGGCTAAGTGAGAAATCTCAGACTATCTAATGACAGAATTCCCATTAGTGAAGAAAAAGTAACACTATTACTCTCAAGCAGAAAAATTATCGATCATGAAAGCAGTGTCTTTGTGGAAACTCCAAAACTTTCTCCCGATCTTGGAAGGTTGGTGAATTACCTCTGTGGTGCCTATACAATTGGGATACAACCATACACTACATAAGACCCCCAGCTTAGCCGCAGGCTTAGTGGGGGGATGGTGCCAGGGTATTCACAGCATTTTGCCTATGTCAATAGTGATCAGTGAACCGACACTCTAAAATACGGAAATATACCTGCAATATACGAAGTGCTTTGTAAATGTCAACCGTAGCTAATGGGCAATTGATACTAAGTTGGGATCAAAGATAGTATCTTCCTCAAAAGGTGATGGGGTGATGGGGTGATGGGAGTGATGGGGTGATGGGAAGAAAGTGCTAAGTATGAATGCAACTTAGTATCACTTGGTATGAATCACGATCATGGTGTTATTGCACCATGACTGAGACAAAATTAATAAAATTAATTTTCTCAGTTATTCTGAGTTGACTGGCTAGAACTGACTAACAGCTACACATCAGGTACATCCTGATTTTGCTAGTTCATTCCCTGAGGTAATGGTGAAAGAAGGCTTACAGGCTCGTCTAAACTGTGTTTTTGTCCATTTAGCATGTACCCCATCTTCTCTACTCTCAAAGGTTGTGCATAAAATTTAGCTAGAGCAAGTTGAAAGAAAAAGGCTGGATTACCGAGTAAGTAGCGAGCTGCGAGACGTTTGGGTTCACGGGATAGACGATAAAGCCACTCTCCACCAAGATTGGAAATAAATTCTGGACAGTCAGGAACCAAACCTGCTAATCGGTCGATCACTGCACCACAAGGCATGAACACATTGACATTAATACGACTACGATGCTGCCAAATCCATTTTTCTTGAATTGGCATACCCATGCCTACTAATAAAATATTAGGTTTTGCCTGGTTAATTTTATTAATTATCTCTTCATTTTGGCTGGGGTCTTCTTTATCAAAATATCCGTGATGACCATCGACAATAATATTGGGGTATTGTTGTCTAAGGTTATTAAGGGCTGTTTCTAGATGCTTAGGCTTTGACCCCAGCAGAAACATTGACAAACTATTTTGGTTAAAATTATCCAGTAATTTGGGCATTAATAGTGTGTAAGATGCGCGGTATTTTAGGGATAAATTGTACCCCATAAACTGAAGGGCTTTTAATATACCCATACCGTCACAATGGGCGATTTCTGCACTTTGGATAAATTCATAGAACCATGGGAGCTGCATTGAAAAATTAAAACTATGTACGTTATAGTGAGCTACGGTTATTTTTCTGTCTTCAACGCAAGCGGCATGAATGGCGTCTACAATCCTAGGGACGGTTACACAAGATATTCTACGCTCTAGCAAATGTACATTAATAGCAGGTAAATAATCTAATTCATTCCGTTGATTTTTTATTGCCATTGCCGTAATAGTTAGACTAGTGATTATTTACAGTATTGCCACCTGTTGTTCGCGATCGCGTTTTCACGATGTCAAACTTATGAATAAGTTATGTGTGTGTATCACAAGTAGGACTTACGCAGCTGATCGAGAAATTAAGGTTTTAGCCAATAGGGAACTTCGGCTCTGGAAAGAACCGGGAATAGGGAATTACAGCAGTTTTACAGATCTGATTTTACAGATCTGAGTGGGTAAGTCCTGAGTAGGTAAAAGGCTTGTATGGTTGGATGGTATCCCCCCATTACCCCCCTAAAAAAGCCGGGTAAACAAGAGGCTTACATCCATAGTCTTGACAAATGACTAATGACTAACTGATTTTTTCCAAATTACCAACATTACACCGCAGATAATCAAACCCAACCCCACGGCACGGCTAACGGGGATGGTTTCCTTAAAGAAAAAATAGCCCATCAGTACGGAGAAGACGTAAGTCAAGGATACTGAAGGACCAGCAACGCTGAGATTTACCCGCGTCAGCAACAAAATGTATGCCAGTGCCCCTAAACCATAACAACTTAGCCCTGCTATAATTTCTGGGGTCTTGGGTATACTGAAAATCTGATCTAGCCAATTGCTAGCGTTAACTTTTTCCAGCTTTTCGGCTCCAGTTTTGAGCAAGAACTGTCCAGTAGCACTGGTTAGGACTGACATTAAGAAAAGACTAAATTCTGCTAGATTCACGAATATCTCAGAATTACAAGTGGTCGATGCTTCTTAATCCGATTGCTAGTTTGATGCTATAGGCTTCAACCTTCAGGAGCTTAAGTTATTGTGATTGCTCCTAAAATAGTGTTAGGAGATTGATTTTAAGTATTTATGGCTACTTCCAGCACTGCTACCTACACCGAAGAACAGATTTCAGCTTGGCTGCGGGGTTTATTTGCCGTTGCCTGGGCTGATGGTCACTTTGACCCTGAAGAACAAGAGGTTATGGCTCAAATCACCCAGGAGACATTGGCTCCTGGTACTGATTTGCAGTCTTTTGATCAACCGATTACTCCTGAAGAACTGGCAGCAGCTTTAGGTAAGGATAACACAACGGCAGAGAATTTTCTACGAACTGCTGTAATGGTAGCCTTGGCAGATGGGGTGTACTCTGCGACTGAAGCTGATGTTCTAGACCAGTTCTGTGAAGCACTAGGTCATAAGGTTGAGGCTCTTGAATCACTGCAGGTAACTCTTTATGACGATAAGGCAACTGAGCAAAGGGATTCTGCTGATGCGTTAGCTCAAGAACCAGGAAGTTCTGACCATCCCCATTCGGATATTCTACAGCCAGTACGGGATTGGTTAGATGGTATGGATGTTAATGACCCACGTGTTGCTCGATTTATGTGCAAACTGATTCCTGCTCAGTGTCCGTTTGAACGGGACGTGAAGCTATTTAATCACAAAATCGTCCACATCCCACCGATGTGTAAGCTTAATCCTCTCTATGATCAGTTAGTCGGCTTGCGCTTCCGGGCTTTATCTTATTTAGCCGATGATTGTGGTGAAGATGTTTCATCTTATTTATAAGTGGTGATTGGTAATTGGTGATTGGTGATTAGTCATTAGTCATTGGTGACTAGTCATTAGTCATTGGTCATTCGTAGTTAGATTGATTAAGGAGAATGGGGTCAACTGACTGGTGTCAAGAAAACACTAAGGACTAAGAACTAATTATGCAATTTATCGACCAAGCAGAAATTGAAGTTGTCGCTGGTAACGGGGGCGATGGAATTGTGGCGTTTCGGCGGGAAAAGTATGTTCCTGCTGGAGGACCGGCGGGGGGTAATGGTGGTCGGGGGGGTAGCGTGATTTTGAATGCTATAGAGCACCTGCAAACGTTGCTAGATTTTAAATACGCCCATTGCTTTCGAGCTGAGAATGGGGGTCGGGGAGGCCCTAATAATCGGACGGGAAAAAATGGTAGCGATCGCATTATTGAAGTTCCCTGTGGCACGGTTGTTTACAATGCTGACACGGGAGAAATGCTGGGGGATTTGGTGCAACCTCGGCAAATGCTTTGTGTTGCCAAGGGTGGTAAAGGAGGTTTGGGAAATCGGCATTTCCTGAGTAATCACAATCGCGCACCAGAGCATGCGTTACCTGGACTACCAGGAGAGCAATTGAGGTTACGCTTAGAGTTGAAGTTACTGGCGGAGGTGGGCATTATTGGTCTACCTAATGCTGGTAAGTCTACTCTGATTTCAGCACTCTCAGCGGCACGACCCAAGATAGCCAATTACCCCTTTACCACTTTGATTCCGAATTTAGGTGTGGTTCGTAAACCAACTGGGGATGGTACTGTATTTGCTGACATTCCTGGGTTGATTGCTGGAGCTCATCAAGGTATTGGTCTCGGTCACGACTTCCTACGTCATATCGAACGCACTCGCTTGTTACTGCATTTGATTGATATTACTGCTGCTGATCCGATTGCTGATTATCAAACCATTCAACAGGAGTTACAAGCCTATGGCAGAGAATTGCCAGAGCGTCCCCAAATTCTTGCCCTTAATAAAGTAGATGCGGTTGATCAAGACATGATCGAAGAGGTTTCTACTTACCTAAATCAGCTTACTCAGGTACCAGTTTTTTCGATTTCAGCTGTTGCTAAAATCGGCTTGGATGCTTTGTTATCGAAAATCTGGCAATCTCTAGATCAGTTGTCAGTGGCAGATTGCTCAAAGACAACAGTCAACCTTCCACAGTCAACTGTCAAGGTTTAACCGGTAATTAAGAAATGACTAATTATTAATGGCTAATTATTAAAGTAGTCATAGACTTGTCGAGAAATGGTGCGAATCAGTTTTTCGGCACTGGCATCATTAAAGGGGCGTTTGACCATTACAGAGATAATGTAACGCTTGCCGTTGGGCATTTTTACCAAACCTACATCGGCCAGTAGTCGGCCAAGGGTGCCAGTTTTGTGGGCAATGGTGGCACCATTACCTAGTCCTTGGGGTAATAAGGTGTTGGTCTTAGTTTGGATCATGATATCGATCAGGTCAGTACGAGATTGGGGAGAAATCCACTTACCTTGCTCAAGGTTAAAAATCAAACTAGCTAGTTCTCTTGGGCTAGTGGTGTTTGTTCCTGGCAAATCTGGTAGGGGGTTGCGCAGTACAGTTTTTTTCAAACCCCAAGAGCGGAATCGTTGATTGAGAACTTCGATGCCACCAAGACGTTCAATCAGCATATTCGTAGCCGTGTTATCACTAATGGTGATCATTTTGGTGGCTACTTCCAGAGCTTTGTACTGTTTGCCTGGTTTTTGATATTGCATGTTTCCAGAACCACCAGCAATCATCTCTGGTTTCATGGTTATATATTCATCTAATAAAACTTTGCCTGCATCTACATCCTGAAAGAAAGCAATTAGAATTGGTAACTTAATGGTGCTAGCAGCAGGAAAAATTAGACGGCTATTTGATTCTAGGAAAGCACCGGTATCAAGATCATGGATGAAGATTCCCGGTTGCAATTGGGGGTGTTGCTTTACTAGAGTTTGAATTTGTTTTTGTAAGGGAGATTTGTTCAGCAGCAGGGGTGTCAATTGAGAACTAATTGTCTGACTCAAACTCTGCTGGACTTCAATGGGAGCATTGTCTGTGGTTTTGGTAGATGGTTGGCTAGCAGTACCCAAGCTGGATAATACGGTACCTGCGATCGCTCCGAGACCAATTCCTACAATCAGCAAACGGATAATCAAAATCCAAAGCCGGGTAGAGGAGTTTTCGGAACGGCGTTCTCGGCGAGTTCTCCGAATTTGTACAGATTGATGATTTAGGGGATTGGGGAGGGGTAGGCTAGCCTTTATTCGGCTTGGTTTGGAGGATTTAGAGGATAAATCAGCAACCAATTGTGGCTGAGGACGTTGCCGAATTGGATTACGAGCATTGGTTATGGTGGGCAAGGATGAGGACGCTGGTGTGGCAAAGGGATTGACTCTTCTACGAAGGTTTGGTAAATGGGGTGTTCGGTATGCTACCCTCAGTTGGGATTGACTGGAGCGAATTGTAGAAGGGTTTGGTGAACGGGATAGACGAGCACGGGTACGGGGGGTAGGTGGCGGGGTTGACCGAGATTTATGTGATTTTGCGGATGAGCTTTGGCGGCGCGCTTTCTGTTTTGGTTGGGATTTGGAGGGTTTAATGTCCTTAGTTTGTGGCTGTTTGCTAACGTGGCGACGCGGGCGGCGGCGGGAGGAGGTTGGTTTCTGTTGTTTTTCCACTGCTGAATCTTAGGCTGAGGTTTACCAGATACATAAAACCCGAAACAATCTGCTAGTTCTCGGAATTTTCTGAGTATGGTCTAATCATAAGGGAGAGAACTTTAATGAATGTAGCGCTATCAAGGTTCCCTTTCAGTTTTTCTTGAGTCTTCCGATTACAGAGTTTTGATCTAGTATCAACAGTTGAAGCGCCCATCTATCACACCTCCAATAGAACCTATGCAAGCCTATTTTAGGACTGGTTTGGTTTTGATGGATCATCTACCCCAGACTTTGGCAAAAATTGTAGCGCCCATTCTACCTGGCGGACCATTCCTCTGAGCATGTTGATCTCTTCTGTGGTGGGGGTTGCTCGGTTTAATAGACGTCGCAGCTTTTCCATCCGTGCTGCTTTGGTATGGGGATAAAGATAACCAATTTTCAATAATAGGGCTTCTAGATGGTTAGAGTAGCGTTCTATCAGGTCCAAAGGAGCAGAATCTTGGTAGGGGGGAGCGGAGGATAAGGGTTGACTTGGGACCGGTGATGGCTGGTGTGTACTTTGATAAAGTTGATATTGATAAAGTTCATAACAGCAGACTGTTACGGCTTGGGCTAGGTTTAAGGCTGGATAGGTGGAACTAGTGGGAATACGCACAAACCGCTGAGCATGATTGAGTTCATCATTGCTCAATCCCCTATATTCAGGGCCAAAAATTAGGGCAGAGGTTACGCCAGCTGACAATAACCAGGGTAAGGCGGTTCTGGGATGTTCGAGAGTAGTAGGAATGGCGCGGCTACGAGCAGTGGTTGCGATCGCTCTTTGACACCCGACTAAGCCATCTGGTATGGTTGCTACGACTTGGGCTTTTTCTAAGATATCTACCCCGTGCACTGCCATCTGCTGTGCGTCTTGGCTGAGATGGTCACACTGAGGATTCACTAGCACGAGCTGCGATAACCCCATATTTTTCATCACTCGTGCTACAGAACCCACATTCAATGGACCAGCGGGTTCTACTAAAACAATCCTGACTCCCATATACATTTTCAAGGTTGAAGGTTGTTCTTGCCCAGGCGTCCCTTGTTGGGTAGGTTGAAGGTCACCCTTCAACCACAAAACAGTTGCACCATTTGTGCAAGTTCAAGACTTACGCCAAACTGGGCAACAAACGCGCTGATGTTGTAGGCTGCGTTATTAAGGCACCCTACAGCTAGAGTCCCTTAGAGTCGTTCCGTAAGTCCTGCTCCCTCTTATCCCTGGTGATGGGAATGGTGCTATGTTTGAAGGCAACTTTGGTATTAACCACTTGATATTAACCTGAGTTGGACTCAAGTCTGGACTAAAAATTCCTCTGGATCAGTATTCCAATTTACCCAGCGAATTGCCTCACGGGCTGATTCTACATGAGGCGGCACTCGCATAATGTGAACAAAGTTGGTGCTAGGACAAGTCATCTTGAGTAGAAAAATTGGCTCGATATCGATATCGTTATTAATTTTTAATAGGGTGTATTCTTCCCAGGAATCTAATCGCTGTGCTTCTAGGTCTTGGCAAATTCGGGCGTAACCAATCCCCTCAATCAGGACTCGCCTAAGTTCAGCGTTGGGTTCTTCTAAAAGCCACCCAGCTTGCCACTGCTTGGGGTTGACTTTACCGTATTTTTCTGGTAATTTCACGCCATGATAAGAGTATAAGCTGAATCCATCGGCAAACTCCATGGCTGGCTGTCCTTCTCTATGAAGGCGGTGTTGAGTGTCAAAGGAGAGCTTGGTTGGGCGATCGCAAACGAAGCAGATGTTTTCAAATGGGAACATCCAACTACAGTGTTTGGCTAGGGATTGGAATATTTGCCATGTGGTTTGATGGTGAGGGCAATTTAAGACGGAAATATAAAAGTCAAACCGACTACTGTAAATACTCCAGTATAAGGGTGACATGAATAGTCTCAATTCAGTCCCAAGTTGTTCAAGTACTTGCAAGCCCAGTCGAATTCGCTGTTGGCTAACTTTTGAGGTATCTAGTTCATATAACAATTGGTTTTGCAATTGCCTGTGTAGTTGGGTTCCCATGGACGTGTCCAAGGGTTGCCACAGTTTCTCTTCAAGTTGACGGCTAATCCGTTTAATGTTAAGCTTTTGCCCGAGTTGGTAGAGTAGCTCTTGTTGGAGTTCTTTGCCGAGTTGGGTGTTGAGATGTTGCCGTAGTTGACTGATTAATTGACTCTCTAGTCGTGGCTGGAGTTTACTCTCTAGTTGGCTGTCAATGTGTTGCTGGAGTTGGTTCAGGATAATTTTAAAAAAACCGTAAGGGCTATCACAAAAAACAATATCTGGTACTGGTTTGCCAATGGCTGTATAGGCAGCGTTTATGGCTAGTGTTGCTTCGTGACGATCAATAACTCCAGTTAAAAAAGATAAGTTGTGCCATTTTTCTTGATAAAATGAAATTAAAGTCTCTTGCTCTGGGGTAAGATGTTTTATGTTGGGTTGCCACATATCGCTATATCTGTGTTTTATATTCCCATTTAATCCCGATTTGACAATAGTGCTGAGTGCTGAGTGCTGAGTGCTGAGTGCTGAGTGTAGTAAGTGGGGAAGTGTTTTCATCCAACGGTAGTTAGCTAGGAGTTATGGGATCTAATTAGTTATTCAGGTTAAGCTGGGTGTTTTTATACTAAAGTAGGTTTTTTTGTAACAATTATTCACAAATTAGGTAAGCTCTCAGGTATTAGGTAAGCTCTTAGGTAATGCGCTACGCGCACGCTACGCGAACAGCTATCAGCTTGTGTTTGACTGCTTAGGATTGAGGATTAAATAATATGGCTATTCGGTACATTTTCTGCTAAAATAATAAGTTAAATTAAATAAACCTACTACGTTATATAGCTTTGATATTTTGATAGTTTATTTTTTAGGCTAAATTAGCATACTAATTACGGAAGAACCCCCCTCTCGATCAATCATCGCTGTATTCTACAACGCTAGATTTTTTGAAATTGGTTATAAGATAGCTACGATAAGAAATTACTCGTCGCTAATCACAATTACCAAAGCATGAACTGGTTTACCCTATCCCGCAAACACTGGTCAACTACCAAATTCCTAGCTTTATTCCTCTGTAGCTGTTTCCTAATTATTAGTTGTGGTGGTTCTCCGAGCAATCAACAGACAGGTTCCTCCATCACCAGTAACAGTAATAGACTCACCATCGGTACTACCCTAAAACCGAGAACCCTCGATCCAGCCGATGCCTACGAACTAGCAGCTAGTAACATCCATTACAGCTTAGGCGATCGCCTTTATACCTACAAGCTGGGTACCTCAGAATTAGTGCCACAACTGGCAACTGCTATGCCTACCATCAGCAAGGATGGCTTAACTTATACCATTCCCCTACGCCAAGGTGTAGTCTTTCATGATAACACCCCATTTAACGCTGAAGCCATGGCATTTTCCTTGCGTCGGTTTATCGAAAATGGTGGCAAGCCCTCTTCTCTACTGGAAGGTTTGGTAGATTCGATTGAACCCTCTGGAGAGTACGAACTGACGATTAAAATCAAAAATCCCTTCGCTGCCTTTCCAGCACTGTTAGCTTTTTCTGGAACCTGTGCTGTTTCCCCCAATGCCTATGAAATTGGTAGTGGTAAATTTGAACCGACCAAATTTGTAGGCACTGGTCCTTATAAGCTAGTCAAGTTTAGTCCTAATGGGATTCGCCTAGATGTGTTTGAAGAATATTGGGGTAAAAAACCCCCCAATCAGGGATTAAACGTTCAAATCCTCACCAATTCGGCTAATTTATTCAATTCCATCAAGACCGGTGCTGTAGACATTGGTTATCAAAGTTTAGATCCCGATCAAATCCTCAGTTTGCAAAAAGGAGCAGCTTCTGGTGGTTGGCAAGTCATAGAATCTCCCAGCAATAATATTAACTACATGGTGCTCAATACTCAGATGGCACCCTTGGATAAACCAGAAGTCAGACAAGCGATCGCTGCGATTGTTAATCGTAAACTGATCAACGACCGGGTGCTAAGAAACCAAGCTGCACCAGCCTTTAGTATCATTCCCACTAGCTTTGATGTCTCCAAGCCCACCTTTAAAGACGCCTACGGTGACGGTAATATTGCCAAAGCCAAAGAACTGCTAGCCAAAGCGGGATTTACTAAAGACAATCCGTTGACATTAGAAATTTGGTATTCCTCAGGTTCAGCAACCCGGCAACAACTTGCGAGTCTTCTGAAAGAATATGCTGCCCAGGAACTTGGGGGAATTGTGGAAATCCAGCCCCAAACTGTGGAGTCAGCGAATTTCTTTGGCAATCTAGGTAAGGGAGTTTATCAGAGTGCTTTAGTCGATTGGTATCCTGACTTTTCTGACCCCGATAACTTTATTCAGCCCTTAGTCAGTTGTACTAAAGGTTCGGAAGGGAAAGGGTGTGAAGCCGGAGCCAGTCGTTCTCAAGGATCCTTTTACTATAGCGATCGCATCAATAAACTGATTCAGCAACAGCGTCAGGAATCAGATCCAGCCGCTCGAAAGCAGATTTTTGCTGAGATCCAAGAACTGTTAGCAAAGGATGTACCCTTAATACCCTTATGGCAACCAAAGGAATATGCTTTTGCCCAGTCAGGGTTAAAGAATGTCCAGTTAGACCCAATTCAACAATTGCCACTGTGGGAGATTGATAAGGGAAATTAGGTTAACGGGCTGCCCCCGTGCTTTAAGCCGGGGGAAAGTTCAACCCCCCAAAGTTCTACTTCTGTTGGATTGACAAAATCTTCATTAACTGGTAAGTTTTGGTTAAAACCAATATTAATAGGAATAAAGCCAAGTACAAAAGAACTGAAAAACATCACAGCAACCACATCAAGCTGACTGAAATAATTTTGGTTTGACCCTTGAAAACGACTCATATTGACCTACCTCGTTTTTTTAGCCTTTCTTCTCAGTTTCAACGGGTAATGTAGGTGATCAGGTGTGTTTTCGAATATAGTTTTATTTATAATTTTATGTATAGTTTTATGTATAGTTTTATAATTAAAGTTTATAGGTAAAGCTTGACGCCTATTTTGAGGTCTTAATTTTTCAGCAACAAATAGTATAACTCTCCCGTATCATTAATCAGCCCTGCCCGATTACCTGCTAATTTACCAGTACCCATAAATATATCCACTCGACCCGGCCCTTTAATCGCACTACCAGTATCCTGATCCAACACATAGCGACTGACTAGCCTAGATTCCAACTGACCTACAGCATTGGGATAAGGGATACTAGTCTGGATAAGGGCCAAGGCTCCTGGAGGCATGATAGATTTATCGGTAGCAATCGAGCGCTCAGCCATTACTGGCAAACCAAGACTACCGGTAGCAGGTGCCCCCCTGGTTTCCCGAAAGAACACAAAACTTTTATTGCGGGGTAAATATTGACTCAGTTCCGTCGGTGAAGTGCGGAAATAATCGATCACCGCAGGCAGGGTTAGCCCTTCTAGCTCCATCTTGCCATCGTTAACCAGTTGTCCCCCGATACTAGTGTAGGGATGACTCGTCTTACCGGCATAGCCCACGCTCATCAAGGTGCCATCCGGCATTCTAACTCGCGCTGAACCCTGAACGTGAACCAAAAACGCCTCTAAGCGATCGCGTAACCAAACTAGTTCTTTCCCTCGTAGTGGGCTATTTTTCCCTAAACCATCCCATCCTTCCAATGCCGCACGGGTTGGGTGAGGTTTTTGCCAACGTTGGAAATCAGAAGGTAGTCGGTAAAGGGGATAGCGATACTCAGCACTAGGTGTGCGACTCCCAGCATACACTGGCTCAAAATAACCCGTGAACCCAACAGTTCCCTGATTGTCCTTCCCCACACTCTTGTAAAAGACAAACTCTTGTTGGATGGCTGCTTGCAGCGCTTTAGGAGTAGGGGACTTGATCAGGAGTTGGCGGAAACGGACTAGAGAACGGCGGACGCGATCGCGAGTTACTCCTGGTACGGAATAGTTTTGGTAAGCCTTAGCCGCACTAGGGGTTTTCAGATAACGCAAGCTATTGTCTATCGCCCTCAACATGGCTCGCCAGTCCCCTGACTTACCACCAGGACGCTTCCAAAGCTGTTCATCTAAACCCAATGGATCCTGATTGAACTGAACAGTCTCTAGTTGAACCGCTTGCAGCGGAACACTAGCAACTGCAGCACCACTAATCGGTAGGATGGCTATTCCTATGGTCAGGGAAATCCTAGTTAGAGTTTTTCTCATACTTGCCAAGAATTCAATCACCAGCTATTGCCGAGTCAAAGCAGTCAAGCTGCATTAAAAACGTTCGACGCTACCAGAGAAAATAGGTTCCACCCGGATAGCAGCGATCCGAGCAGGACGTACTACCATGTACTCCCCTTGAACATTTTTAATGGGTACGCTAATGAAGTCTTCAGAGTTAGATTTTGGGATAAGTTCGCCACTATACCACTTTTGAAACTCTTTAATTGTGGCAAACCGTACTTCTTCCCGGTGACCACTTGACAAAAGAATGTGAACAGCGTACTCGTCTGGGGTTCTTGGCATCGAAAATTCTCCTTAATCCATCCCAACTATTATCAGCGACCTTGAAGGGGAAGGCAAAAAGTCATTGCTCCAAGTTCAAAGGGATTCCCAATACACCAAATCCCCTTACACCTCCTTTGTCCTTTATCCACCAGTCTTGCTTGAGATTTACAGATTACTTAGATTGATAAATTAAACCGTTTCAGCAAATTTTCCATCACCGTTGGCAACATTTGGCGCAGTTCCTGTGGACTTTGGTAGATCAGCTGCTGGTAGCTAGGCAGATCAAAAGGAAACTGTCCTGGTAAATCTGGTCGCTCCATTTTCACCAGCAAAATCTGTTCCGTCGGCTTAGCCGTTAAAGCATAGCCGATTTCCACACAAACATAGGGACTAGGGATAAGTAAGGGTTTGTTTTCCGTTGCTAGACCAGCCACCGGGGTGCCATCAGCAATGAATACCAGACTTTTGCGGATTTTACGCATCTGGGTACTCCCCAGGCGCATTGGTTGACCAATTGGGCGTCGGGATTCTTCTAGGGTTAGGGGTAAACGCGATCGCTGATTAAAGGTGTCTAGGGTATCTGACAGGGTGCTACGCAAAGCCTCACTAGAGGCACTGTATTCAGTCTGGTAACTCACAAAGATTATTGGCGACAGTTGTGCCATTACCTCTCGCTTCGTGAAGTAAATCTCGTGAGAAATCAAGTCAATATTGGAAATGGCATAGCCCCCACTACCTTCTATGTAGAACTCCACCGTTTCCCCTGCTAGGTAGCGCTTAAACCATTCAGAGTTTTTCACATCCTGGCTATCATCCAAAAAATCTGCTCTTAAGCCTGACTTAAGCAAACTATTTTTGCTCAAACGCAGGTCATGGTGGCGTTTCTCCAATTCTTTGATGGGTTCGTATTTCTGGAGATACCAGGCTTTTAGGGCAATAATGGCCATGATGTTTTCTAATAGGCACGGTTTCCCGACGCCCGCAGCTAAAATTCTCGTTTCGGAATTTTAGCAGTAACAGGTGATATCTTCACCACATTCATCCGCCAGATAAGACAGTGCTCGGAAGCGCAGGGCTACCACTTCATCATAGACAGGATTGAGTTTACACAATGGTGGAATCCGAAGTAGAGTGCGATTGAACAGTTTAATCTGCCGTTCAAAAGGACACTGGGCTGGAATTAGTCGGCAGAGACGGTGGGCTAATTTGGGGTTATCAACCTCAATTTGGTTCAGCCACTGCCGTAATGACTCCAGCAGATCAAAAGTCTTCCTGGTCTTGCCGGGTAAGGCAGGAATTGTAACCTTGGAGGAATCTGTTCCTGGGTTAATCCAAACCCGGCTTGTAATGATTAGCTTACTTATTGTATAATCAGATACACTCATGTCTTTTACCTGTGATACTACTAGTAGGCGGTAATCCAGTCGCCTGTAATATAACTACACAAGATATCTTTCTCATACCGGATTGACAGAGGATCATTTTTATGCATATCTTGCCAGAGCAAGATAACACCCCCCCCTCTGCCTGAGGAGAGCCGATATTGGTGGTTATTACAGGCATACCGCCTTTTTTTTGTCCTTACCCTATCACTATTGGAATAGGGTCTCTTCGCCGCTGGAAATCAGCAGCTGATCTTAAAATCGAATTAAATATATATAGTCAATCGACACAAACATGGCTAGGTCAGGAAAAATCCTGGAAAAATCCTATAGATAGCAGTTAGTGTAAACCAGGTAAGCTAATACCCATTTACGCTACTCAATTGCAGCCATTGGTGCGCGATAGTTCCGAGGGACATAAACTGAGCTTTTGGTTTAGTAATCCAGCCTCAGCTCCTTCGCTACAGGGGCATCAGAGTTGATAACTGGCAAGCGCAGCTTTTCCAGTAGCGCGCTTAAAGCATAGTTGACTGTTAAGGGTTAAGGATCAACTGCCAACAAGCTGTGATCAATTCCAATAGATCAGTTTAGTGTGTACCAGCTTATCTGTGAAACTAGCTTATCTGTGTAATTAACTGCATCTACTGATATGCTGCCAAGATCCGTAATGACCAAGCTTGGTCAGTCTTACGGAACTTTGGCAATTTGGCAATAGGGATTGAGTAATCACACTGATTAGAATAACTCATCACACTGATTAGAATAACTCATCAGTGAATCTAATGTCATAAAAAAAAAGACTGACTTCAACATTGAGTTGTTTCCTGAGTGTTGAAGTCAGTCTTTTTGGGAATTAAGAACGAAAATAAGGCAAAAAGGACGCCAAGGGCGAACCTTCACCCTTCTGCTTATGATGCCACCTTGGCAGTAGAGCGCCGACGTCGTGTACCTGTGACCTTAACTGGTGGTTCCTCTGGGGTTTGCAGCAAGAACACCAACAGCGGACGACTTCTGAGTTCCCGGCGAGCTAAACGCTGGAGGTCAGCTTGAATTTGCTTTTGCAAGCCTTCCCAATCAATTTCCGTCGGTTTCCCTGTCAAGGATTTATCAAAATCTGACCAGCGATCGCTTAATGTCCGTTCAATTCTTTTGATCACCAACTGTTGCAGGAGGGATGTTTCTAACGGTGAGACCACACCCCGCAGATGAATTTCTGGCTTGGCAAGGAGTTTGCCATCCCAACTGATTGCTGCAGCTACAGTCACTACTCCATCTCCAGCCAACTGCTGACGTTCTTTCATAACATTGTCATGAACAATACCAGTGCGGTCTACCAGTTCAATACCTGAGGGGACATTACCTGTAATACTAATGCTGTCCTCAGATAACTCCACTACATCCCCATTGTCGGTAATCACAGTATTTTCCACAGGGATACCCATACTATGAGCCATCAAGGCATGTTTAACTAGCATCCGATGTTCACCATGCACCGGCATAAAGAATTTTGGTCGTGTTAGAGCCAACATCAGTTTATGGTCTTCCTGAGCACCGTGACCAGAAACATGAATGCCATGCTTACGACCATACACTACATTGGCTCCCAGCTTCATTAACCGATCAATGGTATTCACCACCGCAATCGTATTACCAGGAATGGGGTTGGCAGAGAAGACAACTGTGTCCCCTGCTTGGATTTGAATTTCCCGGTGTTCCCCTTTAGAAATCCGAGTCATTGCGGCTAGCGGTTCCCCTTGAGAACCCGTTGTCAGAATCAGGATTTTTTCTGGCGCTATATTTTTAATTGCTTTTAACGGCTCAAACAAGTTATCTGGGCATTTAATGTAACCCAGGCTACGAGCGTGGGCAATCACATTCAGCATGGAACGACCCACAATTGCCACCTTCCGGTTTTGTTTTTGGGCGATATCCAGGACTATACTTATCCGGTGAACTGAGGAGGCAAAGGTAGTCACTAGGACTCGTCCTGGTGCTTGGGCAATGGCCCGTTCTAGATTCGGATAAACCGAACGTTCAGATGGAGTATGTCCGGGAACTTCGGCGTTAGTCGAGTCACTCATCAAGCACAAGACCCCTTTTTCCCCATGTTCCGCTAGTGTTTGGAAATCGAAGAATTCTCCATCGACAGGGGTATGGTCAACTTTGAAATCACCTGTATGGATAATCACACCCACTGGCGTATGAATGGCAATGGTAAAGCTATCAGCAATTGAGTGAGTGTTGCGAATAAATTCTACAAGGAATGAAGAACCGATATGTACCGTTTCACGGGGCATTACAGGTTTCAATTCCGTGTGATCAGCTACACCAGCTTCTTCTAGCTTGCCTTGAAGTAATGCCATGGCTAAGCGGGGTCCATAAATCACGGGAATATCAAACTGCTTTAAATGATAGGGAATGCCACCAATATGGTCTTCATGACCGTGAGTGACAATCATGCCCTTGATTTTGTGACGATTTTCCCGTAAATAGGTCATATCGGGGAGGACGATATTAATTCCATGCATCTCATCATTAGGAAAGCCAATCCCAGCATCTAAGAGCAGGATTTCGTCATTGAATTCAAAAACACAAGTGTTCTTGCCAATTTCATGGAGTCCGCCTAGGGGAATAATTTTTAAAGCTGGTTTAGATGTTTGCTTAGTCATTTGAATCCTCGGGGGGTTTTTGATAGTAAAAATTTGATAAAAGTGATACCAATTACCTTTTTAATATAGATATAAATTACACATATAAAGCAATGATGTATAGCTTTTTATGCTAAAATCATTATTAGCAAATAAACGTGAAAATAATAGGAAATAAAATAATATAAAATAAAAAAATAGTAAAAAATTCGGGATAAAGGAAGCCAAAATTCAATCAACCCTTTATAGCTAACTAATCTCCCTCGCAATCCCTAACATAGTCTTCGCTAAGCAGTCATTCATCTTTCCTCCCTTACAAAGCGAAGATAGATCTGATCAAAGGTAATTGTTACCAAAAAATGAGTACTGATTTAAATTAAATCCAGCTCAATTAGAACCTCCTTTAAACGGGATTTTAATTCAGAGGGTAGTTCGCACAGGGGTGAGCGAAAACTACCCACCTGCCAACCTTGAAGTTCTAGTGCTGTTTTGATCGGGATAGGATTGGTAGTACAAAAGAGTACTTTAAATAAGGGAAAAAGCTTGAGGTGAATTTGAGTAGCCTCGGTAGTTTTACCCTCCTCAAAAGCTTGAATCATCTGTTGGATTTGGGAGCCAACCAGATGACTGGCTACACTAACTACACCTGCTCCTCCTAGTGCCAGGGTGGCTAGGGTAAAGGAGTCATCGCCAGAATAGATGGCAAAATCTGGTGGGGTTAAACGCCTAATTTGACTAGTCTGTTCAAAGTCGCTACTAGCCTCTTTGAGAGCTACGATATTAGGAATTTGGGCTAAACGAGCAATCGTCTCCGGTTGGAGATTTTGTCCTGTGCGACCCGGTACATTGTAGAGCATCAGGGGAAAGTCAGGACTCGATTTTGCGATCGCTTGGAAATGTTGGTATAGTCCTGACTGTGGCGGTTTATTGTAATACGGTACAACTTGTAATGATCCATCTAACCCTAGTTTAGCAGCTTTTTCAGTAGCAGCGATCGCTTCTTCTGTAGAATTTGAACCCGTTCCAACAATTACCTTGGCTTTACCTGCAACTGCTTTTTGGACTACTTGGAATAGCTGGTACTCTTCATCCCAGGTAAGGGTAGGAGATTCCCCAGTCGTACCACATACGACCAAAGTATCTGTCCCATTGTCAACCAAATGAGCTGCTAAGTGCTCTGCCACAGCATAATTGACGCTGCTATCTTCCCTAAACGGCGTAATCATCGCCGTTAGCACACGTCCAAAATTGACCACCCTTTTCTAACTCCTCATTAATTATTGGTCATTGGTCATTGGTCATTATTCATTAGTCATTATTCATTAGTCATTGGTGTAGCTTCTGTGCCAGAATACTTTTTGCGAGCGACAAAGGACTTTTGACAAAACCCGACAAAGGACTAAGAACTAGGGACTAAGGACTTTAGCCAATTTTTGGCTACCAATAACTCAGCAATTTGCACTGCATTCAAGGCAGCACCCTTACGAATCTGGTCTCCACTCAACCAAATTTCTAGACCACAAGGGTGAGAAAGGTCTTGTCGAATCCTACCCACTAGTACTTCGTCATTACCGGACGCATCAATAGGCATAGGGAAGTAGTTCGCCTGCCAATCTTCTACTAGTTTTACTCCAGGGGCAGTGGCTAATATTTCTCTTGCCTGAGCCACTGGCATGGGTTGGTCGAATTCTAAGTTAACTGCTTCTGAGTGAGCACGCAGTACGGGAACCCGTACACAGGTAGCACTAATTTTTAACTGTGGAGCATTAAATATTTTGCGGGTTTCATTGACCATCTTCATTTCTTCCTGACAGTACCCCTGCTCATTTAAAGGGGAGTTGTGGGGGAACAAGTTAAATGCCAGGGGATAAGGAAAGCTTTCTGTTGGTGGCGTTCCTCCTTCCAAAATTGCCTGAGTCTGTAATTTTAATTCTTCCATTGCTTTCATTCCAGCACCACTAGCGGATTGATAAGTAGCTACCACTATGCGTTTTACTGGCTGTACCTGATGTAATGGCCATACTGCCATACCCATTAAAATCGTAGTGCAATTGGGATTCGCAATAATTCCTTGATGATTTGCTGCTGCCTCTGGATTGATTTCCGGAATCACTAGAGGCACTTGTGGATCCATCCGAAAGGCACTGGAGTTATCAATGACCACTGCACCACTTTTTACAGCAATAGCCGCCCAAGCTTTCGACGTTGCCCCCCCAGCTGATGCTAAGACCAAATCTACCTTATCAAAAGAGTGCTCTCCCACCGCTTCCACTGGTAACTTTTCTCCCTGAAAGGGGATGACACGACCAGCAGAGCGGGGTGAGGCTAACAGCTTAAGGTCAGCCAGTGGGAAGTTTCGGCTTTGCAAGAGTAACCGTAGTTCTTCACCTACGGCACCCGTTGCGCCTAAGATGGCAACGCGAACTTGACTAGACAAATGACTTTCCTCCACTCATTCAATTCAACATAGTAAATATTTTGATAATTTCATCAGTGCATTCTTTAAGAGTATCTAAATTTTTTTTCCCTTACTAGGTATTTAACCTCTGATAACGGTTCGCTATAGCAGGGTAAGCGCAATAAAAATTGATCCAAAATGTGATATGGCCCAAGGGTTATGACCATAATAAGCCTTGATTCTCAGTACTATTGCACTTTTGTCTCAATATTGTTGATAATAATGCCTCCTTATTGATTCTTGGCCTTACCCTGTTCCCTATCTTCCCTTGGCGTCTTAATAAAATGCCTGGAATTACCACATAAATAATAAACTTATCAATTAGCGCGAGTGTAATCGCTCACACTGCCCTATTTAGCCCGGGCCAGAGTCATCGACTGGCGTGTTAGGTACACTTAAAAAGCTCTGATCGACTAAGAGCTGGCTTAAAGGCTGTAGTAACCACCTATAGATAGTTCTGTCTACTGCCGTAAAGGAACTGGTAGATGTGCTTCACGCTTTACTGGTTGTTAGGATCAGCATACCATAATTGCTTTGGATTCTCCCGTCTAGTTCAATCCGAAGTAGAGGTTGTCCATCTGTATCGATACCAGGGTAAGCGCAAGAAAAAATGGCTCATAATGTGCATTGGCTGGATATCGGTTGAGCGTCGCTCGAAACCCCTATAATCTCGTAGAACTTTACTCGCAATAGAGTTAATTTGTTGAGAATGACGCGGTGTTTTTGTCAATAAGCCACGGCTTATTGATTCTTGCGCTTACCCTGGTATCGATACTCGATAACGGTTAATGTTCACCTCTACTCCTTTGGAGATCGGCGTTTTGACTCAAACCCCTTGAGAAATTCGTGGCTAGCGACTTTGTTGCCAAACCCCCTGATGGCGCGTCGGCTAGGGCAACTAGTGCATGTGGATAAATACCTTGGCTGAAACAATGTAAATCTTTTTGGTGAATTTTGTTGGTCGAAGCAGGCAACACCTAAAGTAATATAGGAGTCCCCAGGTCGAATCTTTGATTCAGCCTGGTTGATTATCCACTGTCCCGACTCATTAAACAATTAACTCTTCACACCCAAGCGTCAATGAAAGTAACTCAGGAAAAACTTCCCGCTAGCCAGGTTGGTCTGAAAATTGAAATTCCGGCTGAAACGACCAAACAAGCCTATGAAAAGGTTTTACAGAACCTTTCCCGCACCGTCAAAATTCCTGGGTTTCGCCAAGGTAAGGTACCCCGTCAGGTTTTGCTACAACGTCTTGGTGCCCAACAGGTAAAAGCTGCTGCCATCGAAGAGTTGCTAGACAGTAGTCTAAAGCAGGCGATTGAGCAAGCCCAAATTGAGGCACTAGGGAACTATAATTTAACCTCTACCTTAGAAGATTTGCTCAGCCAGTTCAAACCAGGGGAACCCCTAACCTTCACCGCATCGGTCGATGTGCCACCATTGGTTAATTTAGGGGAATACAATGGCTTAAGTGTGACAGCTGAGGAAACTAAGGTTGAACCGGATGCCGTCGAGAATTTTCTCGAAGAACGGCGTGTTGAGCAGGCTACCCTAGTACCAGTGGAATCACGCCCAGCTCAGATGGGAGATGTGGTCGTGGTGGATTATGTCGGTCGATTTACTGGTGATAGCGAAGAGGATGAAGGCTCAGTAATACCTAACGGTGAGGCTAAGGATTTTGAAATTGAACTTGGGGAAGGCAAGTTCCTAGAGGACATTCTTCAAGGCATCGTTGGTATGAATCCTGATCAGAATAAAGAAGTACCAGTAACGTTTCCTGAAGATTACCCCCTAGAAGATTTAGCTGGCAAGTCGTCGGTCTTTAGCATCACCCTAAAAGAAATCAAGGAAAAAGAGCTGCCAGAGTTAGATGACGACTTCGCTCAAGAAGTTAGTGATAAAGAAACCTTGGCAGAGTTACGGGAATATTTACAGCAGGAGTTTCAGGAAAAAGCTGATCAAGAAACGCAAGCCAGCAAGGAGGAGGCTTTAATCAACGCTCTCCTGGAAAAGGTTGAAGTTGACTTGCCTGAAACGCTAATTGACCAGGAACTCCAAACAATTTTGACCCAAACAGCGATCCAGATGCAACAGTTGGGAATGGATGTCAAAAGGCTGTTTACCGAAGAGAATCTACCACAGCTGCGAGAAAGATCACGTCCTGATGCCATCCAAAGCCTCCGACAATCCCTAGCCCTTAAGGAAATAGCTACACGTGAATCCCTAACCGTTGAAGAGTCGGAAATAGAAGCGAAAAGTAAAGAATTGATGAAGGAGTTGGCTGGTCAAGAGGTAGATCCGGATCGGCTGAGGGAATTCGTCGAGTCCGATTTGCTCAAACTCAAAGCCATTAAATGGTTAGAAGATCACGGTACTATAGAGCTGGTTCCCAAAGGAACCATCACCGAAGAAGAAGAAACTGAAGCAGAAGACACGGCCGTTACAGTAACCGAACTAGAAACAACCGATGCGGCTTCCCAGACCATTGAAGTACCAGCTGAACCAGTTTCTGAGTAAATCCTAGAGTTGGCCTTGTTGGTGATTTGCCCAGGGGAAGTGGTAGTGAGTGGCTAAGCTGTTGCGGATTTAACTTTCATAATTCTGAGGCTGAAACCCAAGGCTCAGCTTAGATTGCTTAGAATAAACACACCTTAGCTCAACAGCTTAGGCTTGTAGATAAGCCTCAACTCTCTAACCGTAAACTCTTGCACCAACAAGCAAACAGTTAAGGCATAATAGTTTCTATAGAGACTTTGACTTTATGCCTATTCGTGCCCTTGTTAGATAGCACCTTTATTAATAAATCGAGAGGTCTTGACGAGTTGTATCCTATGCTGCAATCTGTGTCCCCTCATTCCTCAATCACCAGCTTAAGTTCTCTAGACCAATACCAAATCACCTCCAGTAGTACTGTTGTACCAATGGTGGTAGAGCAGTCTGGAATGGGAGAACGAGCATTTGACATTTATTCGCGGCTGCTGCGAGAACGCATTGTCTTTTTGGGAACCCAGGTCGATGATGTGGTAGCTGACTCAATTGTTGCCCAGCTGTTATACCTAGAAGCTGAAGACGAGGAAAAGGATATCCAATTGTATATCAACTCCCCAGGTGGCTCGGTAACTGCAGGGATGGCAATATATGATACGATGCAGCAAGTGCGCCCTGATGTGGTTACCATCTGCTATGGCTTAGCTGCTAGTATGGGCGCATTTCTCCTAGCAGGGGGAGCTGCTGGTAAACGGATGGCATTGCCCAATTCTCGGATTATGATTCACCAGCCCCTAGGCGGTGCTCAGGGACAAGCGGTGGATATAGAAATCCAAGCTAGGGAAATTCTATACCACAAGCAAACCCTTAACCAATTACTGGCTAATCACACCGGTCAACCGGTGGAGCAAATTGCCGAAGATACCGAACGCGACTTTTTCATGTCAGCGGCGGAAGCTAAAGACTATGGTTTAATTGACCAGGTGATCTCCCGGCAGAATCTTCCTAACCAGGAAGCAGCTGTCGCTTCTATCTAGAAAGAGGCTTCTTATGTCTAAATACGACTCCCATCTAAAATGTTCCTTCTGCGGTAAGTCTCAAGAGCAAGTACGCAAATTAATTGCTGGCCCCGGAGTCTATATTTGTGATGAGTGTGTTGATTTATGTAATGAAATTTTAGATGAGGAGTTACTTGATTCCGGTGCGCCTGCTCCCCAGCCTGCTCCTCGACCAGAACCTGCCAAGAAACGTCGTCCCCGTGCCAACCGCATTTCCATGAATCAGATTCCCAAACCCAGGGAAATTAAACGGTATCTAGATGACCATGTGATTGGTCAGGAGGAAGCCAAAAAAGTTCTGTCAGTTGCTGTGTACAACCACTACAAGCGCCTAAGCTTGCTCCAATCTAAAGCTCAGGGTCAGGGTCAGGGAATAATCGATGATGGCATAGAGCTACAAAAGTCCAACATTCTTCTAATTGGTCCTACTGGTTGTGGTAAAACATTACTCGCCCAAACCTTAGCCAAAATATTAGATGTGCCTTTTGCTGTGGCAGATGCCACAACCCTGACAGAAGCTGGTTATGTTGGCGAAGATGTAGAAAACATCTTACTGCGACTATTGCAAGTGGCAGATCTGGATGTGGAGGAAGCCCAGCGAGGGATTATCTATATCGATGAAATCGATAAGGTAGCCCGCAAGAGTGAAAATCCCTCCATTACCAGGGATGTTTCTGGGGAAGGAGTCCAGCAAGCATTACTGAAAATGCTAGAAGGAACAATTGCTAATGTCCCGCCTCAAGGTGGACGCAAACATCCTTATCAAGACTGCATTCAGATTGACACCAGCAATATTCTGTTTATTTGCGGTGGTGCGTTTGTTGGTTTGGATAAGGTGGTTGAGCAACGCCTAGGCAAGCGTTCCATGGGATTTATTCAGCCTGGAGAGAATCAGTCGAAGGAAAAGCGCACAGCAGATATTCTGCGACACTTGCAGCCAGATGACTTGGTGAAATTCGGCATGATTCCTGAGTTCATTGGTCGCATACCAATGGTAGCGGTCATTGAACCCCTGGATGAGGAAGCCCTGATGGCAATTTTGACAGAACCCAAGAATGCACTGGTCAAACAGTATATGAAGCTGTTGAAGATGGACAATGTTAACTTGGAGTTTATGCCAGATGCAATTCGAGCGCTGGCCCAGGAAGCTTACCGTCGTAAAACTGGTGCTAGGGCGTTAAGGGGCATTGTGGAAGAATTGATGCTGGAAGTGATGTACGAGTTGCCTTCTCGTAAGGATGTCACTCGCTGTACAATCACTAGGGAAATGGTAGAGAAGCGCTCCACTGCTGAACTATTGGTTCATCCTTCTTCATTGCCAAAGCCAGAATCAGCATAGTAGTAGCATAGTAGTAATTTTTCATTTGTCATTGGTCAAAATAAAATTTATTGCTTGTTAATTGTTGATTGTTAATTGTTTATTATTAATTTTTGATTGTTGATTTTCAATTAACAAAGGACAAAGGTCGAAAAATGCCTTACATTCAAATTCGGGGTGTAGAACACTACTATGAATGGGTAAAGAAGTCAACAGCTTGTGGAAATAAACCTGTGATGGTATTTATCCATGGCTGGTGTGGTTCGTCTCGCTACTGGGAAAGTACCGCTAAAGCTCTATCCAATACCTTTGACTGCCTCCTATATGACCTAAAGGGGTTTGGTAGGTCAAAATTACCCCAACAGGGGACAAACTTGACCTATGAGATGGAGGACTATGCTGAAGATTTAGCGGTGTTGTTAGATACCCTGGGAGTTAGTCGTATCTATATCAATGCCCACTCCCTAGGCGCATCTGCTGCTACCATGTTTCTCAATCGTTATCCTGAGCGGGTTGAGCAGGCAATTTTGAATAATAGCGGTGTTTTTGATTATGACGAGAAATCCTTCACCGCTTTTCACAAAGTTGGTGAGTTAGTAGTAAAGTTCCGCCCCGGTTGGTTGTTAAATATTCCCTTGGCCAGTACACTGTTCATGATGCGATTTTTGCACCATCCCCTACCTAGGGCAGTGAGCCGGGATTTTTTGGCAGATTACCTAATGGCAGATCATGAGGCAGCTTTGGGAACAATGCTGACTGCGGTTAGTAAGTATGCGGCGGAGGTAATGCCTAATAAGTTTGCTCAGTTAAAGGTGCCAACCCTGCTAGTTTCTGGTGAATACGACAAAATTATTCCTTCAGCACTAGGACGTAGAGCATCACAATTAAGTCAAAAAGTCAAGTATGTTGAAATTCCTGATACAGCTCACTTTCCGATGTTGGAGGCTCCAGGGATTTATCTAGAGCAGGTGCGGGAGTTTATTTGTGTTAGCTGAGGCTTGAGTTTATTTGTGTTAGCTGAGGCTTAAAGAAATTACTACTCTTCGGGGGAAATAAGTGGTTATTGCTCAGAAAACTGAACACCAGAGGAATAGCTTAAAAAATCAGGAAACCCCCAAGCTGTAAAAGCTGGGGGCGGTGATCAGGGTGCATCTACTACTTCCTTATTCGAGTAGGTATGACGCTTCTCCGGACAGATTTTGAGAGTGAGTTCGCTTCAAGAAGCGCATCCTCGGCAACTTGTTGAGGGGGACATTGGGAAAGAAGGTAGTATGTATGACGGCAACTAGGTCTTTCCAGATTAGTGTGCACAGGCTACTGATGTTAATTTTTATAAATAGCTCAATAATTTCCTTAACTTACTGAAAAATATATTTAGGAATATACAGCAAGTTGTGAGTAATCTTATCTCTGGTAACCGAGGTAAAACAGAGACATAACTGCTGAAAATGAGCAAGGGAGATGGGCTACTCAAGTTTCTTTGGCTCCATCATCCCCCCCATCTACATCAGGGAGCAATATTACTATGGCACATCTGGTTCAGAATCTAGTTGAAACGGAAGTCGAGCAACACCAAAACAAGAGTGCAGGAGATGACCCTGTCCAGCCTCAACCTCGTAAGTATCGCCAAAGTCAGTTACAAAATATACTCAAAACACTGCAAAACACCTTAGCAATTTGTCAAACTAAGGAAGATTTGGCTGGTCAAGTGGATACTCTCAAACGCATTGGGTTAGTTCATTGCCGTTTGGGAGAGTATGCCTGGGGAATCAAGTGTCTCAAGCAAAGTTTACAAATGGCCAATGATATTGGTTCGCCCAAGAGTTTAGGCGTCATTCTTCATCATCTCGGAATGGCTTATTGCCAGACTAACCAGGATGATAAGGCATTTAAGGTTTATCTAAAAGCATTGAGGATTTTCCAAAAAACTCAAGATCATTCAGAAATTGCTAAAATCCTTAATCACCTAGGGGAAATTCACAATAGCTGGCATCAACCAGTACTGGCTCTGAGATGCTTTCGCCAAGCGATGAAGATTTTTCAAAACTCGGGCAATTCAGTTGAGGGCGAAGGCAGAGCACTGGAAAATATAGGGGAAGCTTATACCCAGCTTGGAAGATACCGTCAAGCTCTAGCTGTCTTGGAGCAAGCCCTAAGCATTCACGAAAAAAAAACATCCTCTCGTTACTCTAGTCGGAAGTTAACTACTCTTGAGAGGATTGGCACAGTTTACTTCCGACTAGGTGAGGAACTACGGGCATTGGATTTCTATCATCAAGCTTTGGAGATTGGTCAGGAACTGAGTAAATCACTTCATCGTAACACCAGAAGCTTGGATTATATCGGAGCGGTTCACTACCACTTGGGAAATTACCCCCATGCCTTAGCGTATCACTTACAAGCCTTAAGACTTTGGCAAGAAATCGCCCATCCTGGGGAGGGGGAGAGCTTGTTCCATGAAAAGGCTGAATTCTCTCAACTCAGGACAGTTTATAACTGTCTGGGTATATCTGAGCAAGGGGTGCAGTGCAGCCAACAAGTACAGAAGATGATTATTAACTGTGGTTACCGAGTTAGTGAAGAAGAGATTAGCCAGTATCTTAGTCACGGTGGAAGGTTAAACCATAACGTAGAATGATTAATGCATGGTAGCCTAAAGACTCGTTACAATTAAAATCTAAACCCCCGATAATTCCCATTTCACGCAAATTAGATAATTATCGATAAACAACAAAACTGTGAACTGGCAGAGCTGATTCAGCTATAAGCTGTGAAGGATCTAGTTTGATGAGACACTCTAAGCTAAATCTTGGGTTAGAGCCTGATAATTATCTTTATTTAAGATGCACAACAACTTAAGACCAAGCAAAATTAGGAGTCAAAAGTAAGCAATGGCACAAGCAACTGAGTCACAGCAAAAAGGTATTCAACTGACAGACAAAGCTCTAAAGCACGTTTTAGCCCTGCAACAAAGTCAAGGAAAAGACCTTTACCTGCGAGTTGGTGTTCGCCAGGGAGGCTGTTCAGGACTGTCTTACATGATGGATTTTGAAGAACCTAGTAACATTCGGGAGAATGATGAAATCTTTGACTACGATGGCTTCAAAATAATCTGTGATCCAAAAAGTCTGCTTTATCTCTACGGTCTGGTACTGGATTACAGCGATGCTATGATTGGTGGTGGATTCCAATTCACCAACCCCAATGCCAATCAAAGCTGTGGCTGTGGTAAGTCGTTTAGCGTTTAGGGCATGGTTAGTTGAAAGTCTGTCAGTTCAAGACCACCACCAAGGAATAGAGGACTTAGGTAGTGGCGCTATATAGTTTGCGCTTATAGGTAGCGCTATATCTAGTTAGGCCGCAAAGCTTGTACCCCTACAATAGATTAGGCTTGAGCCAGAGATTTTGGGTAAGTCCTAGAGTAATAAGTAATGACTAATGACTAAAACATCACTATTTGGTCTGAAGGCAGATCATTTTCGTCATCCCCTAGATTTGGAAGCAACCACAGCCCTGAAACAGTTGCCAGGGATAGACTTGGTGGTGCGAAATTTACTAGGTCCTGTGGCGGAACAGTTTTTTTACCTGAACAATATCGCTGCTAGTATCTTGGTGGGGCAAAATCAACTGCCCCATCTTCATAAACTACTCGAAGATGCCTGCACAACTTTAGATTTAGAGCCGCCTCAGCTTTATGTGCAGCAAAATCCCGCTCCCAATGCCTATACCTTCGCTATGCGGGGTAAACAGCCTTTCATTGTTTTGCACACCTCTTTAATTGATCTCCTGACACCAGAGGAAATTCAGGCGGTTATTGCCCATGAACTGGGTCATCTCAAATGTGAACATGGGGTGTACCTGACACCGCTCAATATCATGGTATTAGCGGCTAGTTTAATTCCCAATTGGGGGATGCTCATTGCTCAAAGCATACAGGAGAAGATGTTAGAGTGGCTAAGATGTGCGGAATTTAGTTGCGATCGCGCTGCTTTACTGGCTACTCAAAATCCGAGAGTGGTCATGTCTGTATTGATGAAACTAGCTGGTGGTTCGCCAACTCTGGCACCACAACTGAACCTAGATGCGTTTATTGCTCAAGCTAGGGCTTACGATAGTGTTGGTGATACTGAGCTGGGTCAAGTACTCCAACAATTGCAGATCTCTCAACTGAGCCATCCCTTACCTGTACTACGGGCGCGAGAAATTGACCGTTGGGCAAGTTCTCAATCTTATCAGTCCTTGTTAAATCAGCGGTTAATTAGTTATAATAATGGAGATGCCCAAACGGGCGGGTGGCGAAATTGGTAGACGCACCACACTCAAAATGTGGCGGCCTTATGGTCATGAGAGTTCGAGTCTCTCCCCGCCCACTGTAACTAAGGGGCAAGATTGATGGCACAACGACTAAAACGGTGGGAATCGCCCCGCCGACAAGGACGTAACTGGAAAGGAAAAGGAGGCTCTGCGCGGCGCAAACAACTGAAAAAACAGACTCAGATGCTGCGCCGGAAGCTTAAGCAAAGTCGGAAAGCACTCCAAAACCGAAGCCAAGACAACCAAAATCAATACAAAAATCAACAATGGGGAAGAGATATTAATGCTCTTCCCTATTTTTTTTGTAGAATCCTGTCTAACCGCCTCAAAATATTCCTTGCAATAACCCAAATTCAGAAATACTTACCATAAACTTCATAAATCTTTATAATATTCGTGAGTAAGATACGTAACATATCAGAAAATGAGCTACCAGCGCCTTCAACGCAGTAAATTGGATGAGAGCGATGATGCTCTGTTCTATTCATTTCCACGGTTTGTGACTCATGTCGATGAGGGCTTTATCGATCAGCTGGTAAACCTCTACCGGGAACGACTACAACCCAACACGCGAATCCTCGATCTCATGAGCAGTTGGGTTTCTCACTTACCAGAAGACATGGAGTTTGCTCATGTTGAGGGGCATGGGATGAATCTGGAAGAATTGGTCAAAAATCCTAGACTTAATCACTACTTTATCCAAGACTTGAATCAAAACCAGCAATTGCCATTGCCTGACCAAGACTTTGATGCTGTGCTGATTGCTGTTTCAGTTCAGTATCTTCAGTACCCTGAAAAAGTTTTTGCTGAGATTCATCGTGTCTTAAAACCAGGGGGAATGGCAATTATTAGCTTTTCTAACCGAATGTTTTTTCAAAAGGCGATTCAGTCCTGGCGAGATGGGACCGAGACAAGTCGAGTGGAGTTAGTGAAAACCTATTACCAGTCTATTCCTGGATTTAGTTCGCCTGAGGTTGTTGCTCGACCATCCCCGCTTCCTACTTTTCTGCTACAGCTTGGGATCACTTTAGGCGATCCATTCTATGCAGTACTGGCTAATCGAACTACTTGAGCCTGATGAAAAGGGTTTTGTTGAGGGTAATTTTTAAGAGTCAACAGCCAAGAGTCAAGAGTCAACAAAACAGAAATTAACTAACTTAATAACTAATGACTAATTACTCATCAATTTGCCAGACATCTTGACTTAATGCTTCATCCAGAATTTTTTTCGGTCGTAATACTAGGATGAGGCGTCCCAAAAAACTAATATCAGGAGAATCTGGAAACCACTTAATCTCTAACTGTCCTGATTCTTCAACCAAAAAGTAGCTGTCCCCATCCCACTGCTGCTGTGAGCGGTCAATAATAAGCAAAATCTCTTCAGGTTTGTTATTCTGTTGAATAGGCAGCTGATTACTGTTACACAAAATCACCACTGGATCTTGTGCCTTCAAAACTACCTGCCAGCCCGGTACTGCGGCGAACATCTGCTCTCGAAGCCCCTTAACTATACTAAAAGTGCCCTTATAGTCAGTTCTAGGAACCTGGTTGAGATCAGCTATTGTCAGGGGTAAGGCACCCACTACCGGAAGCAAACGGGGCAAATCTTCTTCAGCTTCGAGGCGGTATATGGGTAATCTGGGGGCTGGACGCTGAGTGCTACCAAACGCTCCTGTGAGTAATTCTTCGATTTGTTGCCGGGCTTGTTGAGTATGAGCAAACATCAAGCCTCGGGCAATCAAACGAGAACGTTCTTGCAAATCATTGTGTTGTTTGGCAAGTTTCCAATACTGATAGGCAACAGCATCACCAGGATGATTGGTGAATCCCTCCGGTGGACGGCTTCTGCGGGAAAAGGTCTTGAGTGCTTTGGCAACTTCATGGGCTCCTTCGGAGTTCAAGTTCCTAGCAACGAGAAATTCAGCAGCAGCAGCTCGTTCCTCTTGGGTGAGAATCCGCAACTCGTACAGGGAATCGCTACCAGTACTCTCAAAACGCGATCGCACTTCATCGGACACCCCGACTGTAATCAAACTTGTGTAAACCTGAGATGCCACCATCACTTGATTCTGTTGAATTGGCTCAAACCCAGTTTCTTCAAAAATTACCTGAGAACTGTAGCCAGCTTTTTGTAGCTGCTGACAGGCTTGACCCCACTCCACCCAGTTGCGTTCTTTGCGCCGCAGTAAGGTTAATAAATCTTCAGCATTTATCTGTTCTGAATTGGTTTGAGGGTGACTTTCAGGAGAGCCTGGTGGTACTTCAGTCATGGTTTAAAGAAAAAGAAAACGAACAGTGCCATCAACGGCAATGTGTATTATATCCCGTTCGGGTTTAGTGTAGCAGGATGTCACTTTTGGAAAAAGCCTACAATAGAGATTGGGCATTAAATAAATTCTTGAAGTATAAAAGATGAAGATAGCAAGTGTAAAGGCAGCAATAATGATAAAGGTGAGGGATGGTGCATCTTTAAATTAATCCTCAAACCTAATAATTGTTAAGGAACCGCAGCCATATATAGCGTTTCTACTAGTAATGAGGTACACAGGATTTTTTCCCTATTCCCTTAACGGAAGTTCTCTATTCCCTATTACCTACTCCCTACTATATACTCCCTAAACCCCCCAGAGCGTGGTACCTCACCTATTTAATAAATGCTATAACTAGTGTAAACTTATGACTTTTTATATCATACTTTAAACTTACCTATTACCTGCTTTTTAAGTTCTACACAACTCGATTTTTGTTTTGGATCTGTTTAACCTATTATTGTTGTTTGTTCCTCCCATAGCTGGGGGAATTATTGGCTATTTCACCAATGATTTAGCCATCAAAATGTTGTTCCGTCCCTACAGACCAATTTACATCGGTAAGCGTCAGCTACCTTTTACACCAGGTTTAATTCCTCGCAACCAGGAACGGCTGGCTAGGCGAGTTGCTGACACTATTATGGGTTCTCTGCTGACGCCAACAGAGTTACAGCGTTTGGCAAAGCGTCTGCTCCATACTGAACGTGTGGAAGGAGCGATCTTGTGGCTATTAAACCTAGCGCTAGATCAAGTCCGGTCGGATAAGCAACAGAAAACAGCTCATATTCTTGCTGGGATTCTCCGAGACTTGATCGGGGAATCGTTGCCACGTATGCTAAAAGTCTTAGCCCGTCGTAAGGATTTCCTAGAAGCCCAACTTAACCATGTTTTTGACCAGATTTTATTGGAGTTTCGACTGGATCAAGAACAAGCTCGGAAGCTTTCTGAGTGGATATTAAAAGTAGTACTCCCCCCAGATATTTTGCGACAGGCAGTTATTGATTTCCTAACTGACCGCAACATTCAAATCATTGATGAAGACTTTCGGGAAAAGTCCAGTGGGACATACTGGGTAGTGGCAAATTTATTTGGTATACGCAATGCTTTGATCCGCCTGCGAAGCTTTTGCCTTGACGAAAAAGAAGCGACTAATGCTCGCATCGAAGAGTTAATTGTGGCTCTAGGAACTCGCGATCGCTTGCGGGAATGGTTGCAAAATGTTTCATTGCAAAATCTGCCTTTGTCAACAGTGAGACAACTACGGAAAACTATGCGGGATTCGGTGCGTGCTTATATTCAAGAGGGGGGTGCTGAATTTATACAAGGATTAAATCAATCTATTGACTGGGAAAAAGTGTCTGCCTTAATTGTTAATCGGCTCCGAGATTCAGCAATTATGACTACATCGTTGACAATGATTAGCAAGGAACTCGCTTTGGTTATAGAGCGCTACCTGGAGGAGGATTTGGAAAAAATCATGACTGAAGTGATTCCGATTTTATCTATTGATGAGGTGATTGTTGAACGGGTAAACGCTACTTCTCCAAAAGATATGGAAATCACGATTCAGACTTTAGTGAAAAGTGAATTACAAGCTATTGTGAATTTAGGGGGTATTTTAGGAGTGATGGTGGGACTATTTCAAACAGTGTTGCTGCTGTTGACAGGAGGAATTTAATCAGGAATTTAATCAGGATGCTCTCTAGGATTTATCCTGAGGCTGATTCTACGGAACGGGACTTTTATCCCAGTTTATGCTAAGACCGACGGCTAATGATGGATAAAAGTTTACGAGAACGGGGACCTCGGTATCTTTCGTATAGTAAAAAGTTTGGTATCATCGTTCTGAGCCAATAGAGTAAATTTAATAACCAACGATGATTAACTTTAATTTTGCCATTGAGCAGATCTACTGGTAATTCCACTAATTTAGCTAATCTGGTAAAACTTTCCTGGTCTTTTTCCTCAAAACTTTTTTCTATCAAATACTTAATACTTTTCTGGCATAAGCTAACTAATTTTTGGTGATTTGTCAAGACAATTTCAAAATACTTAATGTAAGACTCCCGCATCAGTGAGCTATTATCGGTGAGATTGAAGCGGTGTTTTCTATAATAGGCTCCGATGATTGGAGTATGGACGAATCTGACGTTCCGTTGCAGAAGTTCTAATACCCATTCTCGATCCTCACAGGCTTTCAGGCGAGTATCAAAATTTCTCTGGTCTAAGAGTTTTTTCTTGAACAGCATCGATTGCTGTAACAAGGGAAAAGGAGAATCTGCCAGAAAATCTGGACAAATTAGCAGTCGTTCGATGAGCTGTTCTTTGGTGAGAGCACCAACAACATGAGGCTTGGTTTCAATAATGTTTTCGTTTTGATCAACATAGACCCGTTCATAGTCGGAGTAAAATACTACATTATCACCAGTTCCCTCTAAACAGCTCAATTGAAATCTGATTTTATCTTCATGAATCCAATCATCAGCATCTAAGAATTGAATCCATTCTCCAGTGGCTTTATCAGCGCCAAAATTACGAGCAGACGATACCCCTCCATTGTCTTTATAAAAGTACTGTATCTCTGGGTGGTAGTGGACTAACTGATCAGCAACTTGGCGGGTATTATCGGTAGAGCCATCATCGACAATAATGCATTCAATCTGGGAAAATGTTTGCGCTAGTACACTCTTTACTGATTGTTCGAGGTACTGGGCTTTATTAAAGGTGGTGATAACTACTGAGACAGATGTATTCATGAAATAAATTATTTATACCATAGGTTAAAAGTCAGTAATGACCAAATTTTGTTGGCATTATCTGGTTGGTAGTCTTGGATTAATTTATAAAAGTTTGGTCGAAAAATACTGGTTTAAGGTAATGATTTTATCGACTGACATAAATCATCCCAGAGGTAATCTCTGAGCTAAGAGCCAAAAGGCGATAGCCAGCCGTACTTTGTACGCTTTTGTACCACTTCTGGAAGAAGATCTCAGAAAGTAGACCTAAGCAACCGCTTGTTTTGCGGCCAAGCTACTATCCTGACAAAAGGGTATAGCCATAGCATACTCGATGAATTGGTAATTTTAAAAGGGGGTAGGGGGTTTTAAGGCTGGTTTAATACTGGTCTTATGGGTATTATGCACTCTGATGGGATTTTGTTCAGCTATGGTCAAATTCAAATCTATGTAGAGCAGCGCATCTTGGTTGCTGATGGGTGATATGATGTTTGTCAAAACATCATCGATAAAGAATCCCAGGAAGTATGAACAGATAATTAGCTGTATTTGGGGTTATTGAGATTAAGATTTGGGGCACTAATCCCCCCAATATAATGGCGTTATAATAATTGATTACTTTTTTTGTCGAAATAAACAATGAGTATAACCCTCTTTAAAAGGCTGATTTATTAACATCAATTAGCTCAAGTACCTATTTTTAGCTAGAAACTGACTGGTAATTGAAATTGGCGATCGCGTTTTTAGAGCTAGTTGCACAGAGGTATTGAGTATTTTCCGCAGAGCTCTATTGAAATTTCAGTCCGAGCCACTTCTGCAAAAGCCGGTCTACCCTCTGACTATCTCGCCATCTGACCATCTGACCATCAGCCCCATGCACAATTTCAATGGGTGACAGCTTACTCCCTCATTTGAGTCACTTATCGTTAGTTGAGCTGATTAAGGGACAAGTCTCTTAATGTCCGATAGTCAAGGAAAAAGTTAATGTTGCCGTGGGACCCTGCGCTTTTTAAAAGCTAAGCGTGAACGGGCACCAAGACGAGGGAGTTGAGGGTTAATTAAACAACTGGTAATGTTAACTTTCTTTGTGGTATAACTGGCTTTAGGATCCAAATCAATGGTATATTTACTGAATTTGGAATCATAATTAGGTAGTCATCACTAACCCCTCGATGAGCCGCTTATCTGCACAGACAAAACCTGCAAAAGCCCTAGTAGGCGGACGCTACAAAATTATCAACCAACTGGGATCTGGTGGGTTTGGTCGAACGTTCCTGGCACAAGATATACATTTGCCAAATCAACCCCGATGTGTGGTTAAACATCTTTTGCCCCAAACCGAACAGACGGCAACGCTGCAAATGGCAAGACGCCTTTTCGATAGAGAAGCTCGATTTCTCTACCAGCTAGGTAATCATGACCAGATCCCTCGCCTACTAGCACATTTTGAGGAAGATCAGCAGTTTTATCTGGTTCAGGAATTGATTGAAGGACAACCTTTGAATCGAGAACTTGTCCAGGGTGATCCGTGTTCACAAGAGCGAGTTATTGCTTTATTAACAGACATTCTACAGGTATTGGCCTTTGTTCATCAACAACAGATTATCCACCGGGATATTAAGCCCTCTAACCTGATCCGCCGCCAAGGGGACGAGAAAATCGTGCTGATTGACTTTGGTGCTGTTAAGCAAGTCAGTAGCCAAAAGATTAATCCTGAAACCGGGGAAACTCATTTAACGGTTTCTATAGGCACCCAGGGCTATATGCCCCATGAGCAATTGGCAGGAAAGCCCCGCTTTAGCAGTGATATCTATGCTGTCGGGATGGTTGGTATCCAGGCATTAACTGGGGTTCATCCCAAAAACTTGAAGGAAAATCCCATAACTAGTGAAATTGATTGGCAACACTACGCAAAGCAGGTTAGCCCAGAGTTGGCCCATATTCTTGACATTATGGTGCGCTATGATTTCCGTGACCGTTATCGGACAGCAACTGACGCTCTAGAGGTATTGGCTAGTTTACCAACACAGCAACTGTTGTCTGAAGCTGAGGAAGAAATCCCTACTCAGGAAATTACCAGGGAAAGCCAGTCTGGGATGGAACTCCCAATTCCCGACATTAGGAACCTACCAAAAACTACAGTCCACTCGTCAATGATGACCAGGAGTCAAAGTAGAACTACGCCTCAACTTGACCTCACCGAACATTCGAGAGGTTCAGCAACTAACTTGACAACAGTATCTATTCCGCAACGATTGGTGAAGTTGGGGTTAATTACTGTATCGATAACTATCTTGGGGGTCAGCTTGCTGCTGTGGAAAACTTTTCTATCTGCTCAACCGACTGGTGAAAATACTGACTATAAGACTGACTATAAGACTGACTATAAGACTGACTATAAGACTGACTATAAGACTGAGGCTACGGTTACAGAAGAGCAATTTTTAGAGGAAGCTGAGCAGTTGCGGAAATCTCGACAGTACCAGGAAGCTCTCAAACTATACGACCAAGCGATCGCTAAAAAAGCCGATTTTGCGGAAGCCTATTGGGGCAGATGCTACAGTCTGAATAAACTCCAAAAGCCGGAGATGGCAATTGTTGCTTGTAATGATGCCTTACATTTCAAACCTAACTATCCAGAAGCTGTGTGGAGCCTTGGTCAAGCCTTTGACCAACAGCAAAGGTCTGTAGAAGCCCTTAGACTCTATAACCAAGCCCTTACTCTCAAGCCAGATTTAACGGAAGCTTGGCTTTCACAGGGAATAACCCTCCAAAAGTTGGGTCGTTCTGTTGAGGCGATTACGGCTTTGGAGAAAGCGATCGCACTTCAACGAAATTTGGCAGAGGCTTGGATGACTAAGGGGGAAGCTCAGATGACACTAGGACGCTTTAATCAGGCAATCACTTCTTTAAATAAGGCACTCCAGATTGAACCTAACCACCGGAATGCCCTGAAGCTACGTCAGCAGGCACGGAAGAAACTGCAACGCTAAATTCAGTAGTTCCAAAACTCGACTCTCGGATCATCTGCATCTGTAGTCCTACTTTGAGGAATTGGTATTACTTTACCGATTTGCCTACACTATCGATATTTTCTCTTATTTCCCAACAGGTCTAAGCTCGGTCTAATTAAGAATTAACCATTAACAATAACAATTACTAAAAATTACACAATAATTAATAATTAATAATTAATCTTAACAATTAATCGGTAACGATGAAAATGACCAATCACCGCTGTAATTGTTAAGTAATGTGACGAACTTTTGTTAAGGTGTATTGCAACTTGACCCCAAATATTAGGGAAGCTTCAGATCACAGGAAAGTCCATGATAGTATGCATTCCGTAGCTTAAAAAACCATGGGAGAAAACATGCCAGCACTAAGGGTTGCAGTAGTTGGTTCGGGACCAGCAGGTTCTTCTGCTGCCGAGACGTTAGCTAAAGCAGGAATCGAAACCTATTTGTTTGAGCGTAAGCTGGACAATGCTAAGCCCTGTGGTGGTGCGATTCCACTATGTATGGTGAGTGAGTTTGACCTGCCACCAGAAATTATTGACCGGCAAGTGAGAAACATGAAGATGATCTCACCGTCTGATCTTGAAGTTGATATCCATATAGAAAAGGAAAACGAATATATTGGGATGTGCCGTCGCGAGGTGCTTGATGGGTTCATGCGCAATCGTGCGGCTGAGTTGGGGGCTAACTTAATTAATGGCACCGTTTATAAACTCGATATTCCCACCAGTAACTCTCAACCCTATACCATCTATTATTCTGACCATTCTGATGGCAGTGTCAAGGGAACCCACAAAACCTTGAAAGTAGATGTGGTGATTGGAGCTGATGGGGCAAATTCCCGGGTTGCCAAAGCAATTGATGCTGGGGATTACAATTATGCGATCGCTTTCCAAGAGCGCATCAGTTTGCCAGAGAACATGATGAATTACTACCAAGACCTGGCAGAAATGTATGTGGGTAATGATGTCTCTCCTGATTTCTACGCCTGGGTCTTCCCTAAATACGACCACGTTGCTGTTGGCACCGGCACTATGAGGGTCAACCAATCCCTGATCAAAAAGCTACAAGCAGGGATTCGCGCCCGTGCGGCTAAAAAACTTGTGGGTGGAAAAATTATCAAAGTGGAAGCCCATCCGATTCCTGAGCATCCCAGACCTAGACGTGTAGTTGGTCGGGTAGCTTTGGTAGGTGATGCTGCTGGAACAGTAACTAAATCCTCTGGGGAAGGGATTTACTTTGCGGCTAAATCAGCTCGCATGTGTGCTGAAACCATTGTGGAAACCTCTAATGGCGGTAGCCGTATCCCCACAGAGAGTGACCTCAAGCTTTACCTGAAGCGCTGGGATAAGAAATACGGCATGACCTACAAAGTCCTAGATATTCTACAACGAGTTTTCTATAACTCCGATGCTAGCCGAGAAGCCTTTGTAGAGATGTGTGCTGACAAGGATGTGCAGCGGCTGACTTTCGATAGCTATCTCTATAAAACCGTTGTACCTGCTAATCCTCTTATCCAAATGAAGATTACAGCGAAGACAATTGGTAGCTTGTTGCGGGGCAATGCCTTGGCTCCCTAGAACTTGATCAATTTTTGATCAGAATTAGCCAACTGACTAACGGTGAGAAAGCTTACCCCCGGCTTAAGGGCGGGGGCTTTCCACTCTAGCTTAAGAAGGTAGATTTGTAGTACCTCTGACATTACCAATTTCATCCTAGGCAGTCGCCGAAGTCACTTCTAGGGTCTTTTCTGTATTGGGTAACTCTAAGCAATAACCTGCTCCATAAACGGTTTTGATGTACTTAGGATGGCGGGGATCAGGTTCTAGCTTGGTTCTCAGGTGACGAATATGCACTCGAATGGTTTCGATATCATCGTCAGGGTCATACCCCCAAACTTCTTTAAGGATTTCGCTCGGAGAAACAGTTTGACCATGGCGCTGCAGTAAACAGTGCAGTAGTTCAAACTCCAGATGGGTCAGTTTCACGGTTTTATCAAACCAAATCGCCTCAAACCTTTCTGGAACTAGGGTCAAAGGACCATAGTTCAGTATTTCCGTATGCTTAGCAGCTTGGGGAATTCGGTCTGTGCGCCGTAGTAATGCTCGCACTCGCGCCAGCATTTCTTCGAGTTCAAAGGGTTTGGTGAGATAATCATCGGCACCAGCATTAAAGCCTTCTACCTTGTCTTGGGTTTGACCTAGGGCAGTCAACATCAATACTGGAATATCGGAAGTGCGTTCATCCCGACGTAACCGTTGGCAGACGGTGAAACCATCTACCTTGGGTAGCATCAAGTCTAACATAATCAGGTCTGGCTGCAGTTGCAGAGCTAGAGCCTGACCCTTGATGCCATCCATTGCTTGACTAACATCGTAGCCAGCCATCTCCAAATTGATGGTGACTAATTCTGAAATTGCGGGGTCGTCATCGATGACCAGTATCCGGGGCATCACTAAGGAGTTGTTGCTAAGGTGTATCCGTTAACGTTCGATAAGAACAATTTGAGATTAGTAACAATACTTATACGATTATAAAGGCAGACTTTACGTTTTTTGTAAACAAAAGCTAAGAATTTTTAATATTTTATAATTTTACCAGAAACTCCCTAAGCCTCAGTGCTAGAGTCATAAGTCCTGAAGTAGACAGGATAAATCCATGGTGCTTGCACTTTGGAAACCGGAGTATACTCTGCTGCTCAGGAGGTTTTACAACTAAGCCGCCCTCAGAACTGAAGCCGCTCGGCAACTGGCAGGGTAGCACTCAAGGTACTACCCTAGGGAAACTTATGTCTGTTCAGGACTAATCAGTTTCACGTTTTTGGCTAAACCCAGCTGTTGTAGGAACTGAATCGTCATCCAAGTCAGGTCAATTTCCCACCATTTAATGCCATGCCTTGCAGAATACTGATAAGCATGGTGATTGTTGTGCCAGCCTTCGCCATAGGTTAGTAGGGCTACCCACCAGCAGTTTTTTGAGCAATCATTAGACTCATAGGTGCGATAACCAAATTTGTGAGTAGCACTGTTGACAAACCAGGTACAGTGAAACACCAGTACTAGCCGCACAAAAATCCCCCACACTACAAATGGCCAGCCACCCATGGCATACAGCAACAGTCCTAGAACCACTTGAACAAGCACAAAATACTTATCCAAAAACTGATAAACCCGATCTCCAGAAATATCTTTAGTGAATTTAGAAATTTGCTCATCAGCAGGAATTTTATGCAACATCCAAGCCATGTGACTCCACCAAAACCCTTGATGGGAGTCATGGGGATCCGGTTGGGTGTCAGAGTGCAAATGATGGATGCGATGTAGTCCTACCCAATCGATCACTCCTCCTTGACAGGAAATGGTACCACACAAAACTAGGAAGTATTCTAACCACTTGGGTGTCTGAAAACTGCGGTGAGTCACTAAGCGATGCCATCCCAGAGTTACTCCCAAGCCCCCTGTCACCCAGTGGAAAAAGATCATTAAGCCCACTGCTGTCCAGTTAAAGTTGCTCGGAAGTAAGGCAAACAGCGCTGCTAGGTGAATAAAGGCCATATAAGATATAACGACCCAATCTAAACGAAGATTATCTGAAGTAGCAATTGTCATGCAGTAAGTCTAATAGGATACAAATTGTAAAAACCCGCTCTCTTTGATCTAAAATTTCGAGGCGCGAATTTTGGGAATGAACAGCTCTCAACGGCTGCAAGCAGCAGAAAAAGCACTATTTCCGATCTTTTATGGTATTGACACCGCCGTCAAGCAAAATCTCAAAAAGGTCTTGGATTCGTTTCGAGCACATCGTGTAGGAGTGCATCACTTTGCTAGTGTTTCGGGCTATGGACATGATGATTTAGGACGCCAAACTCTCGACATGGTGTTTGCTGATGTCATGGGAGCTGAATCTGCAGCTGTACGGGTACAATTTGTTTCCGGAACCCATGCGATCGCATCTTGCCTGTTTGGGGTACTGCGTCCTGGTGATGAAATGCTAGCGATTGCCGGTGCCCCTTACGATACCTTGGAAGAGGTGATTGGTTTACGAGGTGATGGTCAAGGTTCCCTACTAGAATTTGGGATTCGTTACCGCCAGTTGTCCCTAACTAGTGAGGGAAGTTTGGATTGGTCAGCTTTGGCAACAGCGGTGGGAGAGAATACCCGCCTGGTTTTCATTCAGCGTTCCTGTGGGTATTCTTGGCGAAAGAGTCTTTCAATATCAGAAATAGAAAAAATTGTCAAGCTTGTCAAACAACAAAATCCTGATACTATCTGTTTTGTCGATAACTGTTACGGGGAATTTGTAGAAGAGCAAGAACCGACAGCAGTAGGTGCAGATTTGATGGCGGGTTCCTTGATTAAAAATCCTGGGGGAACGATTGCTACTGCTGGAGGCTATGTAGCTGGAAAAGCTGACTTAGTTGAAGCGGCTACCTGTCGTCTGACTGCTCCAGGGATTGGTAGTTCAGGTGGGGCAACTTTCGATCAAAATCGATTGCTGTTTCAAGGATTATTCCTAGCTCCCCAAATGGTTGGTGAAGCCCTCAAAGGGAGTCATTTAATCGCTCATACTATAGCACAACTTGGTTATCCTGTCAATCCCCCACCGATGGTACCCCGTCGGGATGTAATTCAAGCAGTTGAGTTGGGTTCAGCGGAAAAATTAATCGCTTTCTGTCGAGGGATACAACAGCATTCTCCGATAGGTTCCTACCTCGACCCTGTCCCAGCCGCAATGCCGGGTTATGAGAGTCAGTTAGTGATGGCTGGGGGGACTTTTATTGATGGCAGTACGTCAGAATTTTCTGCCGATGGTCCGCTTAAGGAGCCTTATATTGTGTTTTGTCAGGGAGGAACCCATTGGACTCATATTGCGATCGCATTAGAAGCTGCCATTGAAGCAATCGCAACAGCTGATAGCTGATAGCACCTCAAGTAGCACCATCTGTAGCGCATAAGCTGAATGATTAATTGTCGCTAGTTTTATCAATATTTCAATTATTATAGCGCTATCGTTCTAAATCCTTGATCACCTTCTCCCAATACCATTTTTCTGGCATCCCTGGGTATTTTCCCTTAGCCAAGTCAAGTAGGCGTGTGGCGATATCGGATTGTCCTCCTACCAGTCTTAGTAGTCTTTGTTGCAACTCCCTACTAGGTTTGATATTTGATGGTGCTTGTGATTCTCGATTGCTCGACCCCTCGGTCAGTTGTAATGGCTGTAGCTGTTTGAGTTTATCGAGCAGTTTCCGATAATTAGTCCAGTCTTGTTGATCGAAATACAGGTTTGCCGCTTGTTGATAATCTTCAAATGCTCCCCGTAGATCTTCAAACTTTTCACGAGCGGTTGCCCGATAACGATATGATTGAGCATCATTGGGTTTAAGAGTAATAACTCGGGAATAATCTTCGATGGCTTGGCGATAGTCTCCCATCTGGATATAGGCATTACCCCGATGGATTAAGACGTCCCGATTTTCCGGATTACTTTGTAGTAACTTGGTCAAGTCATCAATAGCTCCCCGGTAATCTCCCAATTCAATTCGTACTAATCCTCGATGGTAACGAACCTGAGCATCTTGGGGATTTAGTTCCATAGCTTGACCAAGGTCTTGAATGGCTCTCCTGTAATCACCGAGTTTGCAGTGAACAATACCTCGATAGCAATAAGCTTGGGCATTTTTGGGGTCAACCTCAAGGAGCCAGTTGAAATCCTCTAAGGCTTCTCGGTACTTGCCTGTGTTAACTTTATTTATTGCTTGATGGCAAAAATCGTTAGTCTGGGCTCGACCTAAAGCTAGTATTTGCTGTTGTTGAATTTGATTGATACTCTCAAGACAACGACGACAATTTAATTTATCTTGTTGGTCTAGGTAGAGCTGAGCTGCTTGTTTAAATGATGCGATCGCAGCCTGATTATCTCCTAACTTACGGTAGGCACTACCTTGAAGCTTACAAGCTGCAGGCTGATTAGGATTAATCTTAAGTATTTGATTGGCATCTTCTATTGCTCCAGTGGCATCTCCCAGTGCCAATCGAGCCAAACCCCGCCCGAAATAAACTTCAATACTTTCAGAATTGATTTGTAAAGCCTGAGTATAATCGGCAAGCGCGCCTTGTTGATCCCCTAAGTCAAAGCGAGCCATAGCTCGTTTATAGTAGGCTTCGGCGAAGTTCGGATTAATCTCTAAGGCTTTGTCAAATTCCTCGATTGCTTCGTTCAAGTCTCCTTGACGAATTTTATCTATTCCTCGGTAGTAAAACTCTTCCTCCATTCCAACTCTATTGTGAATCAACTACCATTCCTACTTTAGCTAGATTGTAACTTTAGCTTCTAGCGCCTTCAATCTTGAGATCTGACCCGTAAGGGCACCATGGGATGAATCCCCAATCAAGTTTTTATTTTTCGAGCCAAGTTTTTGCTCAAAGCTAGCAGCTTAGCCCTCTTGCCTCTGTTGCCTATCATTTGGGATCTGGAACTGTCCACCAAGCTAAAGCATAAGCTTGAGACGGCTGATTAACCTGTTGTTGATACTGAACCCGAATTTTATAGCGACCTTGAGCAGGGACTTGGCAGAAAATATGTTCCACAGCATCCGCTTCACTGATAGAAGCACAGACACTTTTGGTAATGTCCTCTTCTCCGACTGGCATTAAATAGAGGTCAAGATTATTCAAACCGCGATCGCTAAAACTCTCCCCAAGATCATAAGCATCATTATTATTGTCATCCTCTAACTCTACCAAACGGTCCCAAGCCAGAGTTAAAGAGATAAAACTTCCTTCTGCTAAGGGTTTTGTTAACACATAGTCCCGATCAGATGATTTCTCCACAGTACGGTAATCCCAACCCACTGGTGGCACTCCAATGCCACTGGGACTCCATTGGCCGAGTTTAAATTGCTGGTAAGCTCGAAACCCATTTAGATGTCCTGTCCCCATCTGCATATCCAGAGGAATTTTGGGGTCTTGGTAAGCATCAGACTCTAACCAGTGGTGATTATCCTTTGCCCGAATCGTGCGGCTCATGCCTAGTAGCATCCCATCACCGAGATCTTGAATTTTGTCAGCAGAATTAAGCAACACTGCCTTCATTACTTCATGGCGTCGGGAATCTGTACTCCAATTCATCCACAAGCGATGCAGCCCGGTATTGGGGGTTTCCGCTCTGAGGGACTGCATCAAGAATAGTTTTTGTTGTCTTGAGCGCAGCTTGCGCAAAGCGGAATCACCAAATTCCTGTAGCAATGCTACAACACCAGTGATATGGGGAGCAGCAAAACTGGTACCACTGACCTTAGTCACTTTACCTTTGAGGTCATACAACGATATCTTGTTGCCAGGAGCTACCAAATTAATCGAGCGGCGAGAACCAACATTAATTTCTTGCCGAATCAGACGACGACCAATACCAACTGGTAAAGCACTCAAGTTAGCAAAGTCTACCTTATTAAAAACTCCCTGACGCTTGGCTGTGTATGCTGCATTGATACCATTAAAATTATCTGTGGGGATCGGAATGCCCCCTTTGCCTTGGTTGCCAGCAATCACATACAAGACGTCATGCACCCTAGCTGACCAATCGATACATAGAGTTAACAGCGCATTGCCATCCAGCACCGCTTCCTCCCTCGGGTCCCGCTGTAGGGATTCACCAAAACTAAAATTAATTGCCCGCACATCGGAGCCATTTTGCTGAGCAATATGCTGAGCCGCGAGGCACTCTTCCGGTTGTCCACTCCTAGACAGGGAACCAACTGCTGAAGCGTAGAGTTTTGCCCCAGGTGCTACTCCCCGAAAGGCTTTGTCTCGACTAATCATCACAGCTGCTACCATAGCCGCATGTTCATCAACATGGGTATTCGGTTTTGCGGGGGTGTTGCGATAAAATACTCCCGCAGGAGTTACTGTCCGATTCTTGATAGCGGCCTTATCCTTACCAAATAATCCAGGTCTACCAATTTCCACTTGCCCAATGGCAATTTTGCGACCGGTTAAATTATAGGGAGGTTGGTGTAACCGATAGACATTAATACCAGCTTCTGAGATTGATGTATCTAATCCCAAGGCTGGCGCGATTACCCCTGAGATACCTAAACCACCCAATAGCCATACCAGTGTTTTTTGGATCGGAATTTTCATAATTCTTTACACAGAGCGCGTTTATTGATCTCCGACTACTTAGCAATCTCCCAAAGACTTAGCTAGATCTAGCTATAGCGTTTCTCATATTTGTGAGGTAAACAGGATTTTTCCCTGTTCCCTCTTTTCCCCTCCTGGGAGGGGTTAGGGGTGGGTTCCTGTTCCCAGATCCGCTGTTCCCAGATCCCTACTCCCTACTCCCTACTCCCTACTCCCTTGGGAGGTGTACCTCACCCAATTGAGAACCGCTATAACGTATTAAGCTGTGTTTAGATCGATGCAGTTTAAACTGATGAAACTACAAAGGACAACTCTGATTTTAGTCATTTGTGCCATCCTCCTGGGGGGAGGTGTATATATTTATGAAATTCAGGGTTCTGAAAAGCGAGAAGCTGCTAAAATTAATAAAAAACCGATATTTAATTTCACTGAAGACGAGATTCAATCGTTTACTGTTAATAGTGATGACAAGACCTTAGTATTCGAGCGAGCCAGTGAGCCAGAATCGGGTTGGCGGATGAAAAAGCCCAAAGAGGCGACAGCTAGTGATGCGGTTGTTTCCTTTTTGTTGAACTTGCTGGCTCAGGGCAAAAGCGATCGCATTCTGACGGTTAGCCCTGACCAACTTCCAGAGTATGGATTAGACAAGCCCTCAGCAACTATAACAGTGAAACTGAAAAATCAGGACAGTCCGAAGCTGATCTTAGGCAACTTGGACTTTACTCGCAGTTTCCTATATGCTCAAGTCCTACCACTGGATTCCAAATCTGAGCAGTTGCAGGTGCTGTTAGTGCCAGTGGACTTTCAGTATGCTGTCTCACGCCCCCTCTCAGAATGGCTGGTTAATCAGGACAAGGCTGAAGAAGACAAGCCATCTGCTGCTGAAAAAACTGACTAGTACGAAATTGTAAGCATTCAGCGTGTCGCGTATCAGCGTGTCGCGTATCAGCTATCAGCCAAAGGCCACGCTACGGGAATGGCCAGGCTACTGTTGGCGCAGCGTGCGCGTAGCGCAATCGGTGCTTTTGAATAAAATCAGCTGACTACTGAGCACTGACGGCACCTCAAGTAGCGTGAGCCAAGGCCATTCGCGTTCGCGAATGGCTCACGGCTGAATGCTTAAACTAAATCTACTTTGATAACCTACTTTTTTAGTTGTTGCGGATCTTCCCTCTGTTGTGTTCTCAGTTTCTAAGTATAGGTTAGGGGAATGGTGAGGGGAATACCCCTCATCCACAGAAGTTAGCTTCCCCGTAGTGTTGATAACAGCTTTGACACTCAACCCAGGGGTGGCTAGAGTGAAAGTTATCTATACACACATTTTGTGCTCTTCTATTGATAAAGTTATTTCTAGGAAATGCTAGCCGCAGCAAAGCGTGAATTTATTAATCTTCTAACAGGATCTAAAACACTATGGATATTCTTCTTAGCATACTCGCCCCAATTATTTTAGTAGCCTTTGGCTACACCGTAGGTACGACAAAAGTTGTCCAAGAGGGAAATGAAGCTCTAGTAGAACGTTTTGGTAAGTATCGTAAAAAACTAGACCCTGGTCTTAACTACAATGTAGTTCCGTTTATAGACAAGATTGCCGTAGAAGAGAGTACCCGTGAGCAGATTTTGGACATTGAACCCCAGCAGGCAATCACCAAAGATAACGTTCAGGTAGAAGTCGATGCGATCGTGTATTGGCAAATTTTAGATATGTACAAAGCTTTTTATGCTGTAGATAATGTTCATGAGGCGATTGAAAATTTAGTCATGACCACTCTGCGTTCTACCATTGGTCAGATGGAATTAGACGAGACTTATGCCTCCCGAGACAGAATCAATCAGAACTTATTGCAACAATTAGATGATGCCTCTGCTGATTGGGGAGTCAAGGTGATGCGGGTTGAGGTGCAAGAGATTAAACCACCCCAGACTATTATCGATGCCCTAGAGAAGGAACGAGCTGCTAAGAGTGAGAAACAAGCCAAAATTTTACAGGCTGAAGGTACAGTGGAGTCGATCCAAATGATCTCCAAAGCTCTTCAAGAGCAAGCTAATACTCAGAAAGTCCTACAGTTCCTGATTGCTCAACGCTATGTAGAAGCTAATGAAAAATTAAGTGAAAGCAACAATTCTAAAGTCGTCTTTATGGATCCAAAAGCACTGAGCGAAGCCATGACTGATTTGCTTCAAACTGAATCTGTGGGCGAAAGTAATTAGGGCAATAACAATGTAATAATTCAGCGGTCAGCGGTCAGCGGTCAGCGGTCAGCGGTCAGCGGTCAGCGGTCAGCTTAAAATAAACCTCGAATGGGAGAATTTAATAGTTCGAGATTAATGAGAATTGAAACTCTCGGGAAAAGCCCATCAAAGCATTTAGCGGTCAGCTGTCAGCTGTCAGCAAACGTAACAGAGATTAAACCAATGCTTACCTCTTTTATTCAAAAGCTGAATGCTGATAACTGAATGCTGATAGCTGAATGCTGAATACTTAAACACGCCAAATCGCATCAGCAACACGGCAGACATCACGGAGCTGGTCAACATCGTGTACCCGCAGGATGTCTGCTGAACCGGCAATGGCACTACAACAAGCCGCAGCAGTTCCCCAAATTCGACCCTTGGGGTCTGGTTGATTGATGATGCGTCCAATAAAGCTTTTGCGAGATACTCCTATTAACATCGGTAGACCGAGGGCATCAAACCTAGGCAGTTGCCGCAGAATCTCTACACTTTGCTCAGCGGTTTTGGCAAAACCAATGCCTGGGTCAATAATAATATGCGATCGCTTAATTCCTGCTGCGATTGCGGCATTGACCTGCTCCTCCAGAAAGCTATAGATTTCCCCAATTAAGTCTTGATAATCAGTTAGTTTTTGCATGGAAACGGGGGTGCCTCGGATATGCATTAAGACAATTGGTACCCCCAACTGGCCTACGACTGGCAACATGTCTGGGTCAAATGTGCCACCGGAAATATCATTGACCATATCGGCACCAGCTTCTACCGCAGCCTTAGCCACAGATGCTCTAGTGGTATCGACAGAAATCGGTATCTTCAGCACTGAACCCATTGCCTTTACCACAGGCACAACTCGTTTCAGTTCTTCGGGTAGGGAAATTTGCTCGGCACCAGGTCGAGTGGATTGACCACCAATATCGATAATATCAGCACCAGCATCTACTAGAGCCTGAGCTTGCCTTAAGGCAGCTTCTGGGGTAAAATACTCTCCGCCATCACTAAAACTATCGGGGGTAACGTTCAAGATACCCATGATATAGGTTCGTTTGCCCCACTCAAAAGAATAGTTCTGGATGGTTAATTTTCCTTTATCCATCGCTTATAGATCATGGCTAATTGCTAATTGAAAATTGCCCATTGCAATCAACCAATTAACCAATTAACTAACTAATAATAAGCTAACTAACAATTAACAATTAACAATTAACAATTAACAATTAGCCCATGACTAATCACAACTACTGATAATTGACTATTCTGGCAAAGCTCGCAGGTTCTAAGCTTGCTCCGCCCACCAGTACTCCATCAATTTCTGATTGAGCCATAATTTCATCAATATTCTTGGGTTTGACGGAGCCACCATATTGAATTGGGACATTAGCTTCCTTTAGCTTGGAGCGAATTAATCCAATGATTCGATTCGCTTCTGATGCATCACAAGTGTCTCCAGTACCAATTGCCCAGATTGGTTCGTAAGCAATCACTAAATTTTGCTGGTCAACGTTGACTAGGTCTTTTTCCAACTGCTTGGTAATAATGTCTTCTGTTTCACCAGCATCCCGTTGTGCTTTCGTTTCCCCAACACACAGAATCGGAATCAAACCGTGACGCTGAGCAGCGTGAAGGCGTTTATTAACGGTTTCATCAGTTTCGCCGAAGTATTGACGCCGTTCACTATGACCAACAATGACATAGCGCACACCAATTTCCTTGAGCATCCCACCAGCAATTTCACCAGTGTAGGCTCCAGCATTTTCCCAGTGGATATTCTGAGCCCCGATCTGTACACGAGTATTTTGTACATGCTCAGACATCACACCCAAGTCGGTGAAGGGACCACACAGAACAACCTCCCGTTCTATGGGAGTTTGCTCCACCTCAGGCAAAAATCCCTTTAAAAACTCAGCGGTTTCCGCTTGAGTTTTGTACATTTTCCAGTTACCAGCTATAACAATTTTCCGCACAGCTTAACTAAATCATCTCTAAACCATAATGCATTATTTAGTGTAAAGCTTTTACTTACGGCTATCTCAGAAATGTTTAACTTTTGCTGGTCACTGACCTGATCACAGGATACTCCTAGGGTAAGTTCAGGGAAGCATCATCAGAGTAGGGTCAATTTATTCCCCCAACTCCCCAGAGGCTTCTACATCTGTTCTCTATAGTCTTGAGAAGCTTCCCTGCTCCTGACGCTTCACCATTATCTAGCTAGCCTAGCTAGGTTATAACGCTGCTGCTTCCCGTGCTGCGGCAGCTTCGTCCGGATGAATGTTCAAACGGGTTAAATTAAGACGACCCTTGTTGTCAATTTCCCGTATTTTGACAACTACCTCATCTCCTACCGCTAACTCATCTTCCACTTTGCCAACTCGGTAGTCAGCTAGTTGGGAAATGTGAATCATACCTTCTTTGCCAGGAAGTATTTCCACAAAGGCACCAATGGGAATAATCCGGGTGACACGACCAACATAGACATCCCCTTCATGCAGCTTGCGGGTTAAGCCTTGGATGATATTGATAGCTTTGGTGGCTCTGTCCCCATCCATAGCAGATACGGTAACTGTACCGTCATCTTCAATATCGATTTTTGCCCCAGTTTGCTCGGTAATTCCTTTAATTGTCTTACCCCCTGGACCAATGACTGTACCGATGAACTCCGGATCGATCTTCATGGTTAAGAGGCGAGGAGCAAAGGGTGACATGTCTGTGGAGGGTGTGTCAATCACCGCCAGCATCTTTTCTAGGATATGCAGTCTGGCTGGTTTGGCTTGCTCAATGGCCTGGGCTATGGTATCCATGGACAGACCAGTGATTTTCATGTCCATTTGCAAAGCCGTGATGCCAGTATCGGTACCGGCGACTTTGAAGTCCATGTCACCCAAAAAGTCTTCAATACCTTGAATATCGGTGAGAATGCGGACTTCATCTCCTTCTTTGATCAAACCCATGGCTGCACCACTAACCGGTTTGGTAATCGGTACACCTGAATCCATCAAGGCCAGTGTTGAACCACAAACCGAGCCCATGGAGGTGGAACCATTGGAGGAGAGCACTTCCGATACTACCCGGATCACATAGGGAAACTCGTGTTGAGGGGGCAACACGGGGACTAATGCTCGTTCGGCTAAGGCTCCGTGACCAATTTCACGCCGTCCGGGCGATCGCAATGGCTTGACTTCCCCTACAGAAAAGGGTGGGAAATTGTAGTGGTGCAGATAGCGCTTCTCATCTTCTGGGTTAAGGTCATCTAGAGTTTGGGCATCTCCAGGTGTTCCCAAGGTAACCGTGGATAGGACTTGGGTTAGTCCTCGGTTGAACAAAGCGCTACCATGAACTCGCTGAGGTAATAGACTGGTTTGACAAGAGACAGGACGCACTTGGTCTAGCTTGCGACCATCCACGCGCACCCCTTCTTCCACAATCTGAGTACGCATCAGTTTTTTGGTGAGGCTTTTGAACAGCTTATCGACTAATGCGCTATTTTCATTAACCGCTACACGGATCGGGTCATCCTCTTTGAGTTGGGTAATTTCTGCTTTGACAGCACTGTCTTTAATCTCATCTAAGGCAACATCCCGACCATTTTTGTCCAGGTCAAATTGCGAGAGGACACCTTTAATTTTGTCAGTGGCGCGGACGCGAATAAATTCTTCTAGATTCGAGTCTACGGCTGGGGGTTCGCCAATCACTATTGCAATTCCCAACTCCTCAAGCAGGTCATGCTGGGCTTTGATCAAGTCTTGTACCGCTTCGTAGCCGAAATCGATGGCCTCGATTATATCTTGTTCCGGTAATTGATTGGCACCGGCTTCTACCATAATTACCCCTTGTGGGGAACCAGCCACGACTAAATCCAAGTCGCCGTTTTCGATTTCTTTGTAGGTGGGATTAATCATAAAATCATCCCCGAGTAACCCTACCCGTACAGCTGCCATCGGTCCATAGAAGGGAATGCTGCCCTGCAACACAGCAATTGATGCACCAGTAACTGCCAAAACATCTGGCGGTACTTGTTCATCCATAGACAGGGTAGTTGCTACAATCTGTATATCATCTCGTAGCCAACTGGGAAATAAGGGACGTAAGGGACGGTCAATGAGACGGCTAGTTAGGATAACTTTTTCTGGAGGACGGCCTTCCCTTCTTAGGAAACCACCTGGAATCCGACCTGCTGCGTAGAGTCTTTCTTCGTAGTCAACCACCAAGGGTAGAAAATCAATCCCTTCTCGACCAGGGGCACGAGTTGCTGTCACTAGAACTGCTGTATCCCCCGACTGTATCATTACTGAACCACCAGATTGAGGGGCAAGCAGACCTACTTTGAGTCTAATATCCCGTCCATCAAAGGATATTGACTTGTCTATCTCTACCATTTCGGTACTTTTTCCTTCTTTGTTTGATCACTGTTCTCGTTCTGTCGCAATCGTAGCATTTATCACTCAGGGGGGTGGTAAGTAGGGAGTAGGGAGTCGGGAGTCGGGAGTCGGGAGTCGGGAGTCGGGAGTCGGGAGCAATGAAAAAATTTCTATGCACCTGATTAGACTAGTAAACGCTATACTTTTTTATGGTGTTAGGCTAATGGGTCAACTGCTTTAGGCCTACGGTTGCTTTCTTTTTGAAAGTGGCCAAATTTGTTGTGGAGTAAATTCAGCAGTTTTTAATAATTTGAATCCTACTGAATAGTCTCACTAATAGCCATAAATGTTACTTTATAATTAACCATTTTTTAGTAGGGTATCTCCAGTTTGTTACTAAGTAAATAACTTTTAATACATCGGTAAATTATCTTAGGATAATATCTCCTGATCAGCTAGACTAATAATTTTGCTTACCTCAATTACCTATAGCAATCCTAAATTAATAATTGTGAGAATTTATGTTCCCTGTTCCCTGTTTCCTGTTACCTTTGTTATAAAATCTATTAATCAGATAGGATAGCTGTTAATCCGGGTGCATCTCCTAAAAGCTGTTTGAGCCGGTGGTGCGTTACGGGGTGGGCTATTTCAAACCTGGCGAAGAAGCGGAAAATCAGGGCGATCCCACCCCTAACGCACCCTACGCAAAATTTACAAAAGTGAGATACACCGGTTAATCCTAAGGTATAAATTCAGCAAACTTGATCGACAAAACCTGGACTAAATAACAGAAAAAGACACAAAAATTATTATGGCAACGTTACATGGCAGTTGGATATCTGGGGAAACTAATGGTCATCTATTTATTTGGGGAGAAACCTGGCGCACAAAGGCGCAGATATCAACAACTGCCAATGATATGTCATGTCACCCGTTTGCCATGACTGAGGAAGAATTGACGTCTTTTTTAGATTCTCATCGTCTGTCCATCGGTCAATTTTTAGAGGTGTCTGAGAAGGCTCGTTCAGGTAGTCGTAAGCGTGCAGCTCAACAGCATCACGTCCGCTGGCAGTCTCAAATTGTTCTCTTACCTACTGAACCATCATCCAAAGGTGAACCAGCTTATCCAGTGCTGTCTACCAAAGTGTTTTTAGATAGTACAAAGGATAGTTCACAAGATAGTGCAGAGGCTACCCAGTGGGAATTGCAACCATGGCAAGTGCAAGGGGTAAGTCTGGAACCGATGGCAGCGGTAAGATTTCTGCAAGCTTTACCCCTTGGATCCTTTGAAGGCTCAGACGGCTACCTAGGAGGGGAGTTGCGTTTTTGGTCCCAGGTGATGCGGTGGAGCTTCGATCTGCTGAGTCGGGGTAAGTTTTTACCAGGAGTGTACCGATTGCCTGATGGTAAGGTAAGGGCTTGCTGGCAACCTCTGCTTGATAGTACTACGGATCAAGTCCGTCTAGAAACGTATATCAAGCTCATGCCCTCGGCTTGCTGTGCTTATCCACAAGAGGTTACTTCTCCACAGTTGAACCTTCAACCTGCAACCGATTTGGTTAAGGCTCAGGAATTGCTACTGGGATTCTTGAGTAGTGTGGTTAATACACAGGTGCGGGATTTTGTCAAGGGTGAGTCGGTACCAGTAGTAGAATCACCGATGGTGGAATGGTTGCGATCGCTTTCTTCTAATTTGTCTTCTAATTCAGAAACCCTAGGGCTAGAGTCAACAACCCTAGGTCGATTAGCGGCAGCACTGTCTACTTGGAACACTCCGGTGCAACAGAATTTAGTGACACCGACGTCCAAGAGATTGAGGCAAAATCTGTTTCGCACTTGTTTTATCCTGAAGCCTCCTACCTCTGACCAAGAGAATTGGTGCTTGGCCTATGGCTTACAAGCGGTTGATGACCCAGACCTGGTGGTGGATGCGGAAACGATCTGGAATTACTCAGGAGAGCGATTGGAGATTAAGCAGCGAACCATTGAACAACCTCAGGAAACGTTCCTGAAAGGGTTAGGATTAGCGACTCGACTCTATCCTCCCATTGAACCGAGCTTACACCAATCCCGTCCTGAGTTTTGTGAGCTAACCATAGTAGATGTGTATGAGTTCATTAGGGCTAGTGCATGGCGGTTGCAAAACAATGGCTTGGGTATTGTCTTACCACCAGGATTGAAACCAGGCACGGGAGCCAAACGCTTGGGAATTAGTCTTCTGGCGGAAGTGCCACCACAAAAGAAGAATCAACGGTTAGGACTCCAAAGCTTACTGAAGTTTAAGTGGCAACTGGCGATTGGAGATAAAACCATCTCGAAGCGGGAGTTTAATCGCTTGATGGCACTCAAATCACCCCTAGTGGAGGTGGATGGGGAATGGATGGCGTTACAACCCTCTGATGTCCGGGCAGCTCAAGAGATGTTTAAGGGTTCGACCGATAACATGACTCTGTCGGTAGAGGATGCTTTGCGGATCACTACTGGTGATAATAATACTTTGGCAAAACTACCGGTAGTGAAGTTTGAAGCATCGGGAGCGTTGCAAGAGTTAATTACTAATTTACAGGGGAATCAATCCCTGGAGCCGATTCCTCAACCAGCTAGTTTTCAGGGGCAATTGCGACCCTATCAAGCTAGAGGGATGGGCTGGCTGGCGTTTCTGGAACGTTGGGGTTTGGGTGCTTGTCTGGCGGATGATATGGGCCTTGGTAAGACCGCACAACTGATTGCGTTTCTGTTGCATCTTCAGGAAGAAGGTATGCTGAATGGACCCTGCTTAGTGGTATGTCCGACTTCTGTGCTAGGAAACTGGGAACGGGAAGTAAAGAAATTTGCGCCATCCCTGAAAACTATTGTGCATCACGGGGATAAACGCTCCAAAGGGAAAGCCTTTGCTAAGGCAGTTAAGACTAAGCAGGTGATCATTACCAGTTATTCCTTAGTACATCGGGATGCGACTACCCTGGATGGGGTGGAATGGCAGGGGGTGGTGCTGGATGAAGCTCAGAATATTAAGAATCCTAGCGCTAAGCAATCCCAAGCGGTGAAGCAACTTTCCACTACCTTTCGGATTGCCTTAACCGGTACTCCCGTGGAAAATCGGTTGTCGGAATTGTGGTCAATTATCGATTTTCTCAATCCTGGGTATTTAGGCGATCGCCAATTCTTCCAACGTCGATTTGCTGTACCGATTGAGAAGTTTGGCGACCGGGATTCCTTGCAGACCATGCGATCGCTAGTGCAACCCTTTATCCTCCGTCGCCTCAAAACCGATAAGTCTATTATTCAAGATTTGCCCGAAAAGCAGGAAATGAATGTTTTTTGTGGTCTTTCCGCAGCCCAAGCTACGGTTTATCAACAGTTGGTGGATGATTCTTTAGCACAAATTGAAGAAGCTGAGGGGATTAAGCGCAAGGGCATGATTTTGACCTTGTTGTTGAGACTCAAGCAACTGTGTAATCATCCGGCACTGTTAGACAGTAAAGGGAAAAAGACTAAAGGCAAAACAGGGGATAATTCGTTAATGTCTAGCCAGCAGTCGGGTAAGTTACGACGGTTGGAAGAAATGTTAGAAGAGGCGATTTCTGAGGGAGACCGTGGCTTAATTTTTACCCAATTTTCCGAATGGGGGAAATTGCTGAAACCCTATTTAGAGGAAAAATTCGGCAAGGAAGTGTTATTCCTCTATGGCGCAACTCGTAAGAAACAACGGGAGGAAATGATTGATCGGTTCCAGAATGACCCGGATGGTCCATCGATATTTATTCTGTCTCTGAAAGCCGGTGGCACTGGATTGAATTTAACGAGAGCTAATCATGTGTTTCATGTAGACCGTTGGTGGAATCCAGCCGTGGAAAATCAAGCTACTGACCGCGTCTTTCGGATTGGTCAAAAACGCAATGTTCAAGTCCATAAGTTTATCTGTACTGGCACTGTGGAAGAAAAGATTAATGACATTATTGAAAGTAAGAAACAGTTAGCAGAACAAACTGTGGATGCTGGAGAAGATTGGTTGACGGAAATGAATACGGAACAATTGCGCGATTTGGTTTTGCTTGACCGGAGTGCGGTTATTGATGATTAATTTTGTAGGGAACAGGGAACAGGGAACAGGGAACAGGGAACAGATAAGAGGCAAGAGGCAAGAGGCAAGAGGCAAAAGGCAAGAGTGCGTAGGGTGTGTTAGGGACGGGCTCGGCTGATTTTATCGGTAGCCAGGGTTGGGATAGTCCGTCCCGTAACGCACCACCGGGTCAAACAGCAAAATAGAGATGCACCCGCAGAAAGGGAGCAATTCACCTTTGTTAATTCCTGATTATGATCCCCCTAAATCCCCCTTAATAAGGGGGACTTTTTAAGAGTTATACTGAGAGGATATTTGAAAAGTTTTTTGATACTGAATTTTGCCCCCCTAGCCCCCCAACTTTGGGGGGAACAAGAGCAGCCCACCAGTGTGTAGGGTGGGCAAAATTCTATGATCTAGAATTATTACAAGAACCAAAGGGTTTTTGCCCACCAGCAGTTGGGTAAGATGGGCTGAATTAAGGAATGAATAAGAGTAGAGTGGGCATCCTGCCCGCCCGAAAATAAGCATGAAACTGGCAAGATGCCAGTGTCTTGATGCAGTCGCTCATGGGGGAAACCCCCAAGACCGCGCTGCATCGCTTCCACACCTGATGCCCCTTCCACACCTGATGTCCCTTCCAGCAAGATGCCCGTAAGCTGATAGCTGACAGCTGATAGCTTATGCTTCATATTCATTTGCCGCAATAGAAGCGAGGGGTTTGATCGTTTTTAAAATCTGATCACCCAGGGTTGCTTCGGCTAGTTCAAGTTCATAATGTTGTTGGAGGTTCAGCCAAAATTGGGGAGTAGTACCGAAATATCTGGCTAGCCTCAGGGCTGTATCGGTAGTAATGGTTTTTTTGCCGTTTATGATGGCATTGATCTGTGTTACAGGTACATGGATATCCTGAGCCAGTTGATTCTCGCTGATGCCGAATGGTTTGATAAATTCTTCTAGAAGAATGTCACCGGGAGTAATAGGGGGAAGTTTTGTAGTCATTAGTGTTTAGTTGCCTAGAGTGGCCAAATTGTTATTATCTATAATTCTTAAAATAATCAAGTTTTTTTTAACCCTAAAAGCTTCTTAAGGTTGGATAGTAGTCTTGAGATTATATATGTAAACTTTAATCTAAATTTTAATCGGTTTAGCCTGACACAATATTCAGGAAAATTGTCAAAGGTATAAACTTTCATAGTTTCTTTAATACAAGCGATTGCCAGTTTAATATTCCGTGCTTTATTACCTTTGCTTCGCTTAGCGTAAGCAACACCCATATTAGTTTTTATAGTTGCCCAATTTTGGGGAAAAGCCTCAAAGGTATAAACGGTAAGAGCCTGTTGGAAACAAGCGATCGCATCTTCTATATTCTGTGCTTTCTCACCTTTGATTCGCTTACAGTAAGCAACACCGAGATTAGTTTGTGTGATTGCCCAATCTTCAGGAAAAGCCTCAAAGGTATAAACTCTAAGAGCTTCTTGGTAACAAGCGATCGCTTCTTCTATATTCTGTGCTTTCTCACCTTTGATTCTGTAATAGTAAGCATTTCCGAGATTATATTGTGTCATTGCCCAATCTTCAGGAAAAGCCTCAAAGGTTCTGACTCTAAGAGCTTCTTGGTAACAAACGATCACTTCTTCTATATTCTGTGCTTTCTCACCTTTGATTCGGTTACCGTAAGCAATACCGAGATTATATTGTGTGATTGCCCATTTTTCGGGAAAAGCCTCAAAGGTATAAACTCTAAGAGCCTGTTGGTAACAAGCGATCGCCTCTTCTATATTCTGTGCTTTGTCGCCAACAATACGATAACTATAAACAGCACCAATATAATTTAGAGTTTTCGCCCATTCTTGGGATAGATTTTCCCGGGGACGTAATTGTAAAACAGTTTCTAATCCAGTAATGGCTATTTCTAAATTATTGGCACTTTTTCCTGAATTATATTGAGCAATATCAAGACAAAGACTTTCTACTATATCGGCAATCGCTTCTTTTTCTTCAGGATTTAGATCAGCACAAGTCTTAAGGAGCCACTGTTCTAAAATTTTGGCAAACGAGTTATCTAATTTATCCGCATTAGAGTCAACTACATCATGAATAGCTTGTAAATCACCATCATTTTCATACTCTAGTAATAGTAGCTTTTTCAACAAGTCATAATACTCGTCACTACTATGAACTATATCTTGAGATACTTGCTGTGGTTTTTCCTGGTCAATATCAGCTTGAAGGGGAGTATAATATTTAAGTAAATCAATATCTCTATCTACAGGAAACTCTATTACTCCAGAACGCCAATCAAAAAAATCAGGAGAACGACGGACTAAATATCTTAAAGTATATTTTCTAACGGTAAACACTAAGCAGCAATTAAAATTATCTCTAAATCTTTCCCGTTGCCAATTGAGATGACCTAATAAGCTGGCTAAAGCCTCTCTTTGATACGCTTTTTTAGGGTTTTCAAGGGTACGTTTAATATAATCGTCTAACGCTAACGATTTTTCAAGGCCACTAATCACTAAAATATCAATGGGATTGTCGTTAACCTTTTGCTCAATCAAATCATATAAATTATAAATAGCATGGTCTAGCTTTAAAACATCAACGGTTTTATCATTAATATCTTGTTTAATTTCTTCAAATATCAAATTTTCTTGCACAGGAGTACACCGCACAAATAAAATACCAAAGCCTTCACGCCAAGATAAATCGCGTTTTAACCTCAGATACGATTCTTGTTCATCTGATTTAAATGTTGTTGAATTGGATGTAAGCATTTTATTCATTGATTAGTTAAATCACGAAGAGCAGATTTAAACTCAGGTGTTCCTTCAATTACAGGGTGAACATCATACCAACGCACAGGATTACCCTCTCCATCAAACTCTCGATATTCCAAGACACAACGACGGAATAGCAAACTACGATAGTCTTCATCATTAGGGATAGTCTTGGAAACAGAAACTTCAGCTAATTTGTGCCATTCTTCAGCACTAACCGCATTACGATAGGTGCTATCTCTGGCATCACTAACCGCCCGCCTCACTATTTTTGTAGTAATCGGAAAATCATCAATATAACGCATTACTGACTGCATTAATAGCATCAACTCTCGCACATGACCACCAGTCATAGCACAAAGCTCAATGCGACTGTCTTGACTATCAAAGATTTGTGTATCAATATCAATCCTAGGGTCAACTAAGTGAACTCTTTTTTCAATAACTTCTTTTAATTTATCTAATCCTTGTGAATAGGGTTTGTTGTCACGGTTTTTTACCATAATCATTGGTAACACTTGAGGAGTATCATAAATATTTCTTAACTCAGTAGCTTGACTGGAATAGGCTAAGGAAATTGGCACTGTATAAACTACGTGACAATTCAAGGCTGTTAACTGACTGCTATAATCAAGAAATATTTCCTCGTGACTTGTTCTGTCATTCCCTTTTTCCAGGGGGATGATTCTATCTAAGTTATCTGCGATTACAACTATGTTGGATTTTTCCTCAGGTAATTTATGTTGAGCATCTTTAATAAATTCATTTAACGCTGCAATCAACGAGACACTATAATTATCAACCTGTTTTCTAATGGTTTCACGGCTACTAGGATTGCGTCTTAAGGTTGTAGTCAATTTGCTAAAAATCTGAATTTGAGCTTCAACCGTTAATTTTTCAAATTCCACCTCCGATAATGCCAAATCCTTTAATTCAGTCCACCGAGACTCTAACCAATTTAATAACGGATTAGGAGCAGCATAATCTTTAAGTTTCTCTAAAATATTACGAGTACAAGCTAAAAGTATATCTGTATATTGAGCATCGATTTCATCAATATCTCCTTCCGTTGCTGGAAAATAAACCACAAAGCAGCCATTCTTCTGCAAATAATCTTCCAGACGCAATAACTCCGTTGATTTCCCCACACCCCGATGTCCAGTATAAAGTTGACAAGTCGCTTGGTCTGAAAAGATGATCGTTTTACCAATTTCCCGGAAAATATTGTCATCTCCCCTGACTTCACTACAGTTTACATAAGCGGGATCGTTGGCTGGTAAGGGATAAAATGGTTGAAATTTATTGTAGATTTTTTTTATTAAGCTCATGGGGGTGGATGTTGATAAAGGGGTTATAATTTAGGTTTTTAGGGAGCAGGGAGCAGGGAGCAGGGAGTAGGGAGTAGGGAGTAGGGAGTAGGGAAGATGGAAAAAATTAAATGGCAATTGCCCTATGGCTGCCTGGTCAATGATCCTATTATAAAATAATATATAGCAGTTATCATAGCTATGAGGTATACATTTTCGGTATTTTAGGAAACAGGGAATAGGGAACAGGGAACAGTGCGTAGGGTGGGCAAAGTGATATTATCTAGAATTATTAAAACAATCAACCGGTTTTTGCCCACCCTACTTACTTGAGCCTTATAGCCCTACGCGCAAGTCAAAAGTATAGGGTTTTTAGGGAGCAGGGAGCAGCGATGCAGCGCGGTCTTGGGGGTTTCCCCCATGAGCGACTGCATCAAGACGGGAGCACAGAGCAGATAAGAGTGAATTGCAAACCGCTGTATTGATAATTGTGATATTTTTGCCATCATGGAAGTAACTCCTATTTAGGTGGGAGGAAAACCGCGCTGGCGTTGGTGAATGGTTTTAACCAGCGCGGTTATTAGTCTCAGTCTCAATATATATAGTATATATAACTCCTGGCAAAAAGGCAAGGGGTAATTTAAATTATTTACATTTATTTACAAATACTATTGGTAGGGATTGATGGATTAAATTATGAATAAATTATCATAGCAATGTAAGTCTAGCTTAGGACATATTGTTTTTAGTTAAAAGGTAAGCATTCAGCTTCAATGTAAGCTAACATTTCATCAAATTGTGGATCATCTTGATATTTTCCCGCTAATTTGAGCCAAGGATTTTCTTGATTCATTAATTCCTTATGGAGTACCTTAAATACAGCTTTCTTTCCCTCTAAAGGTAATTGCTGTACTAACATGATTACTTGCTCAACTGTTAGATCTAAGGTAGGCATAGCGATCACTTTGTGGAAATTTATACTTGTTTTATTATATAGCGGTTTCTAGCCTAATCAGGTACACAGGATTTTTTATCTATTCCCTGTTCCCTGTTCCCTGTTCCCTAAAACCTAAAGATTTTTACCTAACCCAATTGATAATTTCTATATCCCACTCCACTCTCTCAAAATAGGTAAAACCCAAGTAATGGGCTTACGCTCTTCCACTGTTACCCTGACCGTTGTTGTGGTTCCTGGAGAAATTTCCAACGGGGGTCCGAGGGAAGATGACCATTTATAACCACTGGGAGTTTTTGAGTCAAGTTGTAATTTAGCGATCGCTTCGATTTTACCTCCTTCCTCACCCATTAATTTTTGTACCACTTCTGGATTTCCGATCACAGAATTCGCCCCTGCTGAGGTCACCGAAAAGGGAGAAACTTCGGTAACTTTCCCGACAATTCCCCCATATCTTGTCCGTTTTACTGTATCCGGTGTAATTAAAATCCCCATTCCCGGTTGAATTTTTTTGCCATCCTCCACAGCAAAATAAGTCACGCTGATCATATCCCTAGGTTTACCTGGTGTTTGTAGGCTTCCCAGGGAATTTCCGGGGTTGAGATATTGCCCCACAGTAGCCGTTATTTCTAGAATGCATCCGGTATGGGGACTTTTAATAATACTGTTGTCTGCAACTTCCTTTTGCAATCGGGCGATGGCTTGCTGTATGTCCTGAATTTGATTATTATCAGTATTGGTAGCTTCCAGATTATCCTGTTCTAGTTGTTTACTACGGGTGTCTAGTTTTTCTAATTCCGCTTTAATTTGAGTAATACTATTGATATTTTCTAAATAGTTCTGTTGTAGTTCCGTTTCCTGTACCTGTAACTGTTGCAATTGGGCTTGAATCTCGGAGATAGTTTGACGGGTTTCTCGATAGTCTTGTTCTGCTTGTAAAATCCGTTCAGAGGAAATTGCTCCTTGTTTTTGTAAGTCCCGTTGCTTGGCCAGTCGCTGTTGTAGTATTGGGGTTAATTCTTGGGCATCTTTGAGCCGTTGTTGGAGGCTGCGACGCTGGCTCAAGATGCTAGTTAATCCTTGATCTTGGAGGCGGGGAGTCAAGGTTTCAGTATCTCGTAACCGTTGTTGTAAGCTCGTTCGTTCACCAGTAATTGCTGCTGTTTCTAGCTGGGTGCGTTGTTGTCGCAGTAACGTAATTTTTGCGATTTGTTGCTTTAATTGAGCCAGTTTATCCCGTTGTTGTTGCAACTGCTGTTTTAGATCAGACGGGTCAATGATTCCCAGGATATCGTCTTTTTTTACACATTGACCTGTGCGAATCGTTAAAGATTCCAACTGTCCCGATATCGGAGATTGCAACTGTACCACCCGACGGGGATTAATCAGCACTCCCTTACCAGTGACTGTGATCGGAATAGTCCCAACTATGCTCCAAAGTACCCCGATCAGGCCGAATATCGCTAATCCCCCCAATGGTAGCCAATCCACGGGACTAACCACTGGCATTAACCGATCTAACTGTTCTGGGTCAGATAATCGGTCTAGGGCTTGTTGACGGAAGATAGGGGGTTTTTGCTGAGTCATTATCGGGGAGCAGGGAGCAGGGAGCAGGGAGCAGGGAGCAGGGAGCAGGGAGCCGTCAGCCGTCAGCCGTCAGCTTATTTTATTCAAAAGCACCTCAAGTAGGGTAGCCATAGGCTTTTGGCTGATAGCTGATAAGTAGGTGGGCATAAATAAACGTTAAAACTCAGAATCCGAAAATGAAGCTGGAAGTTGTATTCAAGGGGTTTTCACCATTTTGAATCTCCATCGCTATTTTACGGATAATTAAACCCACCTACTTAGCTGATAGCTGATAGCTGATAGCTGATAACTGATAGCTGATAACTGATAGCTGATAGCTAATAGTTGATAGCAGACTTCCTTGAGATATCCCACGTTTTGTCAATTACAATTTCTTCCAAACAAAATCCGATTGATTAGCTAACCCTATGTAAAATATAATAAACTTTGTAAAGTTGCTTGACAATAGTGCTATATTTCTTTGATTATAGTATTATGTTTGATCTCCAATGGGTTAGTAAATAACTGCATCAAAGTAGTTGGTTATAAAGAGCATGACGCAATTACGCTCCTGGGGCGGGGGCGCAACTGGTGCCCCAACTTAGTCAGTCCAAACCTACTTTACCTAACCTGGATCACCTACAACGGATCGATCAGATCATCATTAAAACTACCACTAAACGGCAAAAAAAATGAAGAACAATCAAACCCACCAAACTCCACCACAAAACTCTCGACCCAACTCTGAGTCGGTCAACTCAAACTCCACCACAAAACCCTCGAAACTCTCCAAACTCTCTTTGTGTGAATTGGAGACGATAGCGGGAGCGGGAATGGGTATGTGAGGGGTGGGAATACCTGAAAATACCACAGACCTAAGGCATTGGTAAAAAACCATTTGACCCATCCCAGGGCGTTGGGTTCGCCTCGATAAATTGATTTACAACCATCCCAACGCCGATCAGCCTTTGATTACCTGGCACGGGCAATACGGTTGCTGTTTTCACCCCAGCATTGAGCTTACTTCCTATGTAGCTCTTGCTGGGGGTTTTGCTTTTTGGTTTTAGCAATTCTGTACCCCAACATCATCAAGAGATGATAAAATTATTAATTATAACGAGCTAATAAGCTAAGAAAATTAATGCAACTAGAAGACTATTTTGACTTCCTAAGTGTGGACGATATTCGGCTCAAAGGCACAAGAATAGGAATAGAAACTATTCTCTATGATTATATCCATCGTGCCCGCACTCCCGAAGAAATTGCGGAAACCTATCCATCCCTAAATCTAGAACAAGTCTACGCTACTATTCTTTATTATCTACACAATAAAGAAATGGTCAGCCAATATGTTGCTGACTGGCTAGAGTGGAGTCACCAGCAACTGAAAGCACAGCAACTTAACCCCTCCACCTCTGCGCTGCGATTGCGGAAGTTGAGAGCAGAACGAAAAGTAATCAAAAAAGCTGATGACTCTCAAATATCTATTGGATGAAAATGTCAATCCTGTTTTTATAAAACTTTCATACCATTTGTCGCGCCATCAAATCAGCAAACAACCCCTCAACTGCTGCCAATTCCTCAAAACTTCCCTGTTGTACTATCTTCCCACCATGCAACACATAAATCCTATCAGCATGACGAATAGTACTCAAACGATGGGCAATTACTACACGAGTTACCCCCAATTGTTCTAAACTGTTAGTAACAATTGCTTGAGTGCGATTATCCAACGCAGATGTCGCTTCATCAAACAACAAAATCTGGGGTTTGTGTACCAAAGCGCGAGCAATAAATAACCGTTGTCGCTGTCCTCCAGAAAGATTACCACCCCCTTCGGAAATAATAGTATGTATCCCCATGGGCATGGCTTGAATATCCTCAGCTAATCCCGCCATCTGCAACGCTTCCAGAGCTTTATCTTGGGTAACAATTGCCCCCCCAGCAATGTTTTCCCAAATTGAACCACTCATAATCCGCCCATTTTGTAGCACTACCCCTAACTGTCGCCTGACCGCTGCAATATCTAATCCCGATAAATCTTTGCCATCATAAAAGATTGCTCCGGCTTCTGGGGTTTCAAATCCCAACAGCAACCGCATGATAGTGGATTTACCACTTCCCGAGGGACCGACAATAGCAATAAATTCTCCGGCTTTCGCGTCTAGGGTAATTTTATCTAAAACTAACGGACTATCCTGGCGGTAACGAAAGCAAATCTGGTCTAATTTAAGTTGACCAGAAAGCCTGCCGGGATGGTACTTATCAGCATCAACTTCTGGCTTTGTCTGTAAAATTGGTTGGGCGCGTTCCCATAAAATAGTGATATCTAAACTATCAATCAGAGTGTTGCTTAATCGGGTGGCGCTGGTGATAAAGGTACCGAAGGCAGTATTAAATGCCAGAAATGTACCAGTAGATAATCCTGTTTCCCCTACCGACTGTGCCATTAAAGCAACAGTAAATCCAAACAGCACCATGGAACTTACTGCTGGTAACAATACATTAAAAGCGGTTAGTAAGTCTTCCACTAACTGGGTACTTAATATCAGTTTTACCTGCTGAGTGTATTGTTTCGCCCAGCAAGCAAACGCCTCTGATTCAGCAGCAGCAACTCGTAATTTCGAGATGCCACCAATTAACTGCACTGTTAGTCCAAAGATTTCTCCCGAAAGCTGCTGGAGGGGACGCATTTTCCGCCTGGTAATCATACCGGATATAGTAGTAAGAATTACTGCTACTAAAGCAATAGCGATCGCAACTAATGCTAGATTAAAACTGTAGACTATCAATAGTCCTAGATTTAGCAACGAAAATAAACTGGTAAATAGGGTTCGCAAAATGCTACCGCTCAGTCGGTCACGAATCTGATTAACAGCGGAAACCCGATTGTGTAAATCCCCTGTGGAATAGTCGCGGAAAAATGCAGGTTTGAGTTTCAGCAATCTATCCCAAAGGGCGGCTTGAGTATCATAACTGACTTTGGTTTGCCATCTCAGGATTACAAAACTTTGAGCCAATTGGAATATCATCACCCCAAAGCTAGCGGCTAACAATCCCAAACCCATTTGGATTAATAATTGGCGTTTAGCGTCGGGAATAGCATAGTCGATTAGAATACCGGTAATTTGTGGTGTCAACATCCCGAACAAGGTTGCAACCACTCCCACTCCCAGGATTTTCAGCAAGTCTGGGGCACGACCTCTGATAGTAAATTGGAGAATATCCCAGACTGTAATCTGTTTATCGGGTAAAGGGCGATAAAAGGTATAGGCAATCGGAGCAATTGTTGTGGCAGTGTGACGGTTGAGGGGGGTGCGGGTCAACTCCACTGGGTCAAGTATTTCATACTTGGTGGCTTTGACCGGTAGGATAGCGACGGGTTGATTTTCTTCTTTTGTAAAAGCCAGCAGGGGACCACCATCTGTTTTCCACCAGTTACCAGTGAGGGTGACTCGACGGGTGCGGAAACCGGAAGCCCGTGCGATCGCGTCTAGGGTATTGGCATTTTCTGATTTAGCAGCAGGACGAATGGTTATCCCTAAAGCTTTGCCGATAGCACCTACAGCAATTAACAGCGGGGTTTCTCCTTCGGGGATGTCGGCGGTGGGATTGAGGATTGAGGCGAGTTCCCTCAGGGCTTTTTCTGTCATGGGACAGGGAAATATGATAGCCTACTGAATTTTATCAAAATTGAGGTTAATGAACTCTTAGGATCAGCCATTACTGATGCTATTCCTCAGATTATCGAAATCCTTATGTAAATATTTTTTACAAAAAATCTTTTCTCTGCGTAAAAGAAAAAGATTATCCCGAAGTAATAATTGAGGGCTTCAGGAAAGCGTCCGCTAGCCCAGGATTTGATCCGTTTAAGTCGTCATAACTTCGATAATTATTGACGAGGTATGAGTGATTAATCGTAGGGTGGGCAGTGCCTACCAACGCGGTTTGCAAGCTTCATTATCTGTCTGGTGCACTGCCCACCCTACATGAACTGCATAGTCGGTAGTGATAAACATGTAGTGGGTAGTGGTACACAAGTAGTGATTTTAGCTCCCGTTACCTTGATCAGACCGTAGCAAACCACTACATCTTTACCACTACTACACAATTGCATTTAACGAATCAAGACGTTTATTGCCGCCAGCTATAAAACCGCCGCACACCTTGGTTAACTCGTCGTCAGTCAAGGCCAATAAGGTGTTACCCCTTCCTGATGAGTCTTTGGTTGATTTCTCGGTCAGTTCTTCTATTTTGATTCTAGCCATTTAAATCACCTTTGATTTAGTAAGTCAGCTTTGACATACTTCCTACACTAATCAGTGTATAGCTATGAGTAACTTCCTACACTGATCAGTAGGGCAGTTTTGAAACTGCCACAATGGTACAGATTGGATTCACTATCTAGATCAGATCATGAAGCATCACCCAGAGGTGCGACCCCGTAATTTAATTCGTCATAGGAAAGCAAGTAGCTTGCTGCCCCAGTGGCACTTTTTGGGGGTTTGTTTTTTGGGTTTTGGTTTGTATCTGTTGCCAAATAAGTAGTCGGACAAAAGTAAACCGCACTATATTAACTTTTATAAAATCCTGCGATTGCGCTACGCGCAGGCTACGCCAACGCTCTCAAGGGCAACAATTGTGTATCTTAATTAAAATTAACACAGCTATCTTTATTTATGTCCGACTACTTACCTTATAGCGTTTCTAGGACTCATGAGGTACACAGAATTGCTTGACTATTGGCTCTTGCCTCTTCTGATTTACCTGCTCCCTGCTCCTTGCTCCCTGCTTCCTGCTCCCTGCTCCCTGCTCCCTAAAACCTAGATATTTATACCTCACAAGTCTTAGAATTGATATATAGTTTATCGCACAATATTCCTGGCTAAAAAATTAGGATAAAATGTGCTGAATAACCAAATATTTTAAATAGATATATTGACTAAAAGATTAGATAATGATACATAACTAATGAACGTTATTTCAACAGATTAAAAAAACGAAACCAAGCTCAGACTATGAAGTTAAAAAGAAACAATTTTCAATCTCAGGAACCCGCAATTCAGCCAATTACTCCCTCCAAACCTCAACCCTCTAAACTCTCAGAACAGGAATTGGATAGCTTAGTTGGTGGACTAAGTTGGGGGGGCTGGAGTAACACGAGTTACACCTATCGTTTTTGGTAAAACAGGATAATGCTTTGAGTCCAACACGCTGAAAAAATAAAAGGGTATAGGTGCGCTTTCCGGATTAAGAATTAAATTCACCACAGGTCGCACCTGTGGTAACGATGTAGTGGTTTAGCTACAGTCTGCTCAAGGTAACAGGAGCTAAAATCACTACTTATTTACTACTACCAACAAAATCAAGGTCATACTGTTAAGTTAAACAAAAATAATTGGTAACCTAAGCAATCAACCTTCTGAACGAATCAACTGCTCATACACTCCCCCTTCCTCCCACAATTCCTCATGAGTTCCCCGCTGCACTACCTTACCCCCTTCCAGCACAATAATCTGATCACAATCCCGAATCGTACTCAGGCGGTGGGCTACCAAAATACAACTACACTGACGCGATCGCAAATTTGACACAATCATTTGTTCTGTCTGGGCATCCAACGCAGAAGTCGCCTCATCCATCACCAAAATTGCTGGATTTTTCACCAATGCCCGGGCAATTTCCAACCGTTGTCGCTGTCCGCCACTTAAATTGACACCCCCTTCCAGCAATTCCCCGTCATATCCCCCCGGAATTGCCATGACTGCTTCATGGATAACCGCATCTTGACAAGCTTGGACTAATTGCTGATCGGTTACTGTCGCATTCCATAAGGTCAAATTATCCCGCACCGTCCCGCCAAACAGAAAGATATCCTGTTCCACTAGTGATAAAGAACTGGCCAACACCTCTCGGGGAATTTCCCTTCTAGGAGTCCCATCCAAGAGAATCTCCCCTTCCCAAGGTTGATAAAGTCCACAGATCAGTTTAGCCAGGGTAGATTTCCCCGAACCACTCGCACCTACCAAAGCCACCCGTTGTCCTGGTTGCAAGGATAGACTGAAGTTCTCAATCAACGGCGGATCGACATGGGAGTAACCAAAAGTAACATCCCGCAACTCTACATAACCTTGCAATCGGGAATCAGTAATGTCACTGTCTACGTCATTTTGAATTTTGAATTTTGAATTTTGAATTTTGACTTGTCTTGTCTCCACTTCCGAATCAAGGGAATTACCCAACACATCATCTAAACGATTCAAATCCCCTTCTAATTCCTGGAGGGTACTCCCGAAATCTACCAAAGTATTAACAGGTTGTTGAAAACTGATCATTAAACTTTGAAACGCCACCAACATCCCAATACTGAGGTTTCCATCCATCACCCGCCAACCCCCAACCACTAAGATCAACATCGAGGTTAAGGAGGTAAGTAATATGGGCAAAACCCCCAACATCTGGTTTGTGACTTCCAACTCTTGCTGAGCGATCGCAGCTTTGGCATAATAACCAGACCAGCGGGAAAAGAAATCCGACTCCAAGGCTGATGCTTTCAAGGTTTCCATACTCTGGAGGGCTGCAATACTTACCCCCGCAGCTTTTCCCCAATCTTGGACTAAGCGCATATTAGCATCCACCCGCTGTCTGGCTACCCACTGCAAGGCCAAGCCATTGATGGCGGAAAAACAGATACCAATTAACGTCAGTACTCCATCATAGGTAAACATCACCACAGCGTAGAACAATATCATCACCGTATCAATCACCGTAGTTGCCAATTGTCCAGATAGCACCTGACCTACTTTATTATTCAGACTGGCACGATTGCTAATTTCCCCGGCATATCTTTGAGCATAAAATCTCACAGGTAATCTCAGAATATGCCATAGGAAACGAGTGGACATCCCGACAGCCAGCTTAATCCTCAGTTTTCGTAAATAGCGCAGTCGCAGCAGGGTCAGAATCCCTTGAAACACCGTCGTAATAATCATCCCCAAAATCAAGGGACGCAGCCATTCCGTGCGATTTTCTACCAGAATCTCATCCACAAACACCTGACTGAACACTGGGATAGCTAATCCTGGCAGCACTAACAGAAATCCTGCCAAAATACAGTATAAAATTGCCCCAACTGAACCTTGTAAACGGTCAATCAACCCTAAGATGACACTAGGTTTACGACCCCCCTTGTTAAACTCCGGTCCCGGTTCCATTACTAGGATAATCCCAGTAAACCCCTCATCAAATTCTTCCCAAGACACCCTGCGGGGACCCGTAGCGGGGTCATTGAGGAATACCCAATGTTTGCTGAATCCTTCCACCACCAGGAAGTGATTGAACTTCCAAAAGACAATGTAGGGGGGAGATACTTCTTGAAGTTGTTCTAGGTCTTCTGCTTTAAAGCCATCTGCAACCATTCCGTAACCTCTAGCAGCAAGAATCACATTAGAAGCTTTGCTGCCATCACGGGAAACCCCACACTCAATCCGGAGTTCAGCTAACGGGACAATGCGATTATAGTAAGCAAGAATAATAGCTAAGGAAGCGGCTCCGCATTCGACTGCTTCCATTTGTAAAATAGTAGGAGTTCTAACACGCATTTATAGCATTTTTATTTTAAGGGAGCAGGGAGTAGGGAGTAGGGAATAGGGAGTAGGGGTAATAAAATTTAATGTACCTAATAAGTTAAGCATTCAGCTATCAGCTAAAGGCCGTTGGCCACGCTACTTGAGGTGCTATCAGCTAAAGGCCGTTGGCCACGCTACTTGAGGTGCTATCAGCTAAAGGCCGTTGGCCACGCTACTTGAGGTGCTATCAGCTAAAGGCCGTTGGCCACTGACGGCTGACGGCTGACGGCTGACCGCTTACTCACAAACAAAAAAGTACCCTGATTGGGTACTGTTGAAGCTTGATGTCATTGTCCATAATGCAAAACAAGCCTCGCTAAAATCATGAGGCTTCTCGCCGGATAAACTAACCAACAGGAGCTAGTCATGATTCAGACAATTAACACTAATAGCAAAATTAGCCACCAAACCTCACAGGTTTACACAAGTACCCCTGAGCCAAGAAACAGTCTACCTAGCATTTCCGTTCGTCAGCCCCTACCCCACGACATTGTTGACGAAAAAATTTGGGTTTCAAGCCCCGTCCTTCGCTGGATAGAAACCTGTTTATTGTGGAGCCTTATTCAATAAGTTTTAACCATGCATCCGCATAGCCTGCCGACCATAAAGGCTCCACTATCTTACGGTAACTTGGCCGTAGGCCACGCTGCGCGAACAACGGACGGCTTTCTTGACAGTTTTATTTTTTTGAGCTACAGTTTACGTAAAGTTGTTCCACGTCAAATGATCGTCTTAGAGTTCAAAGTCAAAGGGAATAAAACTCAATATGCCGCCATCGACGATGCGATAAGGACGGGTCAATTTGTACGCAATAAGTGTCTTCGATATTGGATGGACAATAAAGGCGTAGGACAAAAAGACCTTTATCGCCATAATACGTGGCTCAGATCTGAGTTTCCTTTTGTCAAAGATTTGAACTCTCATGCATGTCAGGCTTCTGTGGAACGGGCTTATAATTCAATTTCTAGGTTCTATAGCAACTGTAAAAAACAAGTCCCTGGGAAGAAAGGCTATCCAAAGTTCAAAAAGTTTTGCAGATCAGTTGAATATAAAACATCTGGCTGGAAGCTTTCCCCTGATACAAAGTCAATCTCCTTTATTGACAAAAAAGGAATAGGCAAATTCAAACTCAAGGGGACTTGGGACTTGTGGCGCTACGACCAAAAACTAATCAAGCGAGTTAGGTTAGTTCGCCGCGCAGATGGTTATTCTGTTCAGTTCTGTGTAAAGGTTGATGTCAAAGAGTCTTTAGAACCAAGTCATACCAACATTGGTTTGGATGTAGGACTAAAAGAGTTCTATACAGACTCAAAAGGAGACACAGAGCCAAACCCTAGGTTTTATCGAAAAGGAGAAAAGCGCTTAAAGTTTTATCAGCGTAGAGTTTCTCGCAAAAAGAAAGGCTCATCCAATCGTAAAAAAGCCAGAAATAGATTAGGTAAGACACACCTCAAAATAAGTAGGCAGCGTGAAGAACATGCCAAGAGACTGGTTAGAAGTTACCGCAAGAAGAGTGCAGCCTTTATAGTTGGTAGGCTATGCATCAAAGGTGGCAGGTTTTGTTGTAAGGCTGCACTCTTCTAAGGTTTCGTCTCCGGCACGTTGCGTAATCCACTCTAACGATGTGGTTGCTTACGAAGACTTGAGGATTAAAAATCTGGTGAAAAATCATTGTCTTGCCAAATCTATTAATGACGCGGGTTGGTATCAATTTAGAAAATGGTTAGAGCATTTTGGCCAAAAGTTTAATAGGCAGACAGTAGCAGTCAATCCTGCCTATACCAGCCAAAATTGTTCAGACTGTGGCGAGGTCGTTAAGAAGTCTTTATCAACCAGAACCCACGTCTGTGAGTGTGGTTGTGAATTAGACCGAGACCATAATGCTGCGATCAATATTCTAAAAAGAGCCTTGGGTACTGTGGGGCACACAGGAACCTGGATCATAGATCCGAACGCTTATGGAGAATTGGCCTCTACTCTTCCTGATTCCGGTCTGGTTGAGCAAGTCAGCTCGTTGAAGTAAGAATCCCCGTTCTTCTAGGACGGGGAGTGTCAAAATCCCATTCGTGTCTGCGGCATTGCTACTGGGTTTGAAGGCATCATTCACGTCGGTGTCCGGGACAATAATGATACCGAGTTATTCCGGAATTTTCTCACTGTTGGCGGTAATGGCATCCTCGCTAACTTCTCGGTAGGATTGCCATTGAAAATAGTCCCAGCAACCCCCCAAGGTACCCTTGAAATTTTCAGTATCTCACCAGCAAACGGCAGTGAAACCAATAAAGTAATCGTGCCAATTGTTTTCGGCAACGCCTTGCTGCTTCGGTACTTTGGTTTCTATCAATACACTGTCATCCCCGGTGACACCCTCTTCGGCATCGCCCAACAAGTTTACGGTGACGGTAGATTCTCTCGTCGGATATTAGAAGCCAACCGACATAAGATTAACCGTCCTGATCAGATCTATCCAGGATTAGTGTTACGAGTTCCAGTCTCAAAGTTTTAGTTATAGAGGTTTTCAATTTAGTGAGGTACATTTTTTTAGGTTTTAGGTTTTAGGTTTTAGGTTTTAGGGAGCAGGGAATCGGGAATCGGGAATCGGGAAACAATATTGTGTACCTCATTAGACTATAAACAGCTATAGTGATAATATAAGTATTTGTTGCCTACTCCCTGTTCCCTATTACCTATTCCCTTTACAATAATGACAAATTACGAAATCGAAACCCAAGAATGGTGGGTAGAACGTTGGAATGAATTACTAAATTCCTATCGCTTCAAAAAGCGTTTGGAACGGGGACGTATCTATGCCAAAGAAGGCAACATTCTCAGTATTGACTTCCTAGGACCACAAGTAGTGGCCAAAGTTCAAGGAACTGCTCCGGAGCCCTATGAATTGACCATTTCCATCGAACCCTTTACCGAGGAAGACTGGAATTATGTGGTGCAAACCCTGGCAAGTAAAGCAATTTACTCAGCTCAGTTATTAGCAGGAGAAATGCCCCATAATATCGAAGAAGTATTTACTTCCAATGGTTTAAGTTTATTTCCCTTCACCCTCTCCGACGTTCGTTCCCGATGCAATTGCCCCGATCCCAAAAATCCTTGTAAGCATATCGCAGCAGTATACTATGAATTAGGCGATCGCTTCAGCGAAGACCCCTTTGTTTTGTTCCAGTTGCGGGGAAGCACCAAAGAACAAATCCTTGATGCCTTGCGTAAATTACGGAGTGGTCAAGCACCAGAAACTTCGGCCACAGAGCAGCCATCGTCAATTCCAAATCTCACGTCTGCTGATCAAAACCCTGATCAAAACAGGGAAGAGGGGGAATCCGCAATCGACGATCCTGAAACCTCAGTCAATATTCAGCAATTTTGGCAATACGATCAGCCCCTCGATTCTTCCCTCGTGGTAATTGCACCACCAACAGATAGTGGAACCGTCCTTGATGTCTTAGGAACAATTCCTCTAGGAGGAGCTGACCCTCGTGTCATGCAGTATTTAAAGGGAATTTATCAGATAGTCAGCCAGCAGGCCGTAATCTCAGCATTAAATCGAGATAGCTAATAGGCTAATAATTAATTCCCTGTTGGAACTAATGTGCCTATTTTAGCTATCAGCTATCAGCTATCAGCTATCAGCTATCAGCTATCAGCTATCAGCTATCAGCTATCAGGTTTTAGCGTTCAGGTTTTGAATAAAACAGATAAGCATTGGTTTAATCTGAGTTACCTCAGCTGAGGGCTGACCACTGACCGCTGACCGCTGACCGCTTAATGCTAACAAGACTTCTGAGCCACACCCTTATACATATAGCCCATAATCTTAGGAAATTTTGGTTCATAAAACTCTTCTAACTTCAGAATCTGGAAATGGTTTTCAACCAGCTGTTTGATATTACGATTGAGATGACAGCCATCCGCAATAATCTTTTGTACAGGGGTCAAGCGATTTTGCCAAACCTGAACCTTAGACTCATCACTCATGCCATGCTCAATAAAAAAGAACTTTCCCCCTGGTTTTAGCACCCGATAAATTTCCTCTATAGCCTGATTAACCTTAGTAATACTGCACAAAGTCCAGGTGCTCACTACACTATCAAAGCTATGGTCAGCCATGGGTAAACTTTCCCCATTCAGTACCCTAAAATCAACAGTAATTTCCGATTGATTAATACGTTTTTTTGCTACGGAATCCATCCCAGGATTAACATCAATAGTTGTAAGTTTTTGCAGGTGCTTGGGGTAATACTTTAAATTTAATCCTGTGCCAAAGCCAATTTCAAATACTTCCCCAGACACCTGAGATAAAACCTCTTGACGATACTTGGTTAAGACCGGGTCAGACATAACCCAGTCCAGAAATCGGGGAAAAATTAACTCTGAATATAAACTCATGATCCAATTACCTTGGGATAACCTTGAATTGGTACTCATGATCAATTATATATATAGCAAGTCTTAATTAGTTGAGTTACAAAGTACTGGGTTTTAGGGAATAGGGAATAGGTAAAAAATCCTGAGGTGCGACCCGTGGCGAATTTAATTCGCCAAGTAAGAGCGCACCTACGTACCTGATTACTATGAGAAACGCTATATAAATTATAGTATTAAAGATAAATATGAGCGTGCAGGCTACCGGGTGAAGTATGACAAGTATATTTGATTGGATTAATCAATTCCGAAATGCTTGGGGTGACAACTTCCAGGCGGTGGGTGATTTGGTTCTTTACGCCTGGATTGTAAGTTTTGTCAATTTAGTCTTATGCGGGGGAGCACTGAACGAAAAGTTTGGTATCCAACCCCGCACCTGGCTTGGGCTAGTTGGTATTTTGTTTTCACCCTTCTTGCACAAAGACTGGAAACACTTGATCGGAAACACTATTCCGTTTGCGCTCCTTGGCTGTTGGGTATTGTTACGAGGAACCGATGATTTCTGGGTCGTGACCTTGGCGATAGTCTTGATTGGTGGTTTGGCTGAATGGCTACTTGGTTCACCTAACACTGTCTCTTATGGCGCGAGCGGTGTAGTTTTTGGGTATGTAGCTTTTCTGATCGCACAGGGGTATTTAGAAGGTAAGCCCCTGTTAGTCATAGGTTCTAGCGCTATCGGTGGTCTCTATGGTTTTACACTCAGAGGTTTATTTCCTGGTGAAACAGGGATCTCCTGGCAAGGACATTTATTTGGCTTCCTGGCAGGTATGCTTGCAGCCAGCTATTTGGACACGTTTCGGAATCTGTTTCTCTAAGCAAACATGGGGCTAAAGGTTAGACCTGATGTAAGCATATGCGCGTAGCCCATTAGCTGAATGCTTACAACCTGATGAATTTACCCAGTTTTGAGCCTTACTGGTCAAGTGGTCTGGCTCCTGGCCGTAGTTCCGGTAAAAAAAATCCCCGCTAGCGGCCAGACTAGCGGGGTGTGCTTTTCTCTTTGTGTTCTCAATTAATATTATTGGCCAATCATGTATGATTTGGTGTTTACTTAACGTCAATTTTTGGTGTGATTTCATATAAAGTTTTATAAACTTGCTTGTTTTGGTCGATCTAGTCAATCTGAGCATCAGGTGATCTCAACCAAAAAACTCCACTAGCCTGATACTAGTGGAGGCAGGGTGTGTTATTAGTCAACTTCATAATAGATATGCGATGTTGCTGATCTGGTTTGCTTAATGTATGGTTTTGTGTGTGATTGAGGTTGTTGCTCAGCAGAAACAGGAGTATACTTTTTATTCCAATTATTCCATCATAGCATAAAAATTGTGGCTGTCAAGGGCAAAAAATCTGAAAGATCCGTAAGTTATGGTAATAGTTGCCTAAATTTGACTATAATTACCTATGATACAACTAGCCTTTTGTGGAGCGCTTTCTGGTTATGGATAACAGAAAAGCCAAGTTGAAAGACTAGAGGTATGTGAGGGACAAAAAAAATACCGAAAAGTCCAGAAGTGTGGAGCCCTTAAAACCTTCACAACTTATGAAATCATGACTGCTGGATAACGTTGGTTATCTGGAAATCAGGTTATTTATACTGTTATTTTTACTGTTAAACACCACGATTATATCGTTATTCCCCATTACGGATTACCCACTTACCCGTAGCAAAAACCGTAACTAATGGAACCGAATTCTCCTGTAATGGTCATATTAGAACAGGGTATTAGCAACGGAGACGATCAGATGAACCATCAAATCCTTAGTCGTATAGCCACTGTTATGGCAGTCAGCATCCTGCTTACAGGTATATTGGGGTGTGTGTCGGAAAAAACCAATGCCCTTGACCCTCTGCCTAACTCCGAACCAACGAAAGAATCAATTTCAGCTAACCAGCAACCAAATCTAGACGTAGATACCAATCTTGTAGACGCTAATACGAAATTTGGCTTCAAGCTATTCTCAGAAATTCTCAAGCAGGACACTAACAAGAATGTTTTTGTCTCTCCTACCAGCATCGCCATTGCCCTAGACATGGCTTACAACGGTGCCAGCGGTGAGACTCAAGAGGCTATGGCAAAAGTCTTAGAATTAGAGGGATTGAGTCTAGATCAACTCAACCAGGGGAATAACGCTTTAAAAGCTAGCTTGGAAAATGCTGACCCTGATGTCGAGCTGTCTATTGCCAACTCCCTGTGGGCTAACCAAGGCATTGACATCAAGCCCAAATTTCTTAAAAACAACCAGGAATTCTACGACGCAGAGGTCACAGAACTTGATTTTAGTAGTGCCAAGGCTGCCACAAAAATTAACCGTTGGGTCAAAAACAACACAAACGGCAAAATCAAAACGATTGTCGATCGCACTCAAGGGGATGACTTACTTTTCTTAATCAATGCCATCTATTTCAAAGGTAGCTGGACAAGAGAATTCGATAAGAATCAAACCTCTAATCAACCTTTTTATATCTCCGGTTTAACCCAAAAGCAACACCCGATGATGTATCAGTATGGGAAGTATAAGTACTATGAAAATGATGCCTTTCAAGCTGTAAGTATTCCCTACGGTAAAGAACGGCTGAGTTTGTATGTTTTCTTACCCCGTGAAGGTAGCAGCTTGGCAGAATTTAAACAACAACTCACAGCGGAAAACTGGCTACAATGGATGAAAGAGTTTAAGTCGCGAGATGGGTCAATTCGGCTACCCCGCTTTAAATTTGAATACGATATTAAACTCAACGATTCCTTAAAAGCTTTGGGGATGGATGTGGCGTTTACCGATAACGCTGATTTTTCTAATCTGACCTCTGAATCAGCAGCCATTAGTCAAGTCAAGCACAAAACCTTTGTAGAAGTGAATGAAGAAGGCACTGAAGCAGCCGCTGCTACTTCTATCGGTATTGTTTCGACTTCGATTAGCATAGATCAACCATTTAATATAGTGGTTAATCGTCCTTTTTTCTGTACTGTTCGGGACAATAAAACTGGCGCAATTTTGTTCATGGGTTCGATTGTGGAACCGTAAGCTATTAGCTATTGGCTTAGTTTGAATGTTGTTTGGTTAAAGGTTGAAAGTTAAAGGTTGAAAGTTAAAGGTTGAAAGTTAAAGGTTGTTTGGTTAAAGGGTAAGCATTCAGCTATCAGCGAACAGCGTAGCGCAATCGGTGCTTTTGAATAAAATAAGCTGACCGCTGACCGCTGACCGCTGACTGCTGTTCCCGTAGCGTGCGCGTAGCGCATATGCTTACGTTAAAGGTTCAGAAGATAACCTTTAACCTGGTAACCTCGTTAACCTTAGGCAGGTAGCTTGAATAGAATTGCATCCCAAATACAGTATCCCTCACGTCCATATAATAGTGACGAGGGATCAGCAACACTCTGCTGACCAGAAGGACTTACTTTCTTAATTTCTGGATAATCGTTGTCCCACAACACTTTCCACTGACCAGAAACATCGAGTTCCTGCATTTCTAAATTTAACCCATAGGCAATGAAGTCTTCTTGGTTATTGCGCTCAAAGTTGATCGCATACAAGTTAGACTCGGAAGATCCTTTCACAACCGGTACCACCCCTGCTGGCTGATAGGGACCGTTGATTTGTGGCGAGACAAAATGGTACAGACTGGAGTCAGTAATGGAGGCAGCGTCGTCACCAAGTTGCTCAAGCCAACGGGGATTCACATGTTGCTTCATCACAGAGAAGAACATGTGCCACATTCCTCCTTTATAGTAAACTTGGCTTCGCTCACACTCGTAAAAAAGACCTTGCTCACCTTCATCGGTCATGAAATGAGGAAACAGGGCTGGTGGCAAGAGTGTATAGGGTCCTTCGAGTTGATCTGCTACTGCTAGACCAATACAGCCTTTCTTGGGTTGGGAATTTGTTTTGGCAGCAGCAGATAAAAACATCCAATACTTGCCTTCGTGAAATATCGGGAAAGGATCGCGCAACTGGCGGTGACGTTGGTCTGGCATCAATGGATGGTCGGAGTAATCGTAGTATTTCTCCCAATCAAGAAATTCGATCAGTTGGGGAGCTTGCCAATCAATCTCGTGATTATCCCTAATTATTCCCTTACAGAAGCCAATATACTCATGAAGCAAATTAGGACGGTCTGGAGATCCACCGTAAAAGAAATACAGGGAATTTTCGTTTACCAACCGTAAGCTTCCTGCTAGAAGGCGAGAGCTTCGCCAGTAGTCGTCCCGGTCTGGCTGAAAGACAGCATCTAAGTCTTTAATTACAGACAAATCTTCATCAAGAATAGCCCCACCCATTTCCCCTCTCTGCCAAGGCACTCCCTCTAAATCCTTTCCTCCTTGAAGGTAAAGCAGGAGATATTTTGAGAGAGCTGCTTGACTTGGAGCAGGTTGATGAGGCGTTGTCTGGATGCTGATATCATGGTTGAACAGTTGCTCTAAGGTCGCAGCTTCGCTCCTGCCCTGATCGAGTTGTTGTATCATCAGCTTCTGCTTAAGATATTTTTAGTTTTGTTAAGGGAATATTATTTTATTTAATCAATGTATTATTTGTTTGACAAGAGGATCCATCAAATTCCAGGGATATGGAGGACAATATAAGTATTTATACTTATATTTGACCAAGAATTGGCGATCGCCAATTCTCCTTGATGATATGTATTACTTAGTAAGACATTAAGGTTACACGTTTGATGGCCTAATCGGTAGGGTTGCTCATGCAAGTTTAGCATCGAAGTATAGCGCTACGCGCAAGTCAGCAAGGTGCTTGCGTCAGAAGTCAAAAGTAAGCTAGGACTAGGTTTCGGAGTTTAGGAATGTCAAAAATCTGAATGCGTAGTGCTATATAGGCTGAGATCCTGGCGTTGCTGAATTTAGGAATGAATAGGAGTAGAGTGGGCATCCTGCCCGCTCGAAAATATGTGGGCATCCTGCCCGCTCGAAAATAAGCATGAAACTGGCTTGATGCCAGTTCCACGCAAGATGCCCATTCCACAAACATGCCCATTCCAGAAAACTCTTAAAATCATTCCATTATTAAGCAACGCCGAGATCCTATCTAGAGGGCGCAAGCCTTGGGCTCCTAAATTAGGGTTTGGCTTCGAGTTTGGCTTCGGGTTTTCCTTTCAACTGCGTAAGTCCTAGTGTAAGCATTCAGCGGTCAGTGGTCAGTGGTCAGTGGTCAGCGGTCAGCTAACGTAACAGAAATTAAAGCAATGCTTACCCGTTTTATTAAAAAGCTGAGAGCTGAGAGCTGAGAGCTGATAGCTGATAGCTAAATGCTTACATCCTAGTAATCTCACCTTAGTTAAATCTTTGTCTATGTCTTCACAAGTTAAAGATTTGATTGTGATGCCAATTAATAAGCAATTTTACCAATGACATTTCCCCAACACTATTTGTTATCTTGGAATAAGTTTGGTAGTGATAGGTAAAAAAGCGAGTACAGACCTCGCTTAAATGGTATAGCCTTAACCTATTCTGAATCAATATTAGGAATTACGTAGTAACTCTCTGATTATCTGATTAGAGGGTAATTTATCAATTAAGACACTATGCTTTACTATGCTTTGAGCGGTCAACAGTGAGCGTATTTGCTGATAGCTAAATCAAACTCAAACTTTATGCCCGTCCAAAGTATAGATATAGTTTTAAATCCTCTCAGTACGTAATTCATCACTAGTTTAATGTATTCAGGAAAAAAAATTGGCTTGGATACATAGACTAGTGTTTAATCATTAGGCGTTGCTTCTATAAATTACACAACAATTAGTTAGATAGGCTCTAATTAAGCGGTAAGTAAAATTCCTTACCTTACCCTACTACCGAATTATTACTTTCTACTCTCTAGTTGACGCCTTAGTAAAGAGGCTAACTGTTCTAGGGAGTTAGTCACAGTTATTCACTAACGAATACTCTTACACAAAAGCAGGTAACTCATGCTTCCTAATCACAGTTTACAAATCCCAGATAAATGGATCTGGGACTTCTGGCTAGCTCAAGATATTTCCGACTATCACTTATTTTACTTGCAAGCTTCTAAGGATTTACCGGATCCAGAAGACCGACATTGGCATGTTTCATTTGGTCACGCTGTTTCTCAGGATTTACGGCACTGGCAGATTCTACCAGATGCTATGAAGCCTGAAGCTTATGGTGACGTGGATGAGTACACTAATTGGACTGGCTCCGTAATTCGTCATGATGGTCTGTGGTATCTCCTATACACCAGCACTGAGCGCAAAGAGCAAGGAAAAATCCAACGCATCAGCCTTGCGACCTCCAAAGATTTAATCCACTGGGAAAAACATCCGAAAAACCCGGTGATCGAGGCTGATAGTCGCTACTACGAGAAGTATGATCTCCAGCACCCTGAGAAAAACCTTTGGTTCGATGAAGCCTGGCGCGATCCTTGGGTGTTTCAGGATCCAGAAACAGGGGAATTTCATGCCTTAATTACTGGTCGCGTTAACTATGGTCCTGCCGAAAGTCGGGGCGTGATTGCTCATGCCACTTCACAAAACCTGATTGATTGGCAAGTATTGCCACCATTAACTGAGCCTATGACGTTCGGGACTATGGAATGTCCGCAAGTGGTTCTTATCCAGGGGCGCTACTATCTGCTCTTCTCAATCCCCCCAGGAGAATTTGTTGATAGTAACCTCACGGGGACCTTTTACATGGTTGCTGATCATCCTTTAGGACCATTTTCTGCGCCAATGGCACTCTGGGTTGATTCAGTGAAGCGGCTCTATTCCGGGAAACTGGTACAAGGTCCTGATCAGATCTGGTACTTTATGTCATGGCGTAATTTCGCTCTAGACGAGAGCTTTCTCGGGGATATCAGCGAACCTGTGCCGATCACAGTTGATGACCAGGGCAATTTGATCGTGCTTGAACCAGCAATGGTTGATTAGATGTCTTCGGGAATTCAGTAATAGGCAATCGGAAACGAGGAAGAGGAATTATAGCGGTTCTCAGTTTGATGAGGTACATACTAAATTTATTCCCTCTCCTCTGTCGGTTCTCACTTCCATAGACGAAATGCTTAAGGGGGCACAGCGTGTGCCCCTAAAATTAATATGGTCAGTAACCAATTACCAATTACCGATTACCGATTACCGATTACCAGAATGAGTCTGCCTAACTGGATTACCTTTTCCCGCTTACTGGGGTTGCCCTTTATCCTATACTTCCTGAATCACCCAACTGACCAAAGCCGCTGGATCAGTTTCGGGATCTTTCTCCTTGCTGCTGGAACGGATTGGTTAGATGGTTATCTAGCTCGTAAACTGAACCAAATTACTGATTTAGGCAAATTCCTTGACCCGTTAGTGGATAAATTTTTGGTACTAGCGCCCCTACTAGCATTAATTGAGCTAGGTCAGGTACCCGCTTGGGGAGTCTGTTTGATTTTGGCACGGGAGTTAGCGATCGCAGGTTGGCGAGTTAACCCCAAGTTATCCGGTAGCGCTAGCATACAGGGAGCCAATATCTGGGGTAAACTCAAAACCGTCAGCCAAATTAGTGCGATCGCACTTTTAATTGCTCCAACTCCCGACACCTGGATCATCCCATCCCTTGTCCTTTTCTGGCTATCGGTCGTCCTAACCTTAATCTCTGGTTTAGTTTACCTGTTACCCGCTAATATCTGGTCATCAACGGCAAAATCCACGTCAGCTTGATCCCGACCTGAAGCCAGATAATCATTCTCAAAGGAATCCTTCAGTCCCGAAAGCAAATCATACTCCGGTTGCCAGTTAAGTTCCGTCTTAGCCTTATGGATATCAGCAAAAAAGTGCTGTAATCGAAATGGGAAAGCCTTGCGCTTACCAAAATCAAACTGCTTGGGGTCATAATGCACGAGCTTGACCTCTGAAGCCGACTTACCACAGGCCATAGCACAGGTTCGTGCTAAACCATCAAAGGTGACATAGCGTTCCCCGGACACATTGTAAATTTTCCCAATCGCTTCCGGATTCCCCAATACTGCCGCCATTGCCCTCGCCAAGTCCTGACAATGACCTAACTGAGTAATGTGCATGCCATTACCAGGGATGGGAATGGTGCGATCGCGAACAATCCGGTCAAAAAACCAAGCTTCAACATCATTATAATTTTGGGGACCATAGATATAAGTTGGACGAATCGCCGTAAATGGCACCCCAAGTTCTTGTAGGTAAGCCTCAGTATGATGTTTACCCTTGTGGCGAGAATTGGGATCAACTGGATCTCCTTCGAGATGGGGTAACTGCTCCGACTTCAAATACACCCCAGCGGAACTCATATACACAAAATGCTGCACCCGGTCTTTAAAAATTTCCACTAACGGTTGAGTATCACTCAACTCCCGAGCATTATTATCGAAAATTCCATCAAACTCTTGAGACGATAACATTTCCTTGAGCTGATTGGGATCCTTGCGATCGCCATGAATCTGTTGGACTCCTGGCAGTGGCGCTGGCTTATTCCCCCGATTGAACAGCACCACCTCATGGCCCATCTCCACCAAAACCTTGGTTAAATAAACCCCAACAAACCGGGTACCACCCATGATTAAAATTCGCATGGTAACTAATTACTAAAAACTTTGATTCACGCTATGGATTAATTCCCTCTTCGCGTACTTTGTGCGTAAGTATTCAGCTATCAGCTATCAGCTATCAGCTATCAGCTATCAGCTATCAGCTATCAGCTATCAGCCATTGGCCAAGCTACACCGAACAGCTTTTGAATAAAATAAGCTGACGGCTGACGGCTGACGGCTGACCACTGACCGCTGACGGCTGACCACTGACCACTGACCACTGACCACTGAATGCTTACCTTTGTGCCTTGGTGGTTCCAAACCAAACCACCAATAGCATTGCCAGGACTTGGAGAGTTACTCTACTAGTAGGGGCACCCTACTACCTAAGGGCGTTTGGTGCCCAGTTTTGGGTAAGTCCTGATGCCTTAAAGTCGCAACTGAGTCACAGCAATATTACCCGAAAAACACACATCCACATCAGTACCAGGAGCGCGATCGCGTTTGTTATACTCCCCCTCATAATAGTAGTGATCCCCGTCCACACGATACTTTGTCGGTAACGGTTGAGTACTCGGTTCACAAAATACCACCTCTGGCTCAGGTGAACCCGGTTCCAAGTGAGGTAAATTCACATTCCAGTAAGTACCAGCAGAAATCGGACGATTCAACAAATCCGCCAACACCCTAGCTGTCAAACGACTGGCCACCTCCCAATTAATCACCCAAGGTTTTTTAATCCATTGGGAAATCGCAATACCTGGTATTCCCTGTATCGCCGCTTCCCTAACCGCCGCCACTGTACCAGAAATGTAAACATCAACCCCCAAGTTACCGCCAGCATTAATACCTGACAGAACCCACTTTACCTCTGGTATAATATGTGATATTGCAAGGCGAGTACAATCCGCTGGGGTACTAGAGACTGCATACTCATAGTCTGACCGACGTTGGACGTGAATCGGTTTATATGTAGTCACCTGATGGCCACAGCCTGAATGATGCTCCACCGGAGCGATAATTACAAAATTACCGTTACCGTTGACCGCTTGCTCTAGTGCTTTAATTCCGGGAGCATCTATCCCATCATCGTTCGTTAGGATTATAGTCATTAGTTTAGTCGTTAGTGGTTAGTCATTAACAGCTGAGTATGGGAAACGATCTAATCCAAGCCAAACTATCAAGGAATATCGAAACCGTATTACAAACTTAAAGTCAATCATCTCAAATTGCTTGAGCATTTGCACGCTTATACTTACTTTGGGTATAAACTTAGCTTTTGGTTTAGCTATTGAACTTAAGCTCTGATCTCCGTACAGCTAACGAGCTAATAGCTGTTTACCCAGGAAAGTAGCCCTTAAGCTGACCGCTCAATGGGTATAGCTGCCCATGAGCAGCCATCTGACAACCTCAGTTCAAAATCTTTCAAGCAACTGTTATGGCAAGTCAGGGATACATCTACAACCTTCAACCTATTGGCACACCAGGATTATGACTCAAAATAGCAAAAATCAGCCATCTACCCACTCTCAGCCAACTGTTAATTTTACCGAAGAAGAGCTGCAAGATATCTTACGCTATGCTAACGAACACGGTATTAATCCTTTTAGACTAGTCAAAGCCATTGCCCAAATTAGGAAACAGAGAATTGCTCAGGCTCACCAGAGTCAGATTCGGACCAGGGAAACTGTGTTTCAATAGAGGTTAGTGGACGGTAGTTAAAGTCCGTGTGAATTTGTTGGCCGTCAGCTTCTTTAACAAGAAGTGGTCGAGGTAATTACTCTGCTACTCTATGCATAGTTAGGAAGGGTAAGCCAATACACAATTAATTTTTTTTCCTTATATCTTAACACTCTCAGTGTGTATCGGATCTACTGAAATAGTAATGGTAAGGTCGATACCATTAGGGAAACAAAAACTCAGAAATAATTGACTATTAAATCCCTGAAAACTGATGTTTGTAATTTAGATTCTGATCCACAAGTTTAAAAAAATCCGCTTATTCAGGATTTTAAAATACAGTACCTTCCTAAACCCTTTGGTTATTTTAGTGACTTTTAAATAAAAACTGCTCTTTATTTTAAATGTGAATTAACGGGTTAATATCCTTGTCTTGATGCAGTCGCTCATGGGGGAAACCACGCCAGTTGCTCATGGTTTGTTCGCGTTCGCCTTTGGCGTGGCCTACGGCCAAGCGTCGCCTTTGGCGATAGTTACCGTAAGACAGGCTCGCCTTAATCAATGGAGGCGCGCTTTCCGCTTGAAGAATTAAATTACGGGGTCGCGCCTCAAGTTTTAACCCTTTTTTGCATAACCTACCAACCATAAAGGCGAGCCTGTCTAAGGTTTCGTCTCCGGGGGGAACCCCCAAGACCGCACTGGCTCCCCAAGACCGCGCTGCATCGCTTAAAAAAGGATTCATGAAACGGCAAAAAATACGTCAAAACATGAATATTTAAAAAAAAGTAACCGTTATTACAGGGCTATTTCATTATGGTCTGAGATGGGCTGCTGCTATTATAGATGCACTTTCAAATTGAACCTGGGGTTAAAACAATGGGAATAGCTAGGGTTAAAGGTAGTAAACTTGTTTGGGTCGCAGAATTAACTGATAGAGGGTTTTACGTTCGGGATGCTCTAACTACCTGCTGGTAGTGCATAGGTTCATACTCTAGAAAAAAAAGACTCTCCTACTACAATCAAAGATTTAAGTTCCCATGTAATTTGAAAAATCACTCGTTACCAACAAAGGGGTTCAGCCACTAAACTATTAAATTTAAATGGGCGACAGCTTAGTGGGGGAGGGTTGAATTAAATTATATACGTAACTGGTGAACGATAACACTCAACAGTCCATAGCTGATAGTATCATCAGTATTCACCTTTACCTGTTAGTTTAATAGAGTTGGTTTAATAGAATGTGGTTAACCACCATCACTGCTACGCTAGGAAGTTTCCAAGCAGTTCCAGATCGTCAAAGCGTGTGTATCATTACTTTCAATCTCAGCTTAAAGAACCCTAATGCAGACTAAAGCTTATAGTGACCTTTTCCCACTATTTAATACAGCTAGCCCAAAAACCTTAGAATGGTTTGAATCCATTGCGGTGGAGCATGAGTACCCAACCGACCGAGCTATCATCATGGAAGATGCTTGGGGTAATGCTGTTTACTTTATTGTCTCCGGCTGGGTTAAAGTGCGACACTTACGCGGTGAAAACGATGTCACACTGGCAATTTTGGGTCGGGGTGACTTTTTTGGTGAAATGGCAATTCTTGATGAATCTCCCCGCTCCACCGATATCGTTGCCATGTCGAACGTGCGACTACTGACCATTTCTGCGCAACGCTTTATTCAAACTCTGTTTAAAGATCCCCAGTTGCACCATCGCATGTTACAACTGATGGTGCGGCGGTTACGTCAGAGCAATGTCCGGTTACAAAATCGGTATCAGCCTCCAGCGGTTAATTTAGTCAATACTCTAGTTGGTTTGGCAGAAAATTACGGTGAAATCACTGAAAAAGGCACAGAAATCTATAACATTTGCTATCAAGACTTAGCTGACATCACAGATATCAGTGTAGAGGATACTACCAAAATTATGAAAAAGCTGGAGAGTAAGGGCTGGATTAAGGCTGACCCGGAGCAGCAGACTATGCGCTTGATGAATATCAAGCAGCTAACTCAGCTTGTCAGACGAGGTAGCTCATGAGGCAAGATTAGCTCTAGGTACTACCTGCGCCACAAGGGAGGCGTGGGCTGTGGGACTAAAGTTCGTAAAACCCACATTCCTCACTACTCAATACTCACTACATTGTGTAGTGCTAAAAAATGACGAATTTTGAGGATTTTGCGATGGGGCTGACGCCACCCCCCGAACGGCTAATCGCCATTACCCTGACTCACTAAATCCTCTTCCTACACCCCATACCGGCTTGACCCACACTGGTTCACCCTACAGGCTTGTCACCCTACACTCGACACCCTGTCTACTTTTCAAGTGGGTTGTTAGCCTCTTAGGTTTAGGAGATTTGGCTGAATTTACCAACATCGGGCTTGATAGATTACTTATCATAAGCTAATATTTCTTCATAAAGTTAAATAAAACTTAAATTAATTAACCTGCCTACACCTGTAGGGTGCTGACTTACTCCCGGGGAATGTAGATAGATTAGGTCTAGCTTCTTCCCAAAAGCTAAAAACTTTCTGTAAGATAGCAGAATCGGTTTTTATTTGTGATCAGAGCACCGTCTTAAGTTTTACTAGCTCTCAATCAAGCCAATTTAGAAGATTTTTGGAGGACTATAGATATGCGGATAGCTCAAGTTTCCCCCTTATGGGAGAGAGTTCCCCCACCAGGCTATGGTGGGATCGAACTAGTTGTGAGCCAACTCACTGATGAATTAGTTCGTCGCGGTCACGATGTCACCCTATTTGCGTCTGGAGATTCCATCACTAAGGCTAAACTAAAGTCTGTGGCTCCTCAGGCTTTGCGCCTTGACCCCTCCGTAGAGGCACCAATAGTTTACGAACTACTGCAACTGGCTCAGATTGGCGAGGTGGCTGATGAGTTTGACCTAATTCACTTTCACACAGGGATGATTACCTTTCCGGTGATTGACATGTACAAGACCCCTGTGGTTCATACCATGCATGGTCGCTTCGGCCATGATATTAGCAAGGCTTATGCGCGATACAGCCACATACCCCATATTAGCATCAGTAATCATCAGCGGTCATCCGGACCAGAGATGAATTACGTTGCCACCGTTTACAATGGTGTTAAAATAGAGGATTATCCGTTCAATCCAAAACCAGCCGATGACCCCCCCTACTTAGGGTTTTTGGGTCGTTTGTCAAAGGAGAAAGGACCTCATCATGCGATCAGAATTGCCCGTGAAACTGGCTGGAACTTGAAAATGGCGGGCAAGGTTGATGTAGTTGACCGGGAATTCTTCGAACAAGAAATTGCTCCGGAAATCGACGGTAAACAAATTCAATACTTGGGTGAAGTCAGCCACGAAGAGAAGGTGGAATTATTATCCAAAGCCAGCCTGACCGTCTTTCCGATTACCTGGCCCGAACCTTTTGGTTTGGTGATGATTGAGTCAATGTGTGTTGGGACTCCAGTGATTGCCACGAACTTTGGCTCTGTACCGGAAGTGGTGGCCGACAAGAGAACTGGCATAATCTGTGCCAATGTTGAGGATATAAACGCTGCCATTCCAGAGGCTCTTAAACTGTCTCGGGAAGAGTGCCGTAAGTATGTGGAAGAGACTTTCAGCGTTCCCAAGATGGTTGATGGCTATGAAGCGGCTTTTCAGAAAGTGATCGAACAGCATATGTCAGCTAATGGCACAACCTCAGCCCCTGTCAGTGCAGTCTAATCGTTTTGATATTGCTTAACGCTTTGTCCAGATAATTATAGGAAATCGGGAGGCAAAACTCCCCACATTCATGGGGAAAATGTAGCCCACCACTGCACTTTTCAGTGCGGTTAATCTGTTAGTATCAAAAAGTGAAACCCAGTAGGAAAAACCATCTACGTTTTGAAATAATCTAGTTCAATCTAGTTAAGGAAAAATCCCTGCAAAGCAGGTCACTACTAGATCCACTAGTCTACCTATAGGTGGGAAGCAATGGTGGTAATTCACTCTAAACATAAAAATTAAATAGAAAAGTCCTGAGTTGCCAAGTTCATTGATTTCTGAATAAGAAATGACAGGAACTGATTTATATTAAGCAGCACTCGCTACTCAGTACTCAGGACAAAACCCACAAAAATATGGCTGGGTGAATTAGACTTCACCCAGCCAATTTAGTTCCAAATAGTTAGTTAATGCATACCCTAACAAGGAATTAAACGATTTCCTGCTAATTGTTTGTGGAGGTTGCTCCAGTGTATGCCTTCGAGACTGGGTAACACCAGGTGGGCTGCTCCAACTCGTTCAACTGGACCAAGTCCTACAGCCCACATACCAGCAGCTAGAGCGGCTTCGACACCAGATCCGGCATCTTCTACTACTACACAATAAGCGGGTTCCAATCCCAACTGCTGTGCTGCGTGCAAGAACAGATCTGGTGCTGGCTTAGAGCGGGTCACACTGTAGCCGTCAGAAATTGAATCAATGCGATCGCTAATACCCAATCGTTCCATAACTTCCTTGGCATTTTTGCTACCGGAGCCAATCGCTACTTTGATACCAGCTTCCTTGAGTTCAATCAGTAACTCTAGAGCTCCAGGTAGTAAGTCAGCCTTAGAGATGTTCTTGATCAATTCCAGATAGTACTTATTTTTGCGATCCATCATCTCTTGGAGTTGGTCTTCTGTGGCTGAGCGACCGTTCAAAAGTTCCATCAGGGACTCTCGACGTGAAAGACCCCGCAGTGCTTCGTTGGCCTCGCGATTAAAGGGAATACCCTCTTCATCGGCTAGTTTTTGCCAAGCTTGGTAATGATATTCTGCGGTATCGGTGATTACGCCATCTAAGTCAAAAATCACACCCTGGATTTGAGCTGGAGAGCCGGGGGGTCGAGAACTTGGGGAGATGGTAGCCTCAGATTGTGCTGTTTGAGTACTGGTTTCTGGATTGAGATCAAACTCGTACTTCTTTCCACGCCATTGCAGCTTAAACTTGAGACGTGTCCAGCCCGGTAGGAAGTGGGGAATAGCAACAGGTCCATTGTCTGTGAACTTGATCCCAGCGCATCCAAAGATTATAGCTTGCCATACACCACCACCGGAAGCACCATGAATTCCTTCATGAGCGTTACGCCGCACATTTTCGAGGTCTACCATCGCTGCCCGCATAAAGTGTACATAAGCTTCCTCTGTCTTTCCTAATTCACAGCCGAGGATGGCGTGAACCGCAGGACCGAGGGACGAACCATAGGTGTGATCGGTGCGAGGAGAATAGTAGTCCCAACTTCGTTGCAAAATTTCCCGGTATTTCTCTGGCTCAGAGGTTACGCCGTACTGCTCCCGCATCAGGTATAGCAACATCAAGACATCTGGCTGCTTGAGCACTTGCTTTTTACTTGCTCCCTCAATGCCAAGGATAGCCTGCATGGAACGGGTACGTGGCTCGTAATCTTGGAGGTTGATGTCTTCAATTTGGAAGAACCCCTCACACTGTTCGATTAAGTCCCTTTCATGGTCATAGGGTATCCACATCCGACGGATAATTTCAGACCACAGACTAACTCGGCTTGGGGTTAGCTCCAGTGTTTCTTCCAGTTCTTTAGCTTTCTGTGGATGTTCCCGACGCAACCAGTCTAGGACGAACTGAGCAGTCTCTAGGTGCCATTGAACCATGCGGTTGGTGAAGGCATTGTTGTCTACCCCTTCGTGGTATTCATCCGGACCAATCACATCCCGCAGTTCATAGCGTTCCCGTTTACCATTCCACTCAACCCGAGTTCCCCAGAATACCGCTGTATCTAGGATAATCTCAGCACCGTAACGCACCACCCAGTCATCATCACCAGTAGCCTGCCAATATTTCCAGATACCATAGACTACATCAGTAGTGATGTGGAGTTCGCGATCGCCACACCAAATTCGGATCGGGTCTCCATCCTTCTCAGCAGAGAGAACCCAGCGAGGGGTTACTTCGTCGCCGGTGTCAGCACTTTCCCAGGCGTAAACGGCTCCCGGATAGCCCTGAAGCTTAGCTTTACGCCTTGCCCCAGGTAAAGTATGGTAACGGTAGGTCAGCAAATTCTTGGCAATCTGGGGCTGAGTTAATATCATCAGCGGCAGCATAAAAATTTCTGTGTCCCAGAAAACGTGACCCCGATAGCCAAAACCAGAAAGGGTTTTAGCGGGAATATTCACCCGGTCATCATGACGAGGAGCACTAATGAACAGTTGGAACATATTGTAGCGTATAGCAATCTGAGCGTTGATGTCCCCTTCAATGACAACATCACTATCTTGCCAAATCTTATCCCAAGCTGCCTCATGTCGAGAGAATAGGGTTAGATAATCTGGTTGGTTGACCAGGTGTTCCTGGGCTACCTTTTCTGGGTTTTCGGTGTCCCGGGATGTGAACACACTAATTACTTTATCCAGGGTCACTAGCTGTCCTGAGCGCACGTGTAAGCTAGTGGCTAAGGTGGGGTGACCTTCACAACCCTTTAGCTGTATTTGGGCATCATCAACACCACTTACACTGACTCGGGAAGCCATACCCAGTTCGATAGCCGTATGACGGGTGCGAACGTGTAACCAGATACCTCCTTCTGATGTCTGGTTAGTTCCCGTTGAAATCTGACCCTGTTTCAACCATTCCCAGTGGAGCACCCCTTGGTTATCTGGGTAGCCATTGATGCTGGCTTGAATTTCGATGGCGCCATCGAAATCCACCGGAGTGATTTGACAGCGAAGGGCTAACAGATGGTCATCAGCCATACTGGCAAAACGCTCGACATGGATATCGATAGTCTTACCACCAGGACTACGCCAACGCACATCACGAGTTAGCTTGCCTCGATGCAGGTCAAGTTGACGTTCGTAGTGCAAGATCTCGCCTTGATCAAGACGAAAGCGTTCACCTTCTACAACTATCACTATAGGTAGCCAATCAGGACAATTAGCCAGTTCAGTATAGACAACTGGCACATCGTCGTAGACACCATTAATCAATGTCATTGGCCATGCACCGTGATACCCTTCCTCAAAGCTACCTCGGGTACTGAGGTAACCATTCCCAAGGGTAAAAACGGTTTCCTTGTAGTGCAATTGAGTCGGATCAAATTTGGTCTCAGTTACTGTCCAGTCGCTGTAGATGTGGTTAGAGCTAGATGGGGACGATACTTTGGCATCCATAGTTAGTCGTTAGTGTTGCTGTGGTGGGTGGTTCCTTGAGTGAGGTCAAACGCTTCCCTTCCCTTGTGGGGTATAGGGTGTAGGGTTTAGGGAGTGGGAGAGAGAGCTGATGGGGGTGTGAACAGAAGATGGCACAACGCCACCCTTGAAACTCGGATCACTAACACCAGATTTTCCCCATACCCCATACCCGACAATCTAAACCCCTGCTGTCAAGGGAAGGCTACTAGCAATTAATTGAAATAGTTATTGGCTCAGGCAAATTGCCCATAATTAGTGAATTCACTAATAATTATGCGATTTCCGCATTAACTGACACATCAACAAATCTTTGGTTAGCTGTTGGTAGCCGACATCGGACGATGAGTTTAGGTCAGTTAACGATAGGAGGCTTAATAACTAGTAATTTCTATAACTAGTAATTTCTAGAATCAGCCTCCATGATTGCACGGGTTTTGTGCAACTGAGATCGGGAGTAAAGTTTGTCGGACTTAGTCCCGCTTCCGCGAAGGGCAATGTTGGTTGTAAAGGCTGGTTGGGCTAGCAGCAGATTTTTCCCTCACCTTAACTACTAGCGGCAGGGCTACGAACTGGCGGTCATTCGTAGCTGTCGTAACCATTACAACGAGCGGACTAATGTCCATCGTGGTGCATCTTAGCTAGTAAATTCCCGATTAACCGGAAATTACCAGGGAATTAACTAAGAGTGAGTTCTTATTAGCTTAAAATCAGTAGAATTTGAAGGCTTTTAAGCATTACTTTAGAAACAGTCAGCTCAACCATTCAGTTGTGATGCTTTCTGCTCCCCCTCCTCACTTTTTTATAGCCCATAATCTCTGATTAACGCGACCTATGCTTGGCTAGTAAGTTTGTCGCTCTGGGTTTGTAAATCAGATAGAACAAAGCTTCTAGGTAGCGCAGCAGAGCTTCTCGGCTTTCTTTAGAGGTTTCGCTCCAGAATCCGTAAATTTTTGCGAGTGAGAGCAGCTGTTTGGTATGCAACTGCCAATTGTATTTATCCCGAACTCGCTTGATACCTGCTTGAGAAATTTTCTGCCAGTAGTCAGGGGTGTGTTCGCACTTTGAAATAAATTGCTGAATTTTTTCGGCAGTATCTTGCAAGTCTGTGGGATTAATGAGAAACCCATTATCGCCGTTTTGAATAATCTCTGATGGTCCACCAAATTGAGTAGCAAATGTTGGTAAACCGGAGATCATGGCTTCTAAAACCGTTAGACCAAAGGCTTCAAAGCGAGCAGGATGGACTAAAAATCCCCCCAAATCAGCAATCACTCGGTAGGATTCACCGATATCAGGGGTGGTCAGACGTAGTCCGATCCATCGAATTTTGCCATGAAGATTGTATTGCTTAATTAGCTGGTTAAGCTTCTCGATTTCCCCTTTCTCTTCTGGATCAGTGGCGTCCTCAACCCTGACATGGCTAGTAATTAAAATTAGGTTGCACTTTTGCTGAAGTTCTTTTGAACTGGCAAAGCATTCCACTAAGCCACTCAGATTTTTGATTGAGGTTAGGGGCGCAATACTCAGAATCGGGCGCTGGTTAGGACTGTTGAGATAGCCGACAATTTCGGGGTCTTCCTTGCTCAACAGCAAGTCTTTAACCCGTTCACTGTCGTGGGCAATCCGGTCTGATGTCTGGGTGTAGGGAAAGAAAATGTTTTCGTTGACCCCTGGTGGTACCACATTAAATTTGGGGCTGAATAACTCAATCCCATTCACCACATGATACAGTTCGGGCATACTGAAACACTTGTAAGACTCGTAGTAGCCTACACTCTCTGGTGTTCCCACAAGCTCCTCATAGGTACTGGTCAGAATGAAATCCGCTGAATTCATCGCAATTAAATCAGCGGTGAATTGTATGGAGAAGTTGTATTGGGACTCAAAGTCTTTCCAGTAGAGGTCACTAAACAGATATTTAGGCTTTTCCATGGTGTGGGCAATACTGCCATGGATAGCGTTTAGGCGTCTCGCCAGCAGAAACGCAACTAAACTTCCATCGGAATAGTTTCCGATAATTAAGTCTGGACTACCCTGGAATTCTTCTAGCAGCGCTTTTTCTGAATCTAAGGCAAAGGATTCGAGATAGGGCCAGATCTCAAATTTGGAAATCCAGTTTTGAGTGACTTTTGGGTTAAATTCCTGGAAAGGAACCCGTAAAATCCAACCGTTGCTGGTGCCTTGGATTTTTTCTAGGCGTAGATTGCACTGGGTACCTTCACAGTTGGGAATTAGGCGAGTCAGAACGATCACCTTTGGTTCGACCCCCAGAACGTCAAGACCTGAGAGTTTAATATTGTTTTGGATTGTTTGTTCCAGGCTACGGGCTTGGTCGATGACGTATGCCACTTGACCAGCGGTGTCGGGAAGACCCAAGACTCCTTCTTGACCAACCCAGCCATGAACGGAAACCAGAACAACCCGAAAGATTAGGGGAATACGAGAAATAAAGGCTTCGAGGACTGCATGATCAGGAGCGTCCATTAACCGCTCAAGCAGTTCTAGGGTTTCGCGCACTCGACCAGCAGTGTTACCCCAACCTGCTTCAAAACCGAGAACTTGAAGCTCGAAGCGAAACTTTTCATAGGGGGTGTGAGCTGGTAGCTCTCCCACTAATGTTAGTGCTTCCTTAAGCTTTTCAAAGAGTTGAGTAGTTGAGTCAATCCGGTTATTGAGCAGTAATGGTGTGTGGTCGTAGTGGTGCGCTTGTAAGTTTTTCAACAGCTCCTCTAGCCACTGCTCAGAGTCAGCAAATAATTGGCTAGATAGGTAACGGTTAAGAAACTCCAGCCCATTGCCAATCTTTCTCGGGTCACGAATTGTAGGAGTATTTTTGTAAAACGGACCAACATCAATTTCTAGCAGACCCCCTTTTTCTGGGAAGTAGCGCTTAACCCAGCGATCGCGTAAGCTCAGTAACTCCTCCACTGGCATTGGTTCAAAACTGGTCAAATCCGCTGCTAGCCGATAGATTTCTTGAGAAGCAACCCTTGTCCGCAAGAGAAGCCAAAGGTTTTTCTCTTCCAGAATAATTTCGTGGGTATAGTTCAGTAGTTCGGCGATAGAGGAAGTTCTTTTAAAGTAAGCAGGCTTGTCATGAGTAGTGCAGTAATTATCAAACGCTTGCAGAATCTGATTCCTTAGAAAGTACCGCTCTTGTTCAGATCGCAGTTGACTGATAAACTGACGCAAATCGGCTTTCTCGTTACTTTGGAGAACAGCTCGTAACAAACTAGACATAGTAACTTAGCGTGTCTTGTCCATGGTGGGTCTGTAACCTACTCCCGCTCTAGCCCTTGGCTAGCAGGGAGTAGGATTGTCGTGGGAGATTGGCTCACTCCTTGGGATCTTCTGGCAGTGGGGCAATAGCTTACCCCACTATCTTGATTGGAATTAGGGCGGGGTGTGCCAAGCTTTAAGTAAGCAACCGCCATATTTACATGATTCCCCTAGATCGACAAGGCAGTTGGAAAATACATGGAAACAATTAAGCTTTTAATTTTGATTAAAATTTCAGCAGGATAAATAACCTACACTCAAACACCCTGAACAATAGGTTTCAACTCCCACGCACTAATGGTCAAGACAGCTTGCCGATCATCATAACTGGGCAAGTATAAAGGCAGTGCGTGGGAGATCAGCGCTTAGTGGTCAGGGTCAATTCTATGAAAGCCTTACCACTGTCACGCCGGACAAATTTATAGCCCTATGCTTTGTCCTTTCCCTTTGCCATTAACTGGAGCTTTGGATCACAACCGTGAGGTTACCGGAATTTTTGACCACTTTACAGGTGGTGGTTGTATCAGATCGTTCCAATTGCAAGTCTAGCACCGTTGAGCCAATCCGCAAGTTACGAACTAAGAGTTGATTGATAAAATTTGGTAAAGTTGGTCGGAAAATACGTAAATTTTTTCCTGGAGCATCCGGTCGCAAATTCACCATCATTTGCAGCAGTTGGAAAATGCTGCCAGTTGCCCAGGCTTGGAGAGGACAGGCTCCTGGATACTTTACCGGAGAGCTGTTGGAAGTGCGCTGGTAACCAGAGAATAGTTCTGGAGGACGATAGTAGGGTTGCTCAACTGTCATGTCAATCATGCCTTGGGCAATTTTTAAGGCTTGATCGACTTGATTTAGCGTACGCAATCCTACCGCAATCAAGGAATTTTCGTGGGGCCAGACTGATCCCACGTGATAGCTGATCGGGTTGTAAGCGGCGGATTGATTACTAAGGGTACGAATCCCCCAACCATTGAACATATCTGGTGCTAACAGTCGCTTTGCTACACTAGCTGCTTTTTCTGGGGTAAAAATGCCCAAAGACAAGCAATGACCAGGATTGGAGGTTATGCTATCTACGAGTTTTCCTTGTCCATCTAGTGCTAAGGCACAGAAGTCTAGGTCCTCTAGCCAAAAATCCTGGTTGAAGCGTTGCTTGAGTTCCTTGGCTTGGTTTTCCCAACGCTCGGCTAAATCAATTCGCTGCTTGATCCTGGCCAGATGGCTGAGTCTAGTTTTAGCACCATAGACATAAGCTTGGACTTCGCATAATGCGATCGCTCCCGTTGCTAGGGAACCATCACGAGTGACCATGGAATCACCGGAATCCTTCCACCCTTGATTACGCAAACCTTTTTTGGACTGGCGCTGATAACAGAGATAGCCGTTTTGCTGAGATTGACGATCAATCCAATCCATGGCCGCCAAAGCATGGGGCCAGAGCTGGTCTCGGGTAGTTGTGTCATTGGTCCAAGCATAGTAATCGGCATAGAGCATCAGCCAGAGTGGGGTAGCATCAACTGTACCGTAGTAGGGAGTGTGAGGAATTTCCCGACAGCGAGCCAATTCCCCAACCCGGAGTTCATGCAAAATCTTACCCGGTTGCTCATCCCGCAATGGGTTATCCTCTTGGCCTTGGTACTGGGCTAAAATTTCCAGAGTCCCTTTGGGGATGGTAGGGTCAAGAATTAAGGTTTGTGAGGCAGCAATTATGGAATCTCGGCCAAACAAGGTGGAAAACCGAGGTACTCCTGCGGAAAGAACTGTGCAGCCATTAATAGTCTGCCTTAGTAAAAAGATGTCTCGTATTGCCCGAGAAATCACTTGGTTAAGGGTTTCATTATCGCAGCTAATGTGAGTTACCCGTTTATACCATTCCTGGTTTTGGAGTAAGTTAGCGGTCTTAGCTTGTTCAAGGGTGGCTGGAATTTTAGCTGTAGTGATTCGCGCTTTGTGGGTGAGCAGTTCCAGTCGATAGCCTAAGGTTTCAGTAGCGCCAGGCTTGAGGCACAAGTCCCAAACCCCTGTGTTCCCTTTGTAGGTGTCTGGGAGACGGTGAGTAAAGTCGATCTGAGATTCAATCAGGGAGTTATCCAGTCCCTGGTAAGCTAGGTTGATGGTATCGGTGTTGAACTCACTTAGGGTTAACAGCGTCTCTAAATCGATATCAGGCGGTAGTAAATGCAGCAGAGTTCCCCGCTGCTGTCGCTGATGACCCCTGACTTCAAACCAGTCTTTAAAATCGGCATCAAAACTGAGGCTGACGCTGAAGCTAAGGGGTTGAGTGTCGTAATTGGTGATTACAATTTCTTCCCATAAGCCACCATGGAGGGCTAGCTGCCGCTGAATGCCTAGGGTTTTTGGGGGAAGATTAGGTGAACGGGGATTGCAACACATCACCGATAGGACAAATCCTTCCTCAGCACTGCTACTCAGGGGAATGGGCAGTTGCCCTTCAATTTGTAACTCTAAGCGAGAGAGAAAGCGGGTATCTTGACAAAATAACCCGGTTGTGCTATTATTTTCGTTTTCTAAGTTCCCCGAAATATTCCCTAGGGTATCTGTGATTAAAAACAGGTCATCTACTTTGAGAGGAAGGGTTGGTAGAGGTTGGTTTGTGGTGAGCCGAGGCCATTCGGTCATCGACAACTGCTCGGTAGGAAGGTATCGTCTACCATCTCGTTCGATAATCTGTAGATCCATAAAATCAGCCCTGGGGCTTTGGGTTTAACTAGTGGTGGACGCTTGGGGGATGTCATAAGTCTCTCTCTACCACTGTTGTCAGGGTGGGGAGACATGGACATTACCCAAGTTAATTATCAATTTTTTTGGACAGGTCGAGGATTCAAGATTTAGTAAAGGGAACAGGGAGTAGGGAGTAGGGAGTAGGGAGTAGGGAGTAGGGAGTAGGGAGTAGGGAGTAGGGAACAAACATTCTCTCAATTGATTTAGGATTGCTATCAAATCGGATATTACCAAAAAAAATTTTTAATTACTGTCTAAAAGGTGATTTATTTTTAAAATATATTAAAAATAAATTGATAGTTATTTACTTAGTAAAAATAAAATTATTTACAAAGTTTACGTGTCTATAATTACCTAAACCCAAGGCTGATTTATCATAACACCAAAAACTCTGCTCTCTTTCCGACTATTCCCTACTCCCTATTCCCTATTCCCTATTCCCTGTTCCCTATTCCCTCTATGTTTACATCTCAAATGAAAATGCTATCTAGCCAGAGGATTGCTACCCTTAGAGCTAAATGGTAATCCCTAAAGTTGAGTAATGACTGAAGCAACAACTATTTTTCGGAGCAGCGCAGCCACTAGTACCCTAGCTATTCACTACCATGTCGCTATGCCTCAGCCTCAATCCCATCTGTTTGAGGTAACGCTACAAGTGGAAGGCTGGGAAGCCCCTTTGTTAGATTTAAAGATGCCAGTTTGGACTCCAGGCTCTTACTTAGTGCGGGAGTATGCTCGACATTTACAAGATTTCTCTGCGGATAGGGGTAATCCTACCCAGTCTTTACCGTGGCGGAAACTGGCCAAGAATCATTGGCTAGTGGAAACTGGTGATGCCTCGGCTATCACTGTGCGTTATCGTATCTTTGCTAATGAATTAACGGTACGCACTAATCACTTAGATGCTAGCCACGGTTATTTTAATGGTGCTGCTCTGTTCTTCTTCATCCCAGGATTTGAACAACACCCTTGCCAGGTTACTATCGCGCCACCTAATCCCAATTGGCGGGTGACGACACCCTTACCAGCAGTGTCAGGCAAATTTAATACCTTCAACGCAAGGGATTTCGATACCTTAGTGGATAGTCCCTTTGAAATTGGTGATCATAAGCTCTATGACTTTGAGGTTTTGGGCAAACCCCATCAATTGGCCATCTGGGGAGAGGGGAATGCTGACCCACAACGGATTATTGAGGATACTAAGAAGATTATCCAGGTAGAAGCTGAGCTGTTTGGGGGTTTACCTTATGACCACTATTTGTTCTTGCTGTATCTAACTGGTAGTGGCTTTGGGGGACTGGAACATAAGGATAGTTGTTCGTTAATTTATTCGCGGTTTGGTTTTCGCGCAAAGGATAAGTACAATCGCTTCTTGCAACTGGTGGCTCATGAGTTCTTTCACTTGTGGAATGTTAAGCGGATCCGACCATTAGCCCTAGAAACCTTTGACTATGAAAAGGAAAACTATACGACATCGTTGTGGTTTTGTGAAGGAACAACCAGTTACTATGACTTATTGATTCCCCAACGAGCGGGTATCTATGATGCTAAGACGTTGTTAGAGAATTTGAGTAAAGAAATTACCCGGTTTTTAACTACACCAGGACGTAAGGTGCAGCCCCTGGATCAGTCGAGTTTTGATGCCTGGATTAAGCTTTATCGACGGGATGCAAACAGTGATAATAACCAAATTTCTTATTATTTGAAAGGTGAAATGGTGTCATTATTGCTGGATTTGTTAATCCGGGAGCGCCATGGAAATAAGCGTTCCCTTGATGATGTGATAAGAATTATGTGGGAGCAGTTTGGTAAAGGGGAAATTGGCTTTACTCCCCAACAACTGCGAGAGGTAATAGAATCGGTAGCAGAGCTAGATTTAAGTAATTTCTTCTCGAAGACTATTGAGGGTACTGGGGAATTGCCCTTCAATCAGTATCTCAAACCCTTTGGCTTACAAGTGGTGGCTGTGGATGAAGAATCTGTGCCTTACTTGGGGGTGAAGGTGAGAACTGACAATGGTCAGGACTGGATCCAGTTTGTGGAGATGGATTCTCCTGCGGCAGTGGCAGGAGTGGATGCTGGTGATCAGTTACTGGCTATTGATGGGTTGCGAGTCAATGGGGATCAATTATGCGATCGCTTAAAAGATTACAAAGCTGGTGATGTGATCGAGTTCAGTGTATTCCATCAGGATCAATTGGTCACTCTACCGATTACATTACGCAAATCTCAACCCAGTCGTTACCAAGTGATGCCAGTGAAAAATCCTACCAATGGGCAGCAGCAGAATTTTTCTGGGTGGTTAGGGGCATCTTTGGCCAAGATGAGTTGAGGGGTAAGCATTAAGCCGTCAGCTATCAGCTATCAGCCGTCAGCTATCAGCATTTAGCTATCAGCTATCAGTTTATGCGCAATGGGCTTTTACCCAGACTTTCAATTCTCATTAATCTCGAACTATTAAATTCTCCCGTTCGCGTAGCGTGACCATAGGCCTGCATAGGTTTATTTTAAGCTGACGGCTGACAGCTGACCGCACCTCAAGTAGCGTGCGCGTAGCGCATATGCTTACGAATTTCCTGCATCAGCTGTTCAGGAGTAACGGGTTGACATTTTCCTTCGGCAAACTCTTGTTGAGCTTCTTTAACATCTCTAATTCTCTCGGCTCTTCGGCGATCGCGAAGACGATTTATTAAAATACTAATTAGATTTTCTTGATCGTCTAAGGGCAGTTCATCGGCTGCTTCTAATATTTATGAAAAGGTAGTTTTTGTCATGATGCTTTGGATTTTACAGAAAATAAGTTTTCTTAATTATAGCAATTATCTCTACCATGAGGGACAAAGCGATCCCCCTAAATCCCCCTTAAAAAGCTATGCTTTATAAACATCTTTCTTAACATAAAACTTGACAAAAAGAGTCAAGTGTGTGTTCTTGCTAGAATCGCCTCTGGCATCTATTATCACAAATATGGAACAATGGATATTGAAAGAGCTAGGA
>NZ_JAAHFZ010000023.1:0-76228 GCF_010672795.1 Moorena sp. SIO1G6
CTCCTCAAGGATGGGGTTTTCACCCATATCCGTTAGATAGTTAGGATTTTTGAGGTTTTAACCCTCGCGAATCCCCCAACCCATACCCTTTCAGTTTCTGAAAGCTCCTGGTTGGAACGAACCGCACAGGAGGTTCCGGTGTAATCCCGATGACTGCTCCATATAGGGGCTGAACCTCAATAGGTGGCTTTTTTATAGGTGGCTCAATCGGATGTATAGGTCGCCATGGCCAACCACAGAAGCCTCTAAACACGCCACCAACAAGTACTTCTAGGTCTTCTTCACTGAGATTCTTGAAATTATCGTCTAAATCTCTAAGCTTATTCTCATCGAGAATTTTAGCTGTGGTAGTTTCCAAGTCTTCTGGTGTGAAATCAAAGCCAGCATCTCGCACCATGGTTTGGTAGTCTTCTGGACTTGCAGCATCTTCAAGCTGGCTACGGAAATTTTTATCAGCAGCTAAGCGCTTAAAGAAAAGGATTACACTTTCTAAAAACATAAACGTTCTCCAACCGTCAATACTATAAATAAAAATCCCATAGCATAAATTTGTCTCGCCAATCTGGCTAAATTTACAAATCTTATTAATAAAATACACAGGATTTTTTCCCGATTCCCTGTTCCCGATTCCCGATTCCCGATTCCCTGTTCTCTACTCCCTTTTGTAAGTTCATGTAGGGTGGGCAGTGCAGCAGACAGATTCAGAAGTTTGCAAAGCGCGTTGCTAGACACTGCCCACCCTACGATTAATGACTTTTGTAACTGATTAACTGCACTTGATATGACTCCGTTAGCGATAGTGATCTTTTTTTTTAAAACTTGGGAACTTTCACTTCACCTGTGCGTCTGGGGATGGTGTTTGGGAAGCTGTCAACTCTGATAACTAAGGAGTTGAGCTGTCTGGAAGAGTTATCTAAATCAGGAGAGTTGTGTTCTATGTCTAGTGCGTCTACTTGGAATTCCACGAGCACTGCCATGTTGCTATTGGGAATAGTAACTGGTGTGACTGCGCCGATGGTAATTGCGGTTCCAAACCAAACTAGCTTTATTGATATTCAAGGTCATTGGGCAAAACCGTTCATTGAAGGGTTGGCAGCAGAAAACCTGGTAAATGGATATGCCAATGGCACCTTTAAACCTGATCAAGCTGTTACTTACGCTCAGTTCTCTGCAATGGTGAGCCAAGCTTTCAGCGAAAATAATTTAGCTTTGCCCAAAACATTTGATCGTGAAGCGGCTGAGTATTGGGTAAGTCGTAACCTAACTGAGCAGGATAAATCCAACAGCCAACTACGTCCATCTTCGCCACTATCTCGGGGACAAGTATTGGTGTCATTGACCAATGGTTTGGGTTTAAATGGTTTGGGTCTATACTCTAGCAGTTCAGTAAAGAACACTCTCTCTTCCTATGAAGACCTATCCCGAATCCCTGACTATGCCAAAGATAGCGTTGCGGCTGCTACCCAAAAGGCTATGGTCGTCAACTACCCGAATGTAACCTATCTTGATTTTGGTAAACCTGCTACCCGTGCTGATGTGGCAGCGTTTATTCATCAAGCTTTAGTGAATGAAGAGGTATTAGCTCCCCTGTCTAGTCAACATCCAGCCTCTCAATATATTGCTCAGCTGACGGGAGAGACTAAATCTGTGGGTGACGACAGCCTGATGGAATCAACTCAGACAACTGAAAAAACTGAGGGGACTGATTCCACTGAGTCAATGACTAGTAAGGATGAACTCCCAGAAACTAAGGAATATCAAGTTTCCAAAGGTACAGTGATTGATGTAGCCTACACAGTATCAGACAAGGTGGCTGTGGAGCGTGGTGAAACTATTGATATGACGCTGTTAGTGGCTGAGGACATCAAAAATGAGCAAGGAATAGTCTTAATTCCAAAAGACAGCGAGATTGAGGGTCAATTAGTACCGCGTTATAGTGGTTCTCAGTTTCTTGGTACTCAGTTTGTGGCTCAAAAACTTAAAATTGGTGAATTATCCTATAACACCATCAATGCCACCTCGAAACTGGTTACTGATGCTAAGCCTGATGATACCGAGAAACAAACATTAGAAGGTGCTGCGGTTAATATTTTGACTGGTGTCTTAACTGGTGGTGATTCTAATCAACAACCGGAGCAGCAAAATCCTATGATCATTAATCCGGAACAGGATTTACCACTAACACTGGGTTCTGATTTATATCTCCAAGTAGCTACTAAAACGCTAGAAATGCCAGAAACCCCAGAAGCCCCAGAAGCTATGGACACTGAAGAAATCCCAGAAGCTATGGACACTGAAGAAATCCCAGCAACACCAGAAGCCCCACCAGTTCTAGAAGCACCAAAACTTGAGCTTCCGCAAGTGCCACCCTTACAGGTTCCAACTCGGTAACCCACCTACAAGAGTGCCTAGTTAAGGATTCAGAAGAGACATGCGATCGCACGTCTCTTCAATTGTATCGAGGCAAACCCTTAACAGTCGGACATACTATCAATACTGAGGGGAAGCATCTCTCCGTTGATCGTCAGTCCTAATAACATCGGCTCTTGGGGTTCTATATACTTGCCAGTCAGTACACAACGCTCTTTGCGCTCAGCGATCGCTTGAATGGTGGCTCTGATATCAGACTTACAAAATTGAGGTCGATAATCACCAGACTTGTGCTGGACATAGTTCCAGAGAATATCTCGAATCAGAGCTTGATACCCCTGAGTGCCAGAAAGTTCTTTGAGTTTCTCTTTCAACTGTCGATCCAGACGGATGCTGGTAACTTCCATATCAGTGGTTGAGTTTTGACGGGTGAGTGTAGGCATTAATTTTTTCCTCCAAATATCTGGACATTCCCGTAATACAAGTGTAGTATTTAAAAAGCGGCTTGAAAATCGTTTTTCACAAATTTCGCCTTCAAACATTTCATCTTCTATGAGTCATCATTTAACCTCCTCCACCAATTGCTCAGATATCAACTGCTTCGGCGGTTCGGGATTCGGGGCAATATGGGTGGAGCTTTTGTTTAGGGGCAAATATGACTCGATCGCACAGGGAACAGTCGAGTATAGAAGGCATGATTCACAACCAATCAATTGTCGGCCAGAGATCAATCTGAAACTAAATAGACACAGCGGGAGGTATAGGCGAACGCTAGCAGTACTGACATAGCAATCAGCCTACCCTAAAAAATCTTAAACGCCCCCGCTCCTGACAAACAGAAGCGGGGGTTTGGTTTATGAGGAGTCAATCCGTGACAAGCACAACTGAGGTGTTGAGGCAATCGGTAGTGGTTTTTTCCAAAAACTACTTACCCATTAATCGAGTCAATATCAAACGAGCGATTGCTCTGTTGGTTACCGGGAAAGCTGAACCAATCGATTTCTTTGGTGGTAAGGGCTACAAAGTCCGTTCTCCTAGTGTGGTGATCTTGGTACCAAGCCATATCCGCTTGATAGTTACCGAAACTGAACCAACTTGGCGAGTTCCTCCAGTAAATCGGCGGGAGGTCTTAAGACGGGACAAGCATCGGTGCCAATACTGTGGCAGCACCAAAAAGCTAACCCTCGACCATGTCATGCCTCGGTCAAAAGGCGGGAAACACAGTTGGGACAACGTCGTTACAGCATGTGAGCGTTGTAACAGCCTTAAAGGCAACCGCACTCCCCACCAAGCGGGAATGAAATTACCCAGGCAGCCCAAAGCACCCATGCATCCAGCTGTTGCTTTTGCGGAACAGTTTTGGCGTCAACAGCAAATCAATCGGTTAGAGGAGGAAGTTACAGGTAATGCTGAAACTGATTTACACCGAAAATAGCTTTTATCTAGAGCGTTTGGCTCAATCCCTAGAAGAATGGGTAACGACACGAACCCTTGTCTCGCTCCGTGCGGGGGCAAGTTTCTATATCGAACCCAGCACTGCGTCATTTTTGCTACCAGCTGACTTGCCCCAGCTCAGGCAATTAGAAGTGTTTGTGCGGCAAGACAAAACAGATGCGATCGCATTATCGATTTGTGATGCGGAATATGTTGAAGTAAGCCTACAAGGCACCTGGCTAACGTCAGATCCAGAAGATGAAGAGGGAATTTTTGTAACAGCAATGAACTATGCTGTTGAGTTTTTTCTCTATCAGCTGTGGCAAGAGGCTAACCATCGGGCTTCTGTTCCGAAGGATTGATTAAGAGGCGCACTTAGGTGTGCCTCTTTTTTACAGTTTTCTTTTAACAGTTCTCTTTAAACTTCTCAATGTCGATAGGCACCGATTTCTGGTTGAAACGGTACCACTTCCTGGTGTACCTCTACCCCCAACTGCTCTAACATCCCTTGCAAAACTGGGTCAGGAGATAACCTTAAATAGCTAGCCGTTACTTCTAAAGGGACATGGCGATTACCCAAATGATAAGCAGCTCGCAGCAAATTCACCGGTTTTTTGGCAGTGACAGTCAGTACCGGTTCTGGTTTAGCAGCAATTCGGATCATCACCTTCGTATCTTCAGCTTCCAGTAAATCCCCATCCTGCAAGACACTGCCCCTAGGCAAACGCAAATACAAATTTTCACCATCCGCTGTTTCAAAGCGGTGGCGAGTTCGGGTACGCTCCTCGGCTGTCAAGGAGAGGGTAAAGCCGACTTTAGTATTCTGATTAGCTCTGAGGCGTTTCGTAAAGGTGAGCATGGGCAATTTACCATTGCTTAATTCAGACTTCTGTTTAAAACAAATACCAAGTGAAGTAGGGTGAGCAAAGGTAAGCTATCAGCTATAAGTTATCAGTTATCAGCTATCAGTTATCAGCTTTTTAATAAGCGATGCAGCGCGGTCTTGGGGAGGCAGCGCGGTCTTGGGGAGGCAGCGCGGTCTTGGGGGTTTCCCCCATGAGCGACTGCCGTGGTCTCCCCCATGAGCGACTGCCGTGGTTTCCCCCACTCGCTATTGCATCAAGACAACAGGTAAGCATTGGTTTAATCTCTGTTACGTCAGCACCTCAAGTAGCTAAAGGCTGACCGCTGACCGCTGACCGCTGACCGCTGACCGCTGACCGCTTTTGCCCACCCTACAAGCTTGACATATTGTCAATTTTGTTGTAAGCGAACTAGTTCATTGTGGATGCGCCGTTGTAACTTCTGATCCGATTGGGCGCTAACGGTAATGGAATTAAATCGAGATATGGTCAAGTCATGACTTTCAGCAATGGTTTTCGAGCGCTTACAGTAGTTTACAGCCAGATCTTGGATATTTCGACGTAGACCTGCGATGGTTTTTACTTGGGTGCAGTTAATTTCAGGAACTATCTTGTCTTTGTCTTTGGTTAATTCCTGAATATCCTCATAGACACCTTGACGATTTTGATCGATCGCCAGAACAGCTTTGGCGTAATTCTTCAATTCCTGACTCTTTACTGCATCTGACGCTACTGTGGGGATAGCTGCGGTGGGGTCAGGGTCTGGACTGGAAGAACATCCAACCAAAACCACTATCATTCCGGCAAGCCATCCCAAGGGATAGATAAATTTGTTCATTAGCCGTTTTCTGGGAGATAAGCGACCTGCAGTGGCTAGCCGAAAGCTGGATTAGCCTATTTTTTACTATTACTAGTGGCTAGCTATTATGGTTGTTTTCAAGGTAACTATACCACTATAGGTCTAAACTTGATTGATAATTCCCAGGTGTGCAACTCGTCTTACTGCTTGCCCAAGAGGAACGTTGAGACCCTTACGCTTTTCCCAAAACGATTTAATTATGGTTGACGTTATGGTTTAAGTTATGGGTCAAGGGAATAAGTGGCTGATGATTCGAGCTATCCCCAACTAAAAGCTAGCGTCAAATTTTGCTTGTTGAATACGCACTAATTCACTTTGAATCTGTTCCCGTAAATTTTGATTATCTTGCATCTCAATAGTAATTTCGTTGAAGCGTTTATTTCCTCCTTCGGGAAAATACTTAGAGACAATTCCCTCTGACTGTTGGCAGTAATCTTTAGCAATCTCTTGGGCGGTCGAGGGCAGCTTATCGATGCTCTGGGGGTCATCGCAGAAAATTTCTGGTTGCTCTCCTAGGATTGTGGTGATTTTTTCATAGGCAGATGCGCGAATAGGCTCTATTTGTAATAGAACTTCAGCATATTGAGTGACGTCATTAGGACTAATCTCAGAGGTGACATCTTGAGCATAGGCTGAAGTTGTAATCACAAGGGTATAAGAGTCTTCAGAAAGCTCAGGGATAAATCCAGATAGCAAACTAATAGCAGTAAGTCCTCCGACAAGGAGAGATTGGGAGAAAATTTGGGTCAAGCTAAGTTTTAGAGAGTTAGCAGTGAGCATGATGATAGATTATGATCAAAACAAACAATAACCAAAACCACTAAGGGCTAGTTTAATGTGAATTAATTTATGGGTGGTAAGTTCCTCATAAGGCAAGATATTCTGGGGATTGGGAAGTGCAGACAGGATGAATATGAAGCATGAGTATAAAAAAAATTTAACCTTCAATATTAAAGCTAGCCTGGGTGAAGCCACTGACCGGTATAAACTCTTCAACTGTTAAAGATTTCACAAAGTTGTATCACCTTAGTTTGTAATGTTGAAAGGGGGTCTGCTCCGGTTTTGAGGTTGAGGTCTAACTCCAGCAAGACCCCCAGAGTGGAGATAAGTTGCTTGGGGGAAAGGAACTCCACGTCTTGTTTGAGGAAGAAAACTCGTTTGGGGTTATTGATATTGGCGGTGCTAGCGATCGCATTTAGATCAGTTTCCCCCTCACGGACCAGCAACTTCACCCACAACCAGGTACGAAACTGGGTAATTAAGGTAGCGACAATCTTTAAGGGAGGTTCATTGTGGTTGATCAAGGCAGCTAACAACTCTAAAGCTTTTGCCCCATCCCCTTGCCGAATCGCCTCTGCCAGTTGCAAGGTATTTTGAGTATTAGCCACTACCAGGGTGGCAACGGTACTTTCTGATAAGGGTTGGCTGTCATACAGCGCGTAGAGTCGTAATTTTTCCAGTTCGTTGAATAACTGTCGGGTGTCATTGCTAACGGATTCGGCTAAGAGAACAGCCGCACTATTGGTTAGTTTGACCCCAAATTCAACGGAGTAGGACTTGACCCGATTGAGCAGCTGCTGGGTCTTCCAGGGGGGAATCAGAGCAAACTCCTGAATCTGGGCGTACTGTTGCAGTAATTTCGTGGACTTGAGTCGTGGATCTGGTCGATGGGGGGTAGTTAGTAACAAAACGGAGTGTTTAGGAATGACTGGTATAGTACGCTCTAATTCTGCCAGTAAATTGTCCGAACATTGCTGACACAGGGTTGTATCGACTAACCACACTAGACGTCCACCGATGCCAAACGGAGGAGTCATTACTTGATTCAAAGCTTGAATTACGGCATCTGGTTGGTCTGGGGAAATTTTGTCATAGTTAAAACTAGCCCAGTTGGGGTCAACTAAGGATCGACGCAGTTTGTCCACGGCTTGAGCCATGGCAAAGTCATCCTTTCCCCAATAGAGGTAAATTCCCATATCAGAACACGTAAGGGGGCAAAATTGGACGATACATATCAAAGTTATCTAAATCGGGTCACACGGCTGACCCTAACCGCAACCTATCAATCGCAGTTACTCAATATCCAAGAGTCACCCAAGTTTAAACGTCTCCCTAATGGCAGCAGAGAGCCTGCCCCTTTTCCTGGTTACACTGTAATCACACCACCTTGGGAGGAAGAGACGAATAATTCAGCATTCTATAATAACATGCAGCAGCTCCAAAAAGAGCTTCTCCAGCAACTAGACCCGGGTTTAATGGTACCCATACCCCCGGATAGTTTTCATTTAACCCTGGCTGACTTGATTTGGGAAAATGCTTACCGAGATGCCACGGCTGAAAATCCAGAGTTTGAAACTCAACTGCTTCAGTCGATACAGGCAAGTTTCGACAAGTATGTCGGTATCAGCCAGGAAACGTCTTTAGCAAATGGTGGTAATCCCATTAGCTGGCAGCTGTTGGGCTTAATGGTCATGCCCAGAGCGATTGGTGTATGTCTAGCGCCCAAGGATGAACAGGCATACAATCGGATTGCGCAACTGCGTCGGTGTATTTATCAAAATTCTGATTTAATGGCTCTAGGTATTGAACAGCAATACCATTTTACGGCTCACATCACTCTAGGATATTTCGGAGATATCCCCCAGGAATTGGATAGCGATCGCATTAGCAATATCCTATTCGAGTTAAGTGGCCAAGCCTTAGAAGCGGAAGGGAGTGTACTATCGATTCGGCAGGCTCAATTAAGGAAGTTTGATGATATGATGCACTTCTTGCGGGAACCGGAATGGCCAGTTTTGGAGTTTTGAGTGCTTTCGCGTGCTTAGTGTTTAAGTTGGAGCAGAATATGGGTTGGGGATTGAGATGAAAGCATTGTCGATGCATCCGATTATGGAGCAAAGTTTTGCCATTATTGACCAACAGATTGGGGAGCATCAGTTTAATCGAGCTGAGTATGGGATTGTGCGCAGGGTAATCCATAGTACAGCTGATTTTGAATTTACCCAACTGCTTCGGTTTAGTGAAAATGCGATCGCATCTGGTATTTCTGCACTGAGCCAGGGAACACCAATAGTTACAGATGTCGGAATGGTCAAACAGGGGATAGCTAGTATGGTGGCAAAAACCTTTGGTAATCCGCTGATTGTAGCAGTAGACCAGGCACCAGTAGCTCTGCCAGGAAAGACGCGCACGGAAACAGGTTTACTCCGATGTTTTGAGCAGTTTCCAGGGGCTATTTTTGTGATTGGTAATGCCCCTACGGCATTGTTGGCTTTATGTGAGCAGTTGCCCCACTCTCAGGTCAAACCAGCTTTGGTCATTGGCGCAACCGTTGGGTTTGTTTCAGTGTTGGAGTCGAAAGCTGCTTTGGCAAAGATATCTATCCCTCAGATTCGGGTTGAAGGAGCTAAAGGAGGGTCTCCAGTGGCTGCAGCTATTTTGAATGGATTAATGGTATTGGCTTGGGATAGTGAGTAATAAAACATCCCAAAGGTCACCCATCCATGTAGTGGGCATTGGTTTAGATGGAGCAGCTAGCTTAACTGATCAAGTCAAGGAGCTGGTGGAACGAGCGACGCTATTGGTAGGAAGTCAGCGCCATTTAGGTTATTTTCCCAACCACCAAGGGTCACAACTGGTATTGGGTAATTTTGCTGACGCTATTGAATTAATTCGTAAGCAGCTCGATAGTGCTGATCACGATACCCTAATCGTAGTGTTGGTGAGTGGTGATCCATTGTTTTTTGGCTTAGGACGATTGCTCCTAAGCCAACTTCCCCCCTCAAGGCTGAGGTTTCATCCCCATGTCAGTGCGATTCAGTTAGCCTTCAGTCGGATTAAGGTTGCTTGGCAAGATGCTAAGGTAATCAGTGCTCATGGCCGTTCTCTCGAACAACTAATCCCAGCCTTGAAGCAGGGAGTTGACAAGATTGCAGTGCTGACGGATGGCAGCAATACACCTGAAGCGATCGCTAAATTATTACTAGCGCTAGATTTACCCAGTGGCTACCAGTTCTGGGTATGTGAAAATTTGGGAGGTATGGATGAACGGGTGCAATGTCTTGGTGTAGAAGCAGTATTGAACCAGACCTTTGCTCCCCTGAATGTGGTGGTATTACTACGTCACCCTGATTCCCTTGACCAATCCCTGGATCCAGACTCGTTACCGATACTGGGATTACCAGATCAGACATTTACTAGTTTTAGCGATCGCCCTGGTTTAATGACCAAGCGAGAAGTGAGGCTGCTGTTACTAGGAGAGTTAGCACTCAAACCAGGGCAAACAGTTTGGGATATTGGTGCAGGAACAGGTTCGGTTTCCATTGAAATTGCTCGTTTATCGAAGACATCTCAGGTGTATGCTATTGAAAAAACAGCCATGGGTAGTGCTTTAATTCAGCAAAATTGTCAACGTTTAGGCGTTAATAATGTTACATCAATTCATGGATCAGCACCGGATGTTTTGAAGGATTTACCAACACCAAATCGTATTTTTATTGGCGGTAGTGGTGGTAATTTACACTCAATTTTGGATTACTGTGATACTCGCTTAGAGCTCGATGGTATTATAGTGTTAGCGTTAGCAACTGTAGAGCATATTAATACAGCCTATAGTTGGTTTGAGTCTAAACGTTTCCCCCCCTCCGAGCGCGGGATTAGAGCAAATTCCTTCCCCCCCTTATTAAGGGGGGTTAGGGGGGATCACTGGAATTATCAATGGTTACAGGTGCAGTTATCAAAGTCGGTACCTGTGGGCAAGCTAACTCGGTTTAATCCTCTCAATCCGATAACTATTTTGACAGCTTGGAAGTGCTGAGTTTGAGAGTTAATAAATTCCTTTTTCTTGCGCCTTTGCTTCAAAATATTCTATTACATCAATCCTCAAAGGCAAAGTTACTGGTTGCTTTAATTTCTTGGCATAAGGATTGGGGCGGCTTTTCATGTTGGCAAGGTCATATTCTGGTTTCATGGTTTTAGCATCGATAGTGTTTACTTTCATTTTTAGTGGCTTTGCGGGCTGAAATGATTCTGATTACTGATTCCTCCTATCGGTAACAATGAACAATCAGTAAAAATCGGTCTTCTATCTCAGAATGATCTTCGTTCCAAAACTGGATCCCAGCTAGTAGCAATAGGCAATCAACCCACACAAAAGATTAAAGGGTTGGCACTTTCGGGTGGATCTCATTTTTATTCTTTGACCTAACAGTGGTGCGTTACGGGGCTGAGTCTCTCAACTCTAGCTACCGATAAAATGAGGGCTCCCCTAACACACCCTACGGAACTACTTATCCAAAACTGATGTCCAGACCTGTAGATTCCCTAACCAAGAATTCAGCTGCCCACGATTACAACCCGCAGTTTCCCCTTCTGCCTCTAAACTAATGGAATGATTTCCTGAGGAAACAGGGCCAAGATCAATTTTACCTGAGGTCAACGGAAGCCTACTGAACTGGCCAGATGCGCCCCTCCACCCAAGGGTATCTGTAGAAGTAACACGCTCACCGTCAAGGTAGAAATGGATTTTTATTGGACCGCAATGAGTAGGGGGGACGACATACTGGACTTTTAAGAAACCGCGCGTTGTTACATCTATTGCGAAGCGGTTACTGCATACTTGGCCACTGCCAGTACAACTTACTTTTTCTGGACCAAAATTTTGAGACTTGGTAATCTCCTTAGGAAATAAATTATGCCAATTCGTGATCACAGCTGCCCCCAGTGCACCAACCAGGCCAATTACAGCGGCAATGATCTGTATCCTATGACTTTTATCTTGACCACTCATCCCACTTTACCAAAAGTTATGATCATCAACGTTCGATTACTTTTCGTTTTGTAGTTTTACCTAATTTATAATTATATATTATAAAGAGTAAATATTAAATGGGTGGGTGGAAATTTTTTCGAGTCTGTTACCAGTTTATGTAGTAGGGTGGGCAATGCTTGATACAGATTCACCAAGCTGGGCTTTGCACTTTGATAAACACTGCGAACCCTAAAGATTAATAACAAGGGTGCAAGATTCCAGTATTAATCAACTGAAATCTTGCTAGCTCAACTGAATTTTGCCCCCCTAGCCCCCCAACTTTGGGGGGAACAAGAGTCAATTCTCAAAAAGCTGAGAGATCAAGCAGTAAAATACCTAGCGATGGGGTGATAAGCTACAATTGCCGTGGTAGATTGCTCTGGATACAACTGCTCACTCTCATCCATGTATAACTTAATGCGATCGCATTCCAACAAATCCAACTGCTTGTACTGATCCTGGAGATTTGGACAAGCGGGATAACCAAAGCTATACCGTGAACCCTGATAGCGCTGAGCCAACACATCCCGAATACTATCGGGTTCTTGATCTGCGAACCCTAACTCCCGACGAATCCGAGCATGACTCCACTCCGCCAAGGCTTCAGCCATTTGTACCGCCAATCCGTGGTAATACAAATAATCCGTATATTGATCACCATCAAATAATTCCTTAGCGTACTCTGTGGCAATATCCCCCACAGTTACCGCCTGCATTGGGAACACATCGAATTGACCTGGTTCTGCCAACTCCTTCGGTAAAAAGAAATCCGCTATACACAAACGCTTACCAGACCGTTGCCGAGGAAACTCAAACCGTGCCACCTCTTGCAATTCCTTCGGGTCCTTTGCGCCTTCGGGATTCATCCCTTTAGCATCATAAATTATCAAGGAATTACCATCAGCTAAACAAGGAAAATATCCATAGACTACCTGGGGATGTAACAAGTTCTCAGCAAGAGTTTTTTCCTTCCATTTCGCCAGAATTGGGTCAACCTTTTCCTTCAAAAACTGATTATACTCCTCCCTCGACTGGTCCTTTGGCTTCCGAAACTGCCATTGTCCAGCAATCAACGCCTGCAAATCCAGATACCATAAGACTTCCTCGAAGGAAATATCTTCTGGCTGAAGTATCTTAGTTCCCCAGAATGGCGGTGTTGGACGCTCAATATCTAAGGTTACCGCTTCCGAACGATTAGTATCTACAGGAGTTGAAAGGGGAGTTGCTGGTTGAGAGTTGTCTTGTGAACCATTCTGCTGCAACTTGTCAACTTTCAATTCGGAAGAAGCTTCAACTGCTAAACCATTCTCTACCTCATCGATAAAGCCTTTACTATCATCCCAGTTACCAGCTGCTTTTGCTGGCATTAACTTATCCATGAAATGGAGGTCAGAAAAGGCATCTTTACCATAAACTACCTGACCATTGTAGGTATTCTGACAATCCTTATGGACAAACTTTGGTGTTAGGGCAGCACCCCCTAGAATAACTGGTACCGTAATTCCCCGCTCATTAAAGGTTGCCAGATTATCCTTCATAAAGGCGGTAGACTTCACCAGTAGTCCACTCATGGCAATACAGTCAGCATTGTGCTTTTCATAAGCATCAATAATATTGTCCACTGGCTGTTTAATCCCCAAGTTAATCACTTCGTAGCCATTGTTGGACAAGATGATATCCACTAAATTCTTGCCAATATCATGAACATCTCCTTTCACCGTAGCAATTACAAAGGTACCTTTAGCATTCTTCCCTGCTTCGGATTTTTCCATATATGGCTCTAAATAAGCCACTGCTGCCTTCATGGTTTGAGCGGATTGTAATACAAACGGCAGCTGCATTTGCCCGGAACCAAATAGTTCCCCTACCACTTTCATCCCGTCCAGCAAAAAGGTATTGATAATCTCCAGGGGAGGATATTTTTCTCGGGCTTTCTCCAGTTGTTCTTCTAAACCAATCCGTTCCCCATCAATAATATGACGCTTGAGCCGCTCTTCTACCGATAGGTTTTCATCCTGAGAGCGATCGCGTTTTGTAGTTTTCCCTTCAAACAGAGTAGTCAGCTCGGCCAAGGGGTCATAGGTACACACATCCCCATCAAACTCCCGCTGATCATAAATCAGTTTTCGACAAACCTCTTGATGCTCTGGCTCAATCTTGGCTAAGGGTAAAATCTTACTAGCACTAACAATTGCTGCATCCATCCCTGCTTGCATTGCTTCGTGCAAGAACATGGAATTAAGCACAATTCGTGCTGCTGGGTTTAGTCCGAAGGAAATATTAGAAACCCCTAGGATAACATGACACCCAGGCAATTCTTCCCGAATCCGACGAATGGATTCGATTGTTCCTTTGCCGTTTTCCCGATCTTCCTCAATGCCTGTAGAAATTGGTAACGCTAGAGTATCAAAGAAGAGTTCATGAGCCGGGATACCATATGCGATCGCATCGTTATAAGCACGTTTAGCAATTTCAAACTTTTTATCTGCTGTCCGGGCCATACCATCTTCATCGATAGTACCAATTACCACTCCCGCGCCATAAATTTTAGCTAACTCAAGTACCTTATAGAACCTAGGTTCCCCATCTTCGTAGTTAGTGGAGTTCAGGATACACTTACCCCCAACTACCTTTAAGCCAGCCTCCATCTTTTCCCATTCCGTGGAGTCCAGCATCAGGGGTAAGGTGGAATTTGTGACTAAACGGGAGGCCAATTCGTTCATATCCCGAACTCCATCCCGTCCCACATAGTCCACGTTAACATCTAGGACGTTAGCCCCTTCCCGGATTTGGGATTTAGCCAAAGATACCAATCCATCCCAATCTTCTGCATTGAGCATGGTGCGGCACTTTTTAGAACCACTAGCATTGAGCCGTTCACCAACAATTAGGAAAGAATTATCTTGCTCATAAGGCTGGGAGCTGTAAATCGATGCTGCTGACGGTTCATGCTTAGGATTTCGCTCCTTCGGGGTCAGGGTTTGGGCAAGCTCCGCTAACTGTTGAATATGATCTGGCCTAGTACCGCAACAGCCACCAATAATTTGTACTCCCAAATCCTCTATAAAATGCATCAGTGCCATCCGCAGTTCCATGGGAGTAAGCCTGTAGTGAGCGTGCCCTCCGACATTTTCCGGTAATCCCGCATTAGGGATACAGGAAACCACAAATGGGGAACACTCAGACAAGTATTTGATATGTTCCTTCATTTGCTCTGGCCCAGTGGCACAGTTAAGACCAAGGATATCAATCGGGTAAGGCTCTAGAATAGTTAGCGCCGCATTAATTTCTGACCCCACCAGCATAGTACCCATCACTTCCATAGTGATCGATACCATCAGTGGCAGTCTTGCCCCTTTTTTTTCAAATACCTCTTCTATGGCATTCAGCGCTGCCTTAATTTGCAGCACATCCTGACAGGTTTCCACGATCAGCAAATCAGAACCGCCATCATACAACCCTAAGGCTTGTTCCACATAGGCGTTCTTCAAGGTATCAAAATCAATATGTCCCAGGGTAGGGAGTTTAGTACCAGGACCCATGGACCCTGCCACAAACCTAGGTTTTTCTGGAGTAGAGTATTCCGCTGCCATCCGTTTCGCTAGTTCCGCAGCGGCTTTATTTAGGTAATAGGCTTGGTCAGCTAGATCATATTCTGCCAGTACAATCGAGGTACCCCCAAAGGTATCCGTTTCAATCACATCTGCTCCCACCTCCAGGAAGCCCCGATGCACCTTTTCCACTGCTTCTGGTTTAGTATGGACAAGGTACTCATTACATCCCTCGTACTCAGGTCCACCAAAGTCTTCAGCGGTGAGGTTTTGGGTTTGGAGAGACGTTCCAGTTGCCCCATCAAATACGATAACCGGGCGCTTTGGGCTATGGAGGTGATTGAGAAAAGGGCTATTCATAGATTCAGTTATTTGTTGACTTCAGTGGTGTGTTGACCGTTGACAGTTTACGGAATTTTATTCATTTATGTCGGCTCTTATAATTAGTTTATCAAAAATCACCCAAATTATTTTATTTAATTTTTGCTATAATTTAAATTTTAGGTCAAATTAGTTTTTTCCCAACAGTTTATGTTTATAATTTCAAGGGTTTAATTAACTTCAGTTAAAGGGTGAAACAAACAGTAATTTACAAATTACATTATCAAATAATTAGTATAAATTCAATAGTGTGCAACGTTAATAAACTAGTTTCGTAAACCCATTAAACCAGATTTATAGCGTTGATAATACTTATAGTTAACAGATGCAGCGCTAACGACTCAGTTTACGTCGGCACGGATCTCTTGGAAAAGCCCAAGGGATAGTCGGTCCCTAAAGTGCAGCACAAGTTAGGCAGCGCAGGGATTAAAAACTTGGCTATACTTTGGCTAGCCGATTGTACCAAATTCCAGAAACTGCTGAAAGACAATCTCCTCTAAAAAATGCTATAATATAGAGTAATTATGTGAGGGAAAAGACCATGCAAGTTAAAGACTTGACTATTGATGAGTGTAAGCTCCTCATCCAAGAAACAGTCACTGAAACTCTAGAAGCACTGTTGAGCGATCCTGATAAAAATAAACAACTAAGACCTGAGGTTGTGCAGGAGTTGATTGATTCGCTTCACCGCACTCAACTTGGAGAGCCTGGTATTCCTGCAGAAGAAGTAGCTGAGAAACTTGGCTTGAATTGGTAATGAGCTACCGCGTAGAGTTTACAGCAAAGGCAATGGTCGGGTTGGAGTCAGTTACTTAAAAGAACGAACTAGTTTTTTTTATCCTAAAGCTGCTTTTGCCCAGTGGGTTGCTATAGCAATCGGTGTCGGAATTGTGATAATTTTTGATGCCCTATTCCCTATTCCCTATTCCCTATTCCCTATTCCCTACTCCCTACTCCCTACTCCCTACTCCCGATTCCCGATTCCCTTATTAACCCATTCACCCTAGATTCTAAATTTAAGCCAATGTGGCAATACAACTAGAGATAAATCGTTTGTAATAACTATAGAAGGCTTGATTCCCTATTGGGAAAAAAACAAGGAGAAATTAACATGGCAGTTATCAACGGTGATAAGGGGAATAATACTCTCGTTGGTACTCGGTTTGACGATGAGATCAATGGTTTTGATGGCAGAGACGTACTCATCGGGAACAGGGGTGATGATACCCTAAATGGAGGGGATGATTCGGACTTACTATTTGGTGGAAGAGGTCACGATTCCCTCAACGGTGGCGGACATGATGACTTCCTGTTCGGAAACCAGGGCGATGATATTCTTGATGGCGATACTGGCAATGACAGGCTGTTTGGGGGGAGTGGCAACGATAACTTAATGGGTAGCTTTGGCAAAGATACCCTCAACGGTGGCAGTGGTGATGATACCTTAGTTGGTGTGGATATCTTTGACGAACAACCTGGTCAGTTGGAGAGGGATACCCTCACTGGTGGTTCAGGCAAAGATACCTTCGTTCTCGGAGATACTCAGACAGTTTATTATGATGATAGTCAAGTTCGATTCATCATTCAGCCCCCTCCTACAGAACCCCCACCAAGCTACGCTTTGATTACTGACTTTGAACCTGGTAAAGATGTTATTCAGCTGAAAGGAGCCATAGAGTATACATTAGAAGATGTTGAGCTTCTTAATGGCGTTTCCGGTCTAGGAATCTTCTTCGATGCTGACGGTTTTGATGGTAACGGTTCTGAGCAACTGATTGGTATTATCCAAAGCCAAGAATCCTTAGATGGCCTGCAAATTAATATTGGTCGGGCAATCACGACTATTTCATAATTCCCCAGAAGAGAGTGTCGGAAGTGTCGCAAGTGTGGGTAAATTTTGAGTGGTAATGGGGTATCGAACGATGGGATCGCCTCAAGCAAGAAATGCGATCGCGTAACGTGGCCTTAGGTCAATCGCATTCATCCCATCCTTAGATACCCTCAACTTTTTCCTGTTTCCTGTTCCCTTGTTTACATCTTAACTAAAAATGCTATCGCTATTTCAGTTTCCTGTCTTTTGTTGCGATAAAAGATAGGAAGCTGATTTTTTTGATTACCAAAAATAACTCCAATTAAGTAAGCTATCAGCTGTCAGTTGCGTAGGGTGCGTGGCGTTGCTGATTCTGGGTATGGTTTCGCCCCCCTAGCCCCCCAATTTTGGGGGGAACAAAACTCTCTATCAAAGTCCCCCGCCCCCCTAGCCAACCAATTTTATGGGGAACAAAACTCTCTATCAAAGTCCCCCAAAGTTGGGGGATTTAGGGGGCTTGACCAAAACCAAACGTACGCTCGTTCATACTTCAATTGAGCAACGCCGATTTTTTTTAACTACCAATAAAAAACCAATTAACTAAGCATTCATTATTAGATTAATGCTGAATGCTTATAGTTTACATTATAAACCAAAAGCTGATGATAACAACACCAAAAATTATCAGTTTATTTTAAGATTATTACCTCTTACTTATTCCCACAATTACCACACTTTCCACACTCTCCTATTACCCATATTTCGTAATAAAAAAAAATTCCTAAATCCCTTGGCTAGTAGTTAATTTATGTATATATTAATAATATAACCACTTAAGAGAAAAGATTCTGATGACTGAAAACATTCCTCCCACCCCGGACAACCAAGGTCGCAAACCTAATCAATTCAAGCTCTTGTTGATCGGAACTCCTCAACAGGTTCACGATACGATTAATGCGCTGTATTCCGTTAAATACGCATATCCCTACGAGTGGAGCACTCCCGAGCCCACCGAAAAGCCTGGTGAGGTGATGACCACTTTAGTGCGATATTTTTACCTAGACTAGGATAGGAATTTGCCAGGGCTTTTACGCCCTGGCCACCATGAAGATTTAAGGTTGTTTTCTGAAGCGGGATGAAGTAGAATGGAATAGGATAAGTCAGAGCTTAGAATGTGGTTGCTTTCGAGCAATTGCTGACTAACTCTGGTGGAATGTTTTTAGTCATCAGAATTTATTTCTTTGAGTTGACCTATTGTTTACTCGTTTTTGTGTACACAATAGAATTCGGTCAAGACTTGGGTTTAACCAGAACTTGACCGAATTTTTTTTATTGTTATTTATAGGAAAGGGAGTAGGGAGTAGGGAGTAAATCTTGCGTAGGGTGTGTTAGGGACGGGCTCGCTCTGACCCCCTCGTATCCAATGTTGAGACAGCCCGTCCCGTAACGCACCACCTTATATTCATTCCTTGATTCAGCAACGCCTTATTTTAAGCTGACCACTGACCGCTGACCGCTAAAAACTTACCTTCATGCTTTCTAGAAAGCGCTATAGTTAGAGAAATTATCAATTCGGTGAACTATTTACTAGGAGCAGAGAGTAGCAAGTAGCGAGTAGGAGTAAGTAAAAATGGACGAACAAAGTTTTCAAGCATACTTTAATCTGATTGACCAACTGCTAACTTGTCCTAGCGGTGAGCAAGTCCAAATTCTTGAGAGCAACCACGAGTTAGTGGATGCAGAGTTATTGCAGGTAATGGCACAAGTAGCAGAACAACTAGCAGCAAATGGCGACCAAAATAGCGCTGATGTTTTACTCCATCTTAGAAGTGATATTTTAGCCGTAATATCAGAAACCTCTACCTCAACTAATCCCTCATCTCAAGACTATTTGCCATTCTTGATGGAGGTATTGGAAGCAACTGGCAACAGCAATGGCGACCCCAAAGTTGTCTATCCACTCCTGCAAGCTAACCTAGACAAACTCGATGATAACTTTATCCATGTCCTGCAAAACTGGGCAAGTGCTAAACTCTCAGAAGCGCAATCAGAAACAGCAGAATACATAGCTAAAGTTATTGGAGAATTCAGCAACCTCATCCAGCAGTTTCCTCTGGGCAATAAAGCCAATAACATGGAAATCGCCATTGCTGCTTACAAAGTGGTGCTAAACTTCTTTACCCGTGAGAGTAACCGGGAAAGTTGGGCAGGGACTCAAACCAACCTGGGCACAGCCTACAGTAACAGAATCCGCCACGACAGGGCTGAGAATCTCGAAAATGCCATTGCCGCATACCAACTAGCATTGTCAGTTTACACCAAACAAGACTTCTCCATCGAGTGGGCAACGACTCAAAACAACCTGGGTGCAGCCTACAGTGACAGAATCCGCGACCACAGGGCTGAGAATCTTGAACTTGCCATTGCCGCATACCAACTAGCATTGTCCGTTTACACCAAATCAGACTTCCCCATCGATTGGGCAAGGACTCAAAACAACCTGGGTAATGCCTACCTTGACAGAATCCGTGGCGACAGGGCTGAGAATCTTGAACTTGCCATTGAAGCATACCAACTAGCATTGGAAGTTCGCACCAAACAAGACTTCCCCCAAGATTGGGCAACGACTCAAAACAACCTGGGTGCAGCCTACAGTAACAGAATCCGTGGTGATAAAGCAGAGAATCTCGAACTTGCCATTGAAGCATACCAACTAGCATTGGAAGTTCGCACCAAATCAGACTTCCCCCAAGATTGGGCAACGACTCAAAACAATCTGGGCAATGCCTACAGTGACAGAATCCGCCACGACAGGGCTGAGAATCTAGAACTTGCTATTGCCAAATACCAACTAGCATTGGAAGTTCACACCAAATCAGACTTCCCCTACGACTGGGCAACGACTCAAAACAACCTGGGTAATGCCTACCTTTACAGAATCGGTGGCGACAGAGGTGATAATCTCGAACTTGCTATTGTTGCATTCCAACTAGCATTGTCAGTTCGCACCAAACCAGACTTACCGATCGATTGGGCAAGGACTCAAAACAACTTGGGCCTTGCCTACAGTCATAGAATCCGCGACAACAGGGCTGAGAATCTCGAACTTGCTATTGTTGCATTCCAACTAGCTTTTGCAGTTTACACCAAAGAAGACTTACCCTACGACTGGGCAACGACTCAAAACAACCTGGGTAATGCCTACAGTGACAGAATCCGCTGCGATAGGGCTGAGAATCTCGAACTTGCCATTGCCGCGTACCAACTAGCATTGTCAGTTTACACCAAATCAGACTTCCCCGAAGAGTGGGCAATGACTCAAAACAACCTCGGCCTTGCCTACAGTGACAGAATCCGCCACGACAGGGCTGAGAATCTAGAACTTGCCATTGCCCAATACCAACTAGCATTGTCAGTTTACACCAAATCAGACTTCCCCATCGAGTGGGCAATGACTCAAACCAACCTGGGTGCTACCTACCGTGACAGAATCTGCGGTGACAAGGCAGAGAATCTCGAAAATGCCATTGCCTCATACCAACAAGCTTTGGAAGTTCGCACCAAATCAGACTTACCCATTGATTGGGCAGATACTCAAAACAACCTGGGCAATGCCTACTGTAACAGAATCCGCCATGACAGGGCTGAGAATCTCGAACTTGCTATTGTTGCATACCAACTAGCATTGTCAGTTTACACCAAAGAAGACTTACCCATCGAGTGGGCATTAACTCAAAACAATCTGGGCTTTGCCTACAGTTACAGAATCCGTGGTGATAGGCAAGAGAATCTGGAAAAAGCGATTGCTGCATACCAACTAGCATTGTCAGTTTACACCCCGCAAGCCGATCCGATTAAATGTCTTGGAACTTCCCGCAACTTAGGCAACCTCCACTTCACCGAAGGTAACTGGCAACCCGCCATCGATGCCTACGAAAAAGCCATAACTGCAGTCGAACTCAGTCGCAGTTGGGCAAGCATCGGTCAAAGTCGCCAAAGGATTATACCAATCGATCAAAGTCGCCAAAGGATTTTAGCAAAAGCAATAACAGTTTATCACAAACTAGTGCAAGCCTATATCAATATAGAACAGAAAGATAAAGCCATCGAAACAGTCGAACGCAGCAAAGCCCGGGACCTAGTGCAACTGCTCACCAACCGCGACCTTTATCCTAAAGGTGATGTTCCCCAAGGGATAATCACCGAGTTAGATCTACTGCGTCGAAACATTCCATCATTGGAAAAACAGTTACAAGTAGTTTTTGAGAAACTATCAGGAAATAGGGATGACACACAACTACAGCAACGACCATCTTTAGAAGAATCCCAGAAACGACTACAACAAGAATTACAGCAGTCGCGACAGCACTTAGATCAGGTGCTCAAAGAAATCAATGATAACTATGACTCCAGTTTCAGTTTAACTCAAACAGTAGAAACTATTCCGTTTAGGGATATTAAGAGCGTGATTGATCAAGGCACCGCTATGATTGAGTGGTATGTTACCAGGGATAACATTCTTACCTTTATTGTCACCAGTCACAGTCAGCAGCCCATTGTTGTGTCATCTTCTACTGAAAACCTGAAAACGTTGGAAGAGTGGGATAAAGACTATACCAATGCCTACCGCAACCAAAAAAATCAATGGATAACTAATCTATCCTCTCGTCTCGCGGAACTCGCTACAATATTAGATATTGATAACATTATTTCCGAGATTGATCGAGTATTTGAGACAGAAGGGGGTAAATGCGATCGCTTAATTTTAGTGCCCCATCGTTTCCTGCATCTGTTTCCGCTGCATGCTCTACCTTTATCAAAAGGTAATTTACTTATCGACCGCTTTGAAAGAGGGGTAAGTTATGCTCCTAGTAGCCAGTTACTAAAACTAACAAAACAACAACAGCGCCCTAATTTCAATAACTTATTTGCTATCCAAAACCCCACTAGACCTGAAGCAAAACCATTGCCTGGCTCGAAACTAGAAGTTGATAAAATCCGACAATACTTTGACCCAAACCATAGTATAGTTCTTGCTGAAGCAGACGCAACCGAAGCCAAGCTAAATCAAAATATCAAGCAACTCCGCTCTGCTCACTGTGTCCACTTTTCCTGTCATGGCAAGTTCGAGCCTAAATCTCCCCTAGAATCAGCCCTACTTCTAGCAGATGCAGACCTAACCTTGTATAAAATATTTAAACTTGATCTCAATCAATGTCGTATTGTCGGTTTTTCTGCCTGTGAAACTGGGATGACCCTTTCCAGTAACAAAGAATCAAGTAACAAAGACGAAGATACTGGATTACCTAGTGGTTTAGATGAATATATTGGTTTGCCTAGTGGTTTTCTCTATGCAGGTAGTCCTAGCGTTGTCAGCACCCTCTGGAAAGTCGATCCTCTTGCCACTGCTTTATTAGTGATCAAATTCTACAAAAACCTCAAACGACTGCCAACGTTAGAAGATGGGGATGTTTCAACTGCCTTAGTTAACGCCCAATTCTGGTTACGAACACTGAACAGTAAAACCTTAGCAAGAATCCAAAAAAGCCAAAAGTTTAAGGGTTTGATAGCTCAAATCTTTGAAAACAATAAGCGCGATCGTGGCAAATTCAATGATTTACTATATGCTGCCATTAAGCGCCAACCCTATCCTTTTGCTAACCCCTATTATTGGGCAGCTTCCGTAGCTACAGGCACTTAGGGGTTAGGATTGTAAGATTGGCAGAATTTTTCGATGCCTTCTTGCTCAATATAGATAGCAATTGGAGTAGCAATTAGTCCGGCTACTAGAGGTTTAAATTCCAGTGATCCCGCCAAGAACTCAGCTATTACTCCTATAAGTGCAGGCAAGTAGTTTTCTCTAAATTTTTTATATTTTGGCTGACAGATATGACCATGACACTGCCTAAGGATCTGAGTAAACCAACGCAAGTCAGCTTGATCTTCTACTCCTTCAATCCCATTCCGAGTGGCTAGGGATTCAGCAGCATCAGCTAAATCACCATCCCACTCTTCGATTACCTCAAGAGCTTCTAGGGCTTGTGGATTATTTGCCAGTTCGGAGCGTAACTTGGAAATCTGTTCTGATGTAAGTGTAGTCATCAAGTTATTTCGCTAAACTTGCTGAATTTGACAACAACTTTCAGTTTATAACAGTTTTTATAGAAAATAGCGTTTGATATGCCGTTGCTTAATAATGGAATGATTTTAAGCGCACCTGTGGAATAGGTATCTTGGTAGAACTGGCATCTTGCCAGTTTCATGCTTATTTTCGTGCGGGCAGGATGCCCACTCTATAATGGAATGATTTTAAGCGCACCTGTGGAATGGGGATCAGGCGTGGAACTGGCATCTTGCCAGTTTCAATCTATTTTCGCGCGGGCAGGATGCCCACTCTATAATGGAATGATTTTAAGCGCACCTGTGGAATGGGGATCAGGCGTGGAACTGGCATCTTGCCAGTTTCAATCTATTTTCGTGCGGGCAGGATGCCCAATATTTTCGTGCGGGCAGGATGCCCACTCTACTCCTATTCATTCAGAGACTGACGCAACGGCCTTTATATTAAATTTATAGCAATCTGTGTCGAAATTTTGATAATTTTTCTTCCCTACTCCCTACTCCCTACTCCCTACTCCCTTTGCTATATAAGGTACCTTAAATTTTGTTAAACCTACTCGACACGGCCTGCTTTCTTGAAACTCTCTCAGGGCATCCGTGAAATGAATTGTACCAACAGGGGGGCGCTAAACAACAGAGCGATATCAATAACGGTGATAGTAGCGAAGCGAATCTGTTGACTACTCATAATTACTTATTTCCTCATTTATCAAGGTAGCTTAAATTTTGTTAAACCTACTCGACACGGCCTGCTTTCTTGAAACTCTCTCAGGGCATCCGTGAAATAAATTTTACCAACAGGGGGGCGCTAAACAACAGAGCGATATCAATAACGGTGATAGTAGCGAAGCGAATCTGTTGACTACTCATAATTACCTATTTCCTCATTTATCAACGTACATTAAATTTTGTTAAACCTACTCGACACGGCCTGCTTTCTTGAAACTCTCTCAGGGCATCCGTGAAATGAATTGTACTAACAGGGGGGCGCTAAACAACAGAGCGATATCAATAACGGTGATAGTGGCAAAGCGAATTTGTTGACTACTCATAATTACCTATTTCCTCATTTATCAACGTACATTAAATTTTGTTAAACCTACTCGACACGGCCTGCTTTCTTGAAACTCTCTCAGGGCATCCGTGAAATGAATTGTACTAACAGGGGGGCGCTAAACAACAGAGCGATATCAATAACGGTGATAGTGGCAAAGCGAATTTGTTGACTACTCATAATTACCTATTTCCTCCAGCAGTTATCTAAAACTTCTTTAAAGTTGATGTGAATATACTACAGTCCACAATAATTTCACTGCACCGACTTAGCTCACCCACCTTAGTGATTTTCCAGACCGATTGGTGTGATCTGGATCACAATAGCAAAGGGAACAGGGAGTAGGTCAGCATTCAGCAGTCAGCGGTCAGCGGTCAGCTTGTTGATAGCTGATAGCAGCTAAAGTAGCGTTGCTGATTCTGGGTATGATTCCGCGCCCCATACCCAGAATCAGCAACGCCATTTTCTGAGGGTGACCATAGACCAAATCCTGTGGCTGATACGCGACACGCTGATAGCTGAATGCTTACGAGGCAACAGGCAACAGGCAAGAGCTATATAGAGATTTTTGGGAATGGAAAAAACTGTAATCGCTGTTTACAATTCATTTAAAAACCCTATACCAATCCAGGGATTTTCCTTAATGCATATAAAATTAAATTTGTCAAGTAACTTTACTGAACTTTTGTTCTAGGGGCAATGTCCTAGAAGCCTGTGGTAAATTTAACTCAAAGACTGCGGAAGCTTGCCGATCGAAAAGGTTGGCATAGGGAGGATTCCGTTCCCCAGATTCTGGTCACTCAAGGGTGTATCTGATTTTTATTCAACCGCTGGTAATCCAACTAGCTTGCTCCGGATTAGGTAGCGCTAGCCTTGTATCAATAGCTAAACATCCCATGCGGCAATTTAATTTTTAATCAGAGTTAAAACGTTCTGCTGATGACACCCTTTTTTCGCAAGGCTTTTGCCCATCTACCCAAAAAAAATCCTAGGTCACACCGATCAGATGGTCACTCTAGCGCTAATCAAGCCTCTACTTCGAGGAGGTTCGATGCAAAAGCAGATCATCCTCGGCCTTCGTTCCAAAGATATTCTTTAGTCCTACTATTATTCCTCAGCTGTAGTATTTCCATTGGGTTAAGCACAAGGTTAGTGTCTGCCCAAAGTGATGGCAGTACCACTGATAGTAACAAAACCCTAAGGGAGAGTACCATCGAGGAACTCAAGGAAAAATCTCAACCCACCTTTGCTCTACCTTCCCCACCAACTAAAGCTCCTGAGATCGATGCTCCTCCTGCTGGTAAGTACATCCTAGAATTCAATCGCAGCCCAGTAGTAGGCTCTCGTTTTAGTTTAAGAGGCATCTATGACGAAGCACGGCTAGGGTTTACTCGTCCCCGAGATTGGCAACTCAAATCTGTCAAAGCCTTGATTCGCTTTCGCCATTCTCCAGCGCTCTATGCCACTCGCTCTAATCTTACCGTTCTAATTAATGGTGTTAGCGTTGGCAGTATTCCTCTCAAGCGCCAGAAAGGGGAAATTGGGAATGTGCTATTTAATATTCCGATAGACCAACTCCGTAACTACAACCAAATCACAATTGCGGCGCTACAGAATAACTCTCCTACCTGTACTCAAGACCCCTATGATCCTTCCCTATGGACAGAAATTCTACCCGATTCTAAAATAGTCTTTGATTTTGAACCCCAACCGGTTTCTCTAGACTTCAATCGCTATCCTTACCCGATCTTTGATGACCTCAGTCTAGAACCAAATCAAATTACTTATCTGTTGCCCAAGGAGATTGATGATAATTGGTTAACTAGCACTGCTCGTTTCCAAGCTTCCTTAGGTAGGCTAGCGGATTATCGTCGCCTGAAGACTTCCTTGGTGAAATCTGTTAAAGAGGTCAGTGGAACGGGGATTAATCGATTTTCTGGTAATCGATTGGTGATCATCGGCACACCAGAACAACAGCCAGAACTCAAATCCCTGAAACTACCCCTTCCTGTAGGAAACAATAAGATTCTCGATGCTAAGGAAAAAGCCTTACCCCCCGATGTCGGGGTCTTAATGTTAACCACCACTCCTGGCAATGAAGGCGCAGTATTGGTAGCAACCGGTAATGGGCCAGAAGGAGTGGCGAAAGCAGTACAGTTTTTAGTGCAATCGGAAGACCGTCAAATTGGTACCAGTCAAGCGATCTTAGTTGAAAAGCTGGAGGAAGTGCCAACCCCTGCATCCCGTGATTGGCCAGACTATTTACCTGTAGAACCCACATTCAAGCTCAGCGACCTCAAAACTCCCTACAATCAGCCGATTGAGGATATAACAGTCAGGGGTTCTGATTCCCCACCCATTACTATTGACTTCCGGGCATTGCCCGATGATAAGTTTGAGGGGGATAACTATATGAACCTAATTTATAGCTACGGCCCCCAAATTAATCCCAAAACCTCAGTAGTGGAAGTCAAGCTAGATGGCATTGCCCTAATCGGCAAAAAGCTAACGTCCATCGATGGTGGAACTAGAGAGTCCCTGAGGGTTGCCCTGCCTAGTGACAACATTACCCCCTATTCTAAAATCCAGGTGGATTTTCGTCTTGATGCTCGGGAACGGCGCTCCTGTAGCAAAGTAACTGACCAACAGCTTTGGGGTACGTTGCACAGTGATACAAATTTTGAACTCCAGCGCACCAGTGTTGCCAAAGTCCCAGATTTGGGGTTGCTGAAAACGGGTTTTCCCTTTGCTGCTCCTCAGGATTTATCCAATACCGTTATTGTGCTACCAAAAGACCCCTCAAGCAGTGTACTGATGACATTACTACAGTTCACTAACAGACTGGGACGGTTAAGCAAAGCGGAATCAATCCAGCTATCAGTTTATACTAAAGATTCTTTACCCACTGAGGAACGCAGTGACCATCATTTGGTAGGAATTGGCCCTCAAGATAAATTTCCGTTTCCTGAAATTTTCTCTTCTGGTGGTTTTGAATTAAAAGATTTTTTGACAAGGCAGCGGAGTGATAGTCAAATTCAAACCTGGTCTGATCATGATGGGGTGATCAAAGAAATTATATCGCCATGGAATAAAGAACGGGTGCTGCTTGCTCTAAGTGCTCAAACTGATAAAGGCTTAGAAAAAGTCCAAGACTTATTAAATCAAGACCCACTATTCTCTCAAATCAAGGGAGACACGGTACTGATTAGTGCTAACTCGGAAAATCCCAATATTTATCAACAAAATTCTTATAATATGGAGTTTTTCAAGCCAAAGCGCCAGCGTCAAATGGAAAAACCTGAGTTGACTCAGCAAATTTTTAACTTCATAATAAGAAGTTGGTTGTTGTTAGCTCCAGCTATTGTAGCTGCAACCTTGCTTAGTTACGGTGTTATTCAGTTTTATCTCCAAAAAATGGCTAGGGATAGAAATTAATGACGGTTTTTTAAGTCAAAATGCCAAATTAAAAATTCAAAATGACTAAATTTATAATTTGGAATTGTTTCCAATTACTACAAGAAAATGAATTAGTTAATGGGGTATTTTTGAATTTTGAATTGATAATTTTGAATTGGAGCGAAGCGATTGACTATTCCATTTTTAAAGATTAGGTCAAAACCGGGTCACAGAGGCTTGGTGACCACACCCCAACAGCGACAGCGACTAACAGTCTGGGTAGTGGAAGACTTACCCTATATATTTGACCAGATTTTACAGTGGCTAAGTCGCCGTCAATTGCTGTTGCTAATTGGATCTTTACTATTGCTATTCATTCCTCTAATTACTGCTCGCCCACCAATTTGGCAACAAGGGTTGCTTGCTGTAATTTTGTTCCTGATGGGACGGGTGATTATTCAGATGGAGGAAGATAAACCGAATCGTAAAACCAGTGAATATCTCCACTTATTGTTAGTTTTACTTAGCGCTTTCACTACCCTACGCTATTTTTATTACCGCACTCGATATACGCTGAATTTTGAAGGGTGGCTGAATATAGTTTTTTGCTTGCTGTTGTATGGAGCAGAATTTTATGCGATCGCTACCTTATTTTTGGCTTACTTTCAAACCTTAAAAATCAAAGAACGTAAAGCAGTTAGTTTAGAAAATATTCCCCAAGAGGAGTGGTTTAGGGTTGATATTTACATTCCTACCTATAACGAAGATCTCGAAATTGTCCGCAAAACCACCTTAGCGGCTGTAGCCATTGACTATCCGACTGATAAAAAATCAGTTTATGTCCTTGATGATGGCAGAAAGTATCCAGAGCGTAGGGAAAAGTTGCGCCAAATGTGTGAGGATCTAGGCTCCGAACTCCTGACTCGGGATAATAATCATCATGCTAAAGCTGGCAATATCAACACAGCTTTTCATAAAACCAAAGGGGATTTAGTGCTTATTCTTGATTGTGACCACATTCCCGCTAAAAACTTGTTGAAGGAAACTGTTGGCTTCTTTTTTAACCCTAAGGTTTCCTTTGTCCAAACACCCCACTGGTTCTATAACCCAGACCCCTTTGAGCGTAATCTGCTCACAGAAGGCAGAATACCTGTGGGTAATGAACTGTTTTATAAGGTGCTGCAAAAGGGCAATGATTTCTGGAATGCGGCGTTCTTTTGTGGGTCTGCGGCGGTGATTCGCAAAACCCACGTCATGGAAATCGGAGGTATTGCCACCGAAACAGTTACCGAAGACTGCCATACTGCCTTCCGTCTGCACTCAAAGGGTTACGAGTCGGTCTACTACGACAAGATTATGGTGGCAGGTTTAGCGCCAGAAAAATTTTCGGCCTATATCGGTCAACAGGTACGTTGGGCTAGGGGAATGGCTCAGATTCTGCGCCTGGAAAATCCCTTGTTCAACCGGAAGGTGAGGTTGAGCCTGCCCCAACGGTTGTGCTACATGAGTGCCACAGCCCACTTTTTCTTCGGCTTCCCGCGATTGATGTATGCGATCGCACCCACTCTATTCTTATTATTTGGCATCAATTCGGTTAAGGGTCTCGGTTTTGAAACCTTGTGCTATGCTCTGCCTCACGTTATTTTATCGATGCAGACCAACCACATTCCCTACAAGCACGTCCGTTTCTCCTTCTGGAACGAGATTTTTGAATTTGCCCTGTCATTCCAGGCGGGAATGGTTACCCTCTTAGCTCTGATTAATCCTAAGTTAGGGTCTTTCAATGTTACCGATAAAGGGATGAATGTTACCAAGCGCAGCTTTGATTTTGATTCGGTCAAGTACCTAGTGTTAGTGGCTGCACTGGCTACTGCTGCCTTGTTTACTGTACCTCTGTGGCTATGGTTAAGACCGGAGGATAGCCAAGCGGTGATTGTTAATGTTTTTTGGTCTATCTTTAACCTAATCCTTCTGATGGCTGCTTGTCTAGTTGCTTTCGAGCAACCCCAACTCCGTCGTGCTCACCGGATGCCAAGGAAGTTAACGGCTGTGATTCATACTCCACAGCAGAGTTGGAGAGGTGAAACCGTTAATGTTAGTGAAAGTGGTGCCCAAATTCTGCTGAATACCCGACCCAACATCCCTGATCAAATTAGAGTGGAACTCGAAGGAGACTACGGACACAAGTGCTTGGTCCGAGGGCGGGTGATGCGAGAAGTTGCTATGGGTGACCAGGTGAGGCTATTTGTTGATTTTATTAATCTCACCGGTACTCAGCAAGATGATCTGGTCTTAGTTATTTATTCTGATGTCAATGAGTGGTATTCCCAGAGACGATCTGAAACAGACCATCCTCTGGAATCCCTTAAGTTTATTGCTACGAGTATCAGACGAGTCTTCCGTGAATTCCGACCAGCTAAAGAGACCAAGGTACGTCAAAAGGTTCAAGCACCGGTGCAATTATATTGGGATTACTGGAAAAACTATTCCGTTAGCGCGACAATCACGGAAATTGGCACTCATGATTTACGGTTGGAATTAGATGGCCACCAGATTAGCAATCTCGATATCATGCAGAAGACTAAACCCCTGATCAGTTTACTGGTAACTCAGGAATCTAATCACTTACAAGATTTGAGTTTTTTGGCTAAGGTGGAAACTATAGAGCAATTAGTTGATAGCGGATCTGTTAATTCAATTGCGATCGAGTTAAGTTTTCCAGAATCAATAGAAGAGCAGCAACAGCTCAAAATTCGACAGCTTCTGAATAGCTTGGATTGATAGCAAAGAGAATAGGAAATAGGGAATATGAACCCCTTAACTCTTGACCTGCGACCACTCCTGAGGTTAACCCACCGGGAATTTGAGCAAATTGCAGCAGCTAACCGCGATCTGCGGTTGGAACTGACTGCTGATGGAGAACTGATTGTTATGCCCCCAACAGGAGGAAATACCGGTAGGCGTAATGCCGATCTAACGTACCAACTCCAAGCTTGGAGTCGTCAGACCCAACTTGAGGTGCGACCCGTGGCGAATTTAATTCGCCAAGTAAGAGCGCACCTAGGGAAGTTTTCGACTCCTCTACTGTGTTTCAACTCCCCAATGGAGCAGGACGTTCTCCTGATGCAGCTTGGGTTAGCTCAGACCGATGGAACAGCCTTACTCTTGAGGAACAAGAAACCTTTCCACCTCTATGTCCTGACTTTGTGATTGAATTGCGCTCCAAAACTGATTCTCTGACATCTCTACAGAACAAGATGCTGGAATATATGGATAATGGCTGTCGCCTCGGTTGGTTGATTAACTATCAAAATCAACAGGTTGAGATTTACCGTTCTGGTCAAGCAAAAGAAATTCTACAATCTCCCCAGATTCTTTCTGGGGAGGAGGTATTACCCGATTTCCGATTGGATTTGCAGTTGATTTGGATTTGATATCTCTCCTCTTTGAAAAAAGGGGATTCTAAACCGAATACCGACACTAGATATAGCGCATAATAATTCATGCGATCGCTTATCAATTATCCTTTAGGAAGTAGGGAGGGTTGCGTCAATTTAATTTACATCATAAGTATGAGAAGCGCTATAGTTTATTTTTTTAGACTTTCAAATGCAAAATTATGGTAAAATTTTTATGTTGATTGGTCTGATTAAGATAACTAGACCGGTCTTTTTTAACCCTAAATTGCTCTTTTTAGGATATTTTGTTACCCCCTGAGCCCTAAAACCTAATACCTAAGACCTGAACTATTAGTAAATCACGATATTATTATATTATAGCATAATAAACTATAATCAAAACGGTATATGAACTTTGAAGACGCTCTGGAATTCGCCAATGCCTTAGTGTTTGCCAAATCGGGAAATCATCTCACTGATTTACAGCAAGCCTTAATTGAGGCATCTTGGTCCTGGAAGCGTCAGAGTTATGATACTATTGCCGAAACCTATGGCTATTCACCGACTTACCTGAAACATGATGTCGGTCCTAAGCTGTGGAAACTTCTCTCAGAGGCTTTGGGGGAAAAAGTCAGTAAAAAAAACTTTCGCTCAGCCCTCGAACGACGGTGGCGCAGTGAACAGGAAACTATCTCCTCGAACCAACAGCCAACTACACTCGAAAGCATAACCCCAGTCGGGGACTCGACCGAGGAAACAGATGGGATTGGCTTAAGGCCAGGCTACGGGAACGGAAAACCACGTCACGATTGGTCAGAAGCCGTTGATGTTCGTTTCTTTTATGGAAGACAATCAGAACTAGCCCAGTTGCAGCAATGGATTCTGAGCGAACACTGTCGGCTAGTCGCCTTGTTAGGTATGGGCGGCATGGGCAAAACCTCCCTATCGATCAAGCTTGCCCAACAACTCCAACACCAGTTTGAGTTTGTTATTTGGCGCTCCCTACGTAATGCTCCTGACCTATCAGAGATTTTGATTCAGTTGCTGAGATTTCTATCCAATCAGCAAGACATTGATTTACCAGATACCACAGACGATAAAATTTCCCGACTTCTGAATGATATACGCTCCCACCGTTGTTTGCTAGTTCTCGATAATATGGAAACAATTTTACAAGGGGGAGCTCAAAGCAATGCTGCTGGACATTATCAAGCTGGATATGAAGAATACGGTCAACTATTGAGACGGTGGGGAGAAAACTCCCATCAAAGCTGCTTAGTACTAACCTCTCGGGAGAAGCCTCAAGAAATTGGACTGCTTGAAGCAGAAGTGCTACCTGTCCGCTCCCTACAATTAAGTGGTTTGAAAACTGCTGAAGGACAAGAAATATTTAATATTATCGGTTCTTTCCAAGGTGAAGAAAGGGAATGGAAGCAGTTAATTAATCGCTATTCTGGTAATCCCTTAGCTCTAAAAATTTTAGCGACAACAATCCAGAAATTATTTGCCGGTAATATTTCGGAATTCTTAAATCAAGATGCGATAATATTTGGTAATATTAAAAATCTTTTAGAGCAGCATTTTGCCCGATTAAGCGCTCCAGAACGAACAGTAATTTTTTGGCTGGCCATCAATCGAGAAGAAGCCTCATTTGCTGACTTACGAGATGATATATTTCCTCCTGTACCACCCCAACAACTGATCGACACCCTGGAATCCTTGGAACAGCGATCGCTTGTGGAAAGAAAAGCGTCTCTGTTTTCCCTACAACCAGTGGTGATGGAATACGTAACTGAACGCTTGGTTGAGCAAATCTGTGAAGACGTTATTGCTGGTGTAACTGCCATTAATAACACTAATAACTGGGAAAATTCCCTGTTGATAACTCATGCTATCCTCAAAGCTCAGACCAAAGATTATCTTAGAAATACTCAAATTCGTCTAATTATCAAACCCATTGTAGAGCGTCTACAGATTGCTTTAACTGGTAAAGGTAACCTAGAAACCCATCTAAATCAGATTCTCGAAACTCTTCGAGGCAAACCTGCCTTAGCCATTGGCTACGCTGGTGGAAATATTATTAATCTCCTTTGTCAACAGGAAATCTGTTTAAAAGGCTATGATTTTTCAAGAGTTACGATTTGGCAAGCTTATCTACAAGGGGTGGATTTACAAGATGTCAATTTCGCTCACTCCGATTTATCCAAGTCAGTGTTTACTAAAACCTTAGGAGTAGTATTTGGAGTAGCGTTTAGTCCTGATGGTAAGCTTTTAGCTACTGGAGATGTGGAAGGTCAGTTGCGTTTATGGCAAGTCGAGAATGGTAAGCCAATTTTAATTTGCAAAGGTCATACCGGTTGGGTTTGGTCTGTTGCCTTTAGTCCTGATGGTAATACCCTAGCCAGTTGCAGTAGTGACAAAACGATTAAACTATGGAATGTCAGCACAGGTCAGTGTATTAAAACCTTAGAAGGCCATACCAGTTCTATTTGGTCAGTAGCATTCAGTAGGGATGGTAAAACCCTAGCCAGTGGTAGTGATGAATCAACAGTAAGGCTTTGGGATGTAAACACTGGTGAATGCCGTCAGGTATGTCAGGGACACACCGGTCAAGTCCTGTCGGTGGCGTTTAGTGCAGATGGTAAAACCCTAGCCAGTGGTAGTGATGACCAGACAGTGAGACTGTGGGATCTTAGTACTGGTGAATGTCGCCAAATCTGTTATGGTCATACTAATCGGATTTGGTCAGTTAATTTTAGTCCTGATGGTGCGATGTTAGCCAGTGCAAGTGCTGACTTTACCATTAAATTGTGGGACCCATGCACAGGTGAATGTCTCAACACCTTAACTAACCATAGCGACAGAGTAAGGTCAGTGATGTTTAGTGGAGATGGGCAAACCCTAGTCAGTGGCAGTGATGACCAGACGGTGAGGCTGTGGAATGTCAGCAGTGGTGAATGCCTGAACTACCTACAAGGACACACCAATTCTATATTTTCAGTAGCATTCAATCGGGATGGTCAAACCGTAGCTAGTGGCAGTAGTGACCAAACCGTACGTCTATGGAATAGCAAGACAGGTCGATGTCTTAAAATCCTACAAGGATATACCAATTCTGTATTTTCAGCAGTATTCAGTCCCAATGGTCAACAATTAGCCAGTGCCAGTACTGACAACATGGTCAGGTTGTGGGATGTCAGTAGTGATAACTGTTTAAAGAGACTAGAGGGACACACCGGTTGGGTGACTTCTGTGGCATTTCACCCCAATGGTGAAATTCTCGCTAGCAGCAGCGCTGACCAAACCATACACTTGTGGTCAGTAAGTACAGGTCAATGCCTGAAAGTATTGTGTGGTCACTCCTATTGGGTGCAATCCGTTAGTTTTAGTCCTCTTGGTGAGACTCTTGCCAGTAGTGGTGATGACAAAACCATCCGGTTATGGGACGTCAATACTGGTCAATGTTTTAAGATCTTACGGGGTCACACCAGTTGGATTTGGTCTGTTACCTTCAGTCGAGACGGTCAAACCCTAGCCAGTGCTAGTGAAGACGAAACCATACGCTTATGGGATGTCAGGAGTAGTGAATGTCTCAAGGTTTTACAGGGTCACACTAGTCGGGTACAGTCGGTAGCATTTAGTCCTGATGGCCAAACCCTAGTTAGCAGCAGTGGAGACCAAACTGTTCGGATTTGGGATGTTAGGACTGGGGAATGTGTCAGGATTTTGCGAGGCCATAGTAAAGGTGTCTGGTCTGTCGCCTTTAGTCCTGATGGTGAATTGATTGCCAGTGGTAGCTTAGATCAAACCATTAGGCTTTGGCAGGCAAGTACGGGTAAGTATCTGAGAACCTTACACGGTCATCGGAATTCAGTACGGTCATCGATTGGGTTTAGTCCTGTAAAACATCAAGATCACCAGGGTAGGTCTGATCAAGAACAGGTGAGCAGTTATTGGCTTACTTGTGGCAGTAATGATGGGACTATTAAAGTTTGGAATACCCACACAGGTCAGTGTATTAAAACCTTGATTCCTGATCGACCTTACCAAGGTATGAACATCACAGGGGTTACTGGTTTGAGCCTAGCACAGAAGTCAGCACTGGAAGCGTTGGGGGCGCTGAGTTGATTTAAAGAAGATGGGAACGAAACTGGTGATTTAAGATGAAAATTGTTTTTAACAAGATAGGGGGAGGCAAGAGGGGGCGAAATTCCCCACCTTCTTCCAAGGTGTTGAAGTTACCGTAAGTATAGTGGAGCCTTTATGATCAGCAGGCTATGATAAAAAGGGTTAAAACTATTTTATTAAGGCTCCACTATACTAAGGTTTCGTCTCTAGGATGGATAGCCCCTCTCAAATACTGTCTATCTGTTTCCTCGCCCAACTCTCTATATACTCTCCTACACTTGTCCCAGCCTCTTCAGCAGACAATTGTAACCACTTCCAGGTAGTGTCAGTCAGCCAGATACCATGCTTTCTTTTTAGTTCATCATAATGAGCTGGAGCCCCCCTCATTCTTTTTTCTGGTTTTTTCTTTTTTATACTTGACATATCGAATTACCGTAGACTATACTAAAATGACTCTAGCAAAGAAACAAGAAAAACAAGGAGGTGATTTAATTCATGGCGACTCTTAGGCAAACATTTCGTCTATATCCCAACAAAACAGCTATATCAAAGATGTTTTACGCAAGAAAATTACATCAATTATTGTATAATGCGGGGATAGCTGATCGTCGCTATGAATGGAAAGCAAACAAGAAAACCATAGGGTACTTATATCAGCAAAACTGCTTGCCAGCTTTCAAGGAATGTTGGCCAGAGTACAAAGAACTTTACAGTACTTCTTTGCAAGCGACTCTTAAAAGAGTAGATTTAGCATACAATCGTTTCTTGAAGGGATTAAGTGAAATTCCTAGATACAAATCAATCAAGAAGTATTCAGGATGGACTTACCCTAGTAAGGCTGGATGGAAAGCTAATACCGATGGCAAAAACGGGACATTGGTATTGAATGATCTTGGTCTTGTCATCAAGATGCGTGGGCAAGCAAAGTTTTGGGGAACTCCAACAACTTTGACTATTGCTTATAAACCTAGTATTAATGCCTGGTTTGCTTCAATTACAGTCAAAGTTGATACACAGCAGACTAGATATGGCTCAGAATCTGATTTAGTCTACGAGAAAATCGTAGCTTATGACTTGGGAACTGAGACAGCAATTACAGCTTTCAACGGCGCGGAATTTGAAGAGATAGCCAATCAGAGGTTTACTAAAACCCTAGAGCCTAAAGTGAAAGCCGCTGGGAAAGAGAAACGCAGAAAGCAAGCCCCCGATTTCAAGAAAGGAATAAAAGCTTCTAATCGCTGGAAAAAAGCGAATAAGCGAGAGTCTCAACTAAAAATAAAAGCCGGATTACAACGTAAAGACTGGCAGCACAAAGTTACGTCAGATTTAGCTAGTCGTTATGACATCGGCGTAACTGAGAAGTTAAACACGAAAGGATTGACCCGAAAAGCAAAAAAAGGGTCAAAGAGAAAGAAACAGAAAGCTGGATTGAACAAAGCCATTTTAGATGTAGGTTTTGGCACTCTCAACAAGATGTTAACCTACAAAATTGAACTTAAGGGAGGGATTGTCCTTCAATTGCCAACCAGACAATTGAAGCCATCACAGCGCTGCCCAGAATGTGGAAAAGTTCATAAGAACTGGGCTGAATTATCAAATCGATACCATGTCTGCGATGCTTGTAGTTTTGAGTTTGACAGAGACAAGACCAGCGCCATGGTAATGTTCAATGCAGCATTAGGAAAACAGCCGGGGTACGGTGCTGACCTCGATAAACGTGGATTTTCTAGCTCTACTTCAAAGACCAGAAAGCATACTGGATCAATGAAGCAACTAGGGAAGTTGAAGCGTCAAAAATCACGCTCATCAGACGGGTCTGCTGACACCCCGTCCTGGCCGTAGGCCACGCTACGCGAACGAACAGGGCGGGGTAGTTCATTTCTTCTCCTTTGATCTTTCTAGCACAATTAGATTTTTTGACGCAATTAATTGAGTCTGAATATGAATTTTATTTAACGGGAGTTGTCAAAGAAGAAATTAATGGGAAGAATGATGAAGCGAGTGCTTTTGAATCTCTAGCCATTGCTCATGAGCATCCTTATCCCCACCAAATGAATCTACAGAAATTTTGCGCTCTGGCATGGGCTTGAGAGGGCCGCTGATGGGACTGTGCTTGCAGTAGCAAATTACGACCATATCGAAATCCATGTCAACCGGGATATCTGGTGTGTAGGTTTCGACCCGTGTAACTTCCCAATCGCTTTGACGGTAATGGGTTGATGAATCTGGATAGTTAGGATCAACAAACTGATCAACTCGAATAAACTCGCTTCGGACGGTATCCAGGTTCAGGCAGCGCCTTGTCGGAGCAGTCGTAATGCTCGAACAAAGTTTTGGTCAGAGAGCCAGAGTGAGCATATTTGCGCTCTTTCCATCCAGGTTGACGCTTTTCAGCACGAAAGACAATCCATTTACGCATTAGTCTTCCTCCTTTTCGGTGTCTTGACACTCCCCGCCTTGCGCATAGCGGGGATTCCTAGATCTGCGAGCCGCCTTAAACCGCCGTGTTCTAATCTTTGACGCCGCCACAAATTAGACAATATCTAAACCAAAAAACCCGTCGAGACCAAGTATTCAGTCAGTTCACAGCAGACCCAGAGGGCAGTTCTCCCTAGGCGTTTAACTACTTAATTGGAAGTGCATGTGCATAGTCCGTTTCCCTTCCTTTTCGTTTGGTTCCGGTGTGCCCCACCGTACCGTTTTATCTTGCATAGTGATTCTTCTGGGTTCACACACCAACTGTTAATTGATGATTGGGTTTTTAAAGAGGACTTTCCCTTCCCTCTAGACATTACTACTTTGAGGTCGATAAGTTACGGGTCTCTCTCCCGGCTCAGCCTACGGTTTTTCAGCCTGTATCTATCTTTAGAGTACAACAAATATTTGTGTGTGTCCATAAATTTGTTTCTTGTTTTTTGTAGATTTATAAGAGAAAGCAGTCCTAGAAGGATTTAAAGTTACCGTAAGAGAGTGGAGCCTTAATTATCAATTTTTAACCTTTTTGCGCGAGACCGACCCACCTTAAAGGCTCCACTCTCTAAGGTTTCGTCTCTAGGGGCTTTAAACCCAAAATTTTTTGTAATAGGATTTGGGAAATTCAGTTTTTCCTTCAAACACACAATCGACTTCAAGAACAGGGTTACCTGTTTCCTCGATATCAACCAATTGCCAGCCATATTTCTCAGCCATTTCCTCGCAGCAGTCCTGATCGGCTGCTGCATGGCGTGACTTGTTTTCGTTTTCGTCATACCTGGGTTTTGGCATACTTAGTTGCTCCTAGTTCCCTATCGTCGGACTTTGGAGAAGTTGTATTGGCTGAGTGTGGTTGCAGTTGCCGGGGCGCATTCTATATTTAGATTATACAGGTATCAGCCTGCATAATAATTCGTTTGATATAATGATATCATCAAAATATTTAAGCTTTTTGCTGGCTCTCCAAGACCGCAATGAATCCCTTCTGTTATTATTTTTTTTGACTGGTTAAAGATATCAGTTTTGTTAATTTAAAATTGAAAATAACAATTCAAAATTCACAAGCGACCCATATTAATGAGTGAGTTGATCAAGAGGAAAATCCCTATAGTTTTTCCTATCGGGCAAATCAAATATGAGGTCAAATTGGGTATCAGGGACTCGCTGACGCCATAACTGAAGGTGTCCCTCTGCGTCGGAGCGAGTGCAGTAGCGACCGACGATTACCCATTTGATTACCCATTGCGTTGGGGAAGGCGGGTAACTGCCCAAGCTTGCAAGTTTTGTGGATAAGCCATAATGGAGCTATCTTGGTTGAACAATGGAGTAGTAGCCAGCCCATGAACTCTGACGGCTCGGCGCGCGGGATTGCCCTATCCTACCTTATGGCTGGGAAAATAAATTTATAAATTTTGTAAAAAAAATCATTGATGCCAGAATGGAGTAAAGTTGTTTACTGGTAGTAGGACAGTGGCTGAAGAATCAATACGGGTTTATCTATCCAAAGATAAAAAAAAGAACTTTAAAGCGGCTTGTGTTATGCAAGACAGGGATATGAGCGATGTGGTCAATGAATTAATTGATAAGTGGCTTGACCAAAATGGCGTATATATACACGGAGAAAAGGAGACATGAATAAATCCTGAAACCCTAGCGGTAATAGGTTTACAGGCTGATGCGATCGCGCAGCGTCGGCTTTGCCGAATCGCATTTCAGTATTTCTGGTTATATCTCATTTTGATGCCTTACTATAATCCTTTGAAGTCTGGCATTAAAACCATGCTGAGCCAGCATACTGTGACAGAGAAAAGTAAAAGGCGCAAACACACCAGTGATTCACCCTTGGAGGCTCTAAGAATTGAACGCACCAATTTGTCTCAAGACGAATTAGCAATCTACTGTGGTATTCCTCGTGCGACTTACCAGCGCTGGGTCTCTGGTAGGACTGAGGCTAGACCAACGCTGCGGCAACTGAAATTGCTGTGCCAACGACTAGGGATTGAGCACATCGATCAGCTGCCAGAGGAATTTGGACCACCTAGTAGCGCTGAGCGCAATTAAAAATTCAAAATTCTTGAATGGTTACTATAGCGTTTTCACATCAGATGTGAAACCGCTATACTTCCTTCTTGAGCTGAGAGCTGACAGCTATAAGCTGTCAGTCATTCACCTACTAACTGACCTAAGTGTTTTAATATTCTCGCGACAGTATATAGATCATTGCCACGATTCAGCAGAGAGAACTGATTAGAAAAAGCATATTGCAGTTTATCCTGTCGAATTAGTTTCAGAAAAATAAATTCACCGCCATTAGTGACAAATCCGAAAGCAGGCTTTTCTAGCTCAGGATTAGCCAACATATAAGCTAGAGCTTGTGGTATCCCTACTTTTAAAGAGTATTCTGCTCGTTTTGCTTCAATCACCACTATCCAAAACTGAGGTTGGCAAATCAAAATATCAATTCGTCCCCTGACAATCGTTTGCTGATCTTCCGATGAAATTTGTACATCCTTTTCAGCAAGAATATAGAATGGTGGGCGATAAAAATCAGCAATTCTCAACAATGGGGATAGCACCACCATTTTGACAATCGGTTCTACCATGGGATACTCAGATAAGTGCAGATAGTCATCCTTGACCCGATCTAGCCATTGCTTTTCTAGCTCATTTAGTTCTGGTAAATCCTCTTGCCATTCTGGGAATAATTTCTCATCATTAGTAGGCTCTAGTCCAAATTTGTCCTTCAATTGAGGCAGAGAAATATCTTGGGCTACGATTGTTTCTACCATTATGATTTGGGATTTGGGATTTGGGATTTGGGAATTTAAATTTTATTTTTAATTCCTAATACTCTTACCTTATTATAAGCGATCGCGTACCGTTGCTTACGGCCAATCGTAAAACTAATATCGCTCTAAATTTTAAGTAATTACTGCATTACCTGGTTATTTAACTAGTGCAATACTGTTTAATTTAACCCCTAACTCTGATTCTCATTCCACAGTTGTTTTTGATCACCACCTGATGGAATCCAGTCGCTAACTGGGGATAGTTCTGGAAATTCAACTTGTAACCAACCTATACTGCCGTTTCCTCCCACATCTCCCACAATACCTACACTACCCACAACCACCACACATCCCTTTTGACCCTGACTTAAAAAACGTACCCCTGTTAATTATCTCTGTAGTGTACAAGATCGAACATTTTGCGATCGCAACCAAGATTAGAATAAAGTAAACAAGTGTAAAGAAATGCTTAGTTTTACTTGATTCTTTATCTAAAAGATAAGCATACTGTCCATTGCCGGTTGAAAATAACTATGCAGTATCTGTTTCCAAAACGAATTTTAGTATCCCTGGCAGCACTGTTCCTAGCTTGTTCTATGTGGGCGATTGCTCCTGAGGCCAAGGCTTACGACAATCCTGAGTTACTGCCCGAGGTTCAAACACCAGTCATTGATTTAGCGAACTTTATTCCAGAGCTTCAAGAGCAGAGACTAATCCAAGATTTAGAAAGCTTTGAGGAAGAAACTGGCTGGAAACTCCGAGTTTTGACCCAATATGACCGCACCCCTGGTCGGGCAGTCAAAGAGTTTTGGGGACTTAACGACAAAAGTATGTTACTGATTGCTGACGCCCGAGGCGGCAATATCCTAGGGTTTAACGTGGGTGATGCCCTGTATGAATTCCTTCCTCGGACATTTTGGGTAGAGTTGCAAACCCGATTTGGTAATCTCTACTTTGTACGGGACAATGGCGAAAACCAATCCATTATCGAATCCCTAAATACGGTCAAGCAATGCCTGCGCCAAGGGGGATGTCGGGTGGTGCCTGGACTACCACGGGAACAGTGGATTCTGACCCTAATTACTTCTACTGTTGGAGGAGTGATTTTTGGATTTGCGGCTATCCCCCGCAAACGGGAACAGGTTTTCGCTTGGCAATGGGCTTTGATTTTGTCACCACTTTGGGGTATCCTGTTTATTGCCTTCGGTATTGGACCTGTGGTGACACGCACCTCCGATTACTTGCCACTATTGCGCAATATTATTGGTTTCGTTCTTGGTGCCCTTGTGGCTTACTTGTCACCGATGATTAGTGAATCCTCAGCCTCAGAAACTTAACACCTGGTCAAATCCCTGTAATTTCCGGAATTTTCCGGAAATTAATTAATAGCTAGGTTCCAGGAGTTCCTACTCAGTACTCAGCACTATGTTTCTGCTAGCGCTGTGCTTCTAATAACTCCTTAATACCTTTTTCTGCTAGGTCAATCAACTGATTGAGTTGATGGCGAGTATAAGCCCCTGACTCCGCTGTTCCCTGAACCTCAATAATACCCATTTCGTCGTTCATCACTACATTAAAATCCACCTCAGCCGCCACATCTTCGATATAGTTGAGGTCTAAAAACGGCTCACCCTCCAATAAACCGACGGAGACAGCAGCAACTTGGTGAATTAAAGGCGATCGCTCTAGTACTCCCGTTTTAACCAGTTTATCCACAGCATCCACCAGAGCAACATATCCCCCAGTAATGGAAGTAGTGCGGGTACCTGCATCCGCCTGTATAACATCCGCATCCACTGTTAACGTCCTCTCCCCCAAGGCTTTGAGATCAACAGCAGCCCGTAAACTGCGTCCGATCAGCCGCTGAATTTCCTGAGTTCGACCCGAAAGCTTGAGAAGTTCCCGTCTTTGGCGTTCCGGTGTTGCTCCTGGTAACATCCTATACTCAGCGGTTAACCAGCCGCTGCCAGTATCCTTGAGAAATCGGGGTACTTCCTCCTGAACCGTCACGGTACAAAGTACTTTGGTCTCACCACAGTGAGCTAGGACGGAACCAGGAGCATAGCGGGTAAATTCTCGCTCAAACAAAATGGGACGTAGTTGATCCGGTTGTCGGTTATCAGGACGCTGCCAAGACATAAGTTATATAGCAAAGGAAGTAGGAAGTAGGGAGTAGGGAGTAGGGAGTAGGGAGTAGGGAGTAGGGAACAAAAATTATCACAATATTATTGAGCTATATTATCGAGCTAGTCACCTTTAATAATTGTGTAATTGTGATCGATAATTGGATTCGACAACTTCGGAACAGATGTTGGATTGAGTAGAAATGAAGCTGCTCGTTTAGCTGTTTCTTCACTTAACTGGATTTGGGTTAGGCTAACCAAGCCCTCTTTCATAAAATGATCTCTAACTAGAGCTTTCTCTCCACTATTGAAGATAGTCTCATAAAAAACTTTCTTTATGCCAGCTGAAATGATTAACTTTAAGCAAGAGACACAGGGTTCCAGGGTGACATAAATACTGGCTCCAGCAGTGGCAATACCATGTTTGGCTGCAAACGCGATCGCATTCGCTTCAGCATGAACAGCTCGGGATGGCATGGTACGAGACGCATCGCAGCTACTTAGTCCAGGATAGCAGTATCCCTGAGCTGTGCAATGAATTGAGCCAGATGGGGAACCATTGTAACCTGTTGCTAAAATCTGATTGTTTTGAACAATCACTGCTCCTACAGGAAACGCTAAACAGGTTGAGCGAGTAGCTGCTAGCTTAGCCATCATTAAAAAGTATTCATCCCAGTTTGGTCTTTCATTAGTCATTGGTAATTGCCAAATTTTAAATGGTCAATTTTATAGCAAGGTAAATCTAGTTTATGATCTAAAATATAGCACTACGCATTAAGATTATGATATTCCTAAACTCGGAAACTTAGTCATAGCTTACTTCTGACTTCTGACTTCGTTCCTTCTGACTTGCGCGTAGCGCTATATCATCTCTGTTTCAAGGGAACAGGGAACAGGGAACAGGGAATAGGGAACAAGGAACATAAACATGTCTTAACCTTTACTTCGACTGTTATAATACTTCGACTGCTATAACTTGTTATCTTACAAATAACTATTGTTCAAAATGTCTTTGGTTATTGTTTACACCAAAAATCCTTTTTTTAGTTATCTATAGTTGATGCTTATAAAGCATTTATCCTAGTCATGATGTAGAGTCAATTTTTCCATTAACCACTCCCTAAGGGAGTAGCCAAAAAATAAAATACCAGATTTTAGCTTGTAGGGTGGGCAAAAACATTTTGGTTCAAATGAGTCTTATAGATAAGATAACTTTGCCCACCCTACTTTAATTGGTATTTTTTTTACATGCAAGTCCCTAATCCCTACTCCCGTGCCACCCATTACTTTGTAGTTCATAATTACTAAAAACGCTATAATTGCTGATAATTTTTGTCTTCCTTTATGGCTATCCAAGCTTTTTCTAATTCTATTCCTAAATAGACCGCATGACTAGGTTGTATTGAAGGATTATCACTACAAATTTTTCTAGCTAAACTCATGGCATTTTTACCAGAATACGTAGCAATTACTTCCCCGCTACCAGGGGTTGTCTGCTTCACTATAATATTAGTATTTTCGGTTTCAATCAAGAAATTACCAATCGAATCAGCATACTGTTTCTGTTCTGAATTGATAAGTTTTTGATACTGATTTTGAATAATCCGATCAGCATAGTCATAACAATCATCATAAATATGAGCACTTTGACTAACAGTAATCAGCGGTCCCATTTTTAATTGAATACCCCCGCGCTTAGCAATTTGGTCTTTAACATACTGCTGTAGGGCTCTGAGTCCAAAGGCATTAGCTGCCCAGGCGCTAAACATATCATTACTTCTCAATGTTGCGGTTAGGGACAATTCATTATCCACAACTCTCAGCCAGATGTGATTCAGACAAGGACTACCCCCTTTCTCATGGTCTTTCACATCCCACAGGGACATCACTGCACTGGCGGCATCAATTTCACCAATGAGTTTGGTGATGACTTGCTCGATTTGGTCACGTCCGAACCAAGAACGTAGACGTTGACCATAAGTATATTTCACCCCTTCTACTACGGGTGCGTCGTCCAGGATTTGATGAATGTATTCTTGGATAAAGTCGCGATCGCATGGTAAATAATTGGGCTGAGGAAAGTAAAATTCAGGAGGTTCTGCCGTTACTACTGCCATTAAATCAATTAGCTCTTGCCAATATCCGTCATAACCGGTGGGCCGAATTGTGCCGGTAGTTTTAATGCGATGAATTATTTTAACCCAAGTTTCAGCTATCGTTCGCCCTTGAATGCGATGTCCGTAGCGCGGTCCTGGTTTTAGGGGGGCACAGCCAGATGCCCCGACATCATTGGCCATGGGAAATTCTAATGGTGTTCCCCAGGGCTCTTGAGTTTTGGAGCCATAAGACTTAACCAGACTAACGGCTTGGGTAATCGAATCAGCCTCTGCCACAGAAATTTCCTTTCTGAGTTGTTCTAGGATGACTAAGGGAATCTCGATGTCAATATACCCTTTGATAGAAGAGCGAATCACCCAGCAGTGACGACCAGTATCACTACTCCCTTCTTCAACCCCATGGTGGAAAAAGTCCAGCAAGCAAGTTCCACTCCCAGCATTGCGGTCTTCCTTAGTAGCGTTGAGAATGACCAAGTAGCGGACATGGGGATTAGCGAGGAGATTACGAATGAGTAGGCTAATTCCCCGGGTGGGACTGTATAACTGTCCGACCACAGCAAATTCCGAGGGGTTTAACTTTTTTGCGATCGCGTCTTTGATCGTCCATCCGGTAATCACCGCCGTTTGACCTGTACCGTAAATCAGTTGGTTAGGCTTGTACAGGGGTTTATACTGGAATTCATTTGGTTTGCTGATTGCTGTCATTTTAATGCAGAAGTTGAAGCTTGAATGTTGACTTTTAAATTTTAAATGTTAACTGTTAAATACTTAAGGTTTAAGCTTAAAGTAATGGTAATCAACATTCATTTTGACCAACTACGGCGTAGGTTAAAGAAGCCTTCCAGAAAGTTTTTTAAAGTCTGATTACGACTCATTCGTTGGCGCTGCCACTCGATTGCCGTTTTCTTAAAAATCTCTGACAAGGTCGGATAGGGATAATAGACATTTGCCAACAGACCCAAGTTAATTTTCTGCTCAATCGCTAGGGTAATTTCCCCAATTAATTCTGTTGCTTGTGATCCAACTATGGTTGCTCCTAAAATTGTCCCATTGCGCCCCACTACCAGTTTCATATACCCAGTGGTTTGCCCCAGGAGCTGAGCCTGATCTAACTCTTTAAAATATTCTCGCATCACCCATAGATTCTTACCATAGCGCTTTCTAGCTTCTACTTCTGTAAGACCTACCCGTGCTAATTGGGGTTCAGTTAAGACTGTCCAAGGAATCCCGTGATAGTCCACCTTAAAGCAGGGGAAAAACAATGCATTCTTCAAGGCAATGCTGGCTTGATACTGGGCAATATGGCCACAGGGATAACCACCAGCCATCTTGCCACAGCTATAGATGCGGGGATTAGTCGTTTGTAGCTTCTGATTGAGCTGAAGACCCTGCTGAGTGTACTTTATCCCAACCCCTTCTAGATTTAAGGATTCCACATTGGGTTGCTCACCCGTAGCCAGTAAAATGGCATCAGCTTCAATCGCCTTATTACCAGCCTGAACCCAGGTTTTACCCTCAATCTCTCTGACCTGATCAACTGGACTATCCGTCAGAACCCGAATTCCCTCAGCTTCTAACTGAGCTTGTATGAGCCTAGATGCTTCTAGGTCTTCCTGGAACAAAATACGGGTAGTACTGACCACCAACGTTACCTCACAACCGAGTCTCACTAAGGTCTGAGCTAGTTCTGGAGCAATAGGCTCATCACCAATTACTACCCAGCTTTTGGGTAGTGAAGGTTGGGAGGTTGAACCTGCAACCTTCAACTTTCCAACCTTCAACACTTTGTGCCAGATATCGTTTGGTGTGAAATAGTCTATGGTCTGTAACCCTTTGATATCGCTAATATCTGGGCGAGAGCCAGTAGCGATCAGATACGCACGAGACCGCAAACGTCGGTTGTTGACTACAAAACCGAGGTGAGGCAGTCGGCAAAATTCCCCCTCACCCGTGATAATATCAATTCCTAAAGCAGCTAAAATAGCCGGAGAATTCTGTTCTGAGCAGTTGGCAACCACTAGATTAGCCCATTCCATCACCTCAGTTAGTGGTAGGGATGGAAACCCGGTCTGTGACATGTCTGGTTCAGTTGAATCAGCTATTTGAGGATAAATACGCCATTGAGCAGCGTCACGCATCTGCTCAAGCTTACGCCCAATCTCACTTAATACTCTGGTGTAAATAGCCCCTTGTCCTAGCCAGCTAGTTTGTCCTGGCTGAGGGTCTACCAGAGCCACACGAGCCTTTAAACCAGCAGCCGCAACAGCAGCATAGACACCAGCAGGAGTGCTACCAATGATAATTAGGTCATAGTCAACAGTCATTCGTCCAACAGTTAAAGGTTAGCAGGTTACAGGCAGCCCTTGGCGTTCCCGTAGGGTAGGTTGAAGGTTACAGGTTACAGGTTACAGGTGACGCGGTTTCAAGTTACAGGTTACAGGTTGAAAGTTACAGGTTTCAGGCTCTAACCTTGGCCTTTTGGCCACGCTACGCGAACAACCATCTAACTAACCTATCCGACAACAGACGCCTACGGCCAGCAACCTTCAACCTTCAACCTTCTAACCTTCAACCTTCAACCTTCAACCTTCAACCTTCTAACCTTCAACCTTCAACCTTCTAACCTTCAACCTTCTAACCTTCAACCTTCTAACCTTCAACTTATCAAGATAGCGTCTAAAGCTGTTAGTAAGCGTTGGTTATCTGCCTGTGTACGTACAGCGACCCGGAAAAAGCGATCGCCTAATTCCGGGAAGCTTAGGCAATCTCGAATCAGAATCCGATGGTGTTGGAGTAGTTGTGCTTGGATCTGTGAAGTGGATTTTTCTGAGTGTACTAGCAAGAAGTTAGCTGCACTGGGGTAAGGTTGGAGACCAGGTAACTTAGCCAGTCCCTGAAACAGTTGCCTACGCGCTGGTGCTAACCAATCCCAGGTTTGCTGTTGAAATGCTCTATCCTGGACCACGGCAGCTGCGGCTGCCGCTGCTAAGGTATTGATTGGCCAAGGGTCCCGCCACTTCTGCCAACGTTGGAGTCGCTCAGGGTGGGCAATGCCATAACCTAGTCTGAGTCCAGGAAGGCTGTAAAACTTGGTAAGCGATCGCAAAATTACCAAGTTCGGATAATCCCCAATTAAAGGAATCAGGCTTTGCTCCTGCTCAGGAGGCAGGAAATCCATGAAAGCCTCATCCACAATCACCAAAGCAAATTGCTTCAGATAAGGCTCAATTGCTTCTAAGGTAAACAATTGACCTGTGGGATTGTGGGGGGTATTCAGCAGCAAACCCTTTCGAGTCCCCTCTTGTGGGAGTAAGGAAGTAAGGGAGTCAGGGAGTAAGGGCATCAAAGAATCAATCTCGCGGCCCATCTCCCCATCTCCCCATCTGAGACTAGGTCTCGAGAGTTCCCTCATCAGGGGGCACTTCCTAATTCTTGCTCCAAATGCCTTCAGTCCCCGTTGGTAGTCCCTAAATGCTGGGGTAATCATCAAGGTCTGATCTAGTTCTGATAGCTCGCGACAAGCCCAAGTTAATAATTCGGCTGAGCCATTACCTGGAAGAATCCAGTCTGGGGGCAGGGTTGGATGCAGTTGCGTCAAACACTGCCGCAGCTCGGCATAATTGGGGTCAGGATAAGCTACCAGGTTATTTAGCCCAGACTCAATCGCTGCGATCGCACTTTTAGGGGGACCAAGAGGATTGATGCTGGCAGAAAAATCAATAATTAAGGAAGGAGGACAGTTAGCCAGTGCTGCTGCCCAGGCTAAATTTCCCCCGTGAGTTGGTCGTTTCAAGGACAAGTTTCTGAGTGAATCAGCGATTACTCCTTCGGTGGTGCAACTCTCTCTTTAAAAACCTTACCAGCAGAAAAGGCTGGAACCTTAGTTGCCGGAATTTCCATCTTTTCACCGGTTTTGGGATTGCGGCCCTCACGAGCCTTACGCTCCCGGGATTCAAAGGAACCAAAGCCCACTAAGGTGACTTTATCACCCTCGGACACTGCTTCCATAATCGTCTCTATCGTAGCAGTTAGTACTGCATCGGCTTGTTTTTTGGTTACAGTAGCTTTTTCCGCCACTTTATCAACTAATTCACCCTTATTCATTCAAATCTCCTTGTTTTTCAGATCATCCAACCAGGGTTTTCAACAAAAAAATCGCTGCAACACTCGCAGCTTCAAGGTTTCACTGCATTATTCTAATGTTTGCAATGCCTATATGGATCGTTGAATGCTTTAATTTATATAGATTTCAGAATTTTGCCCCAAAATGCTCCCCTAAATTTATTCCTGAGGGAGTAGGCAATCAGAATTTTTGATGATCAATCATTGTTAATTATATATAATTCATTTAAGGTAAGCCCCTCGCTCTAGCAGTGCTTGGTGAGCCTCCTATGGGATAGCAAAGGTGAGAGCCTTTTTTATATATTGACAATAAACCTTAAAATAAGGTATAATTAAGGATTTATAAAAATTAAATCAAACCAAGTCAATAAAATTGTCAACCAAAAACAAATAAACACGTAAAAGTTTCAAAACCTAACTATTCCCACCACTAAAGTAGGGGGGAGTAGTCAAATCCATAAGTTGATTACCCCCGAGCGAGCAATCCCTCGCTCGGGGAGATAAGTGTTGATTGACGTTTACCTTACCTTTACCTTAATTACCTGGAGACTGAAATCCTCCCCGGTTTAACATTTGACGGGCATCCCGTCCAGGAGTGTAGCTGTAACCATACCCACCATTGCGGTCTGTATCATCCATAATTTGAGGGGTCAGCAGGATAATCACTTCACGGCGTTCATTGACCTTCTCGGTACTTCTGAACAGAGCACCAAGTAAGGGAATATCACCCAAAACTGGCACTTTCGTTATGGTTGTGCGGTCATTGTCCTGAATAATGCCAGATAGAATTAACGTCTGACCATCCCGCAGACGAACTAGCCCAGAGCTCAGTTCTCGGCGACTGAGGAATGTGATTGTATTTTCTGCATTATCACTCTCAAACACTTGAGTTCCCGAAGGAGCTGTGATTATGGGAGCTGTAGATAAGGTGATAAAACCATTGTCGTCAATTCTCTCAACATTCACATTTAGCGTTAAACCAGCCTCTTCAATAACCGGGGTGATGGTTCTAGTGGCCACACCACCATCTAAGTCTATATCTGTCCTCACACTAGTCAGTACTTCCTGAACCAACTTGACACTAGCTTGCTGCCCTTCTTGGATCACTAGAGTCGGGTCGGTCAGAATCTTGGCGTTGCTGCTCTCTATCTGAGCCTCCAAGGTTAATAAGAACTTATCAGGGAACTCAAATAGAGAAGGAAGAGCAAAATCAAACTCGTTTCCATCATCTTGACGCTGGACATCCGTCACACCTGGCTGGAATGGATTATTATTTCGACCAAAACCAGGACGTGCGAAGAGTGATGGAGTACCAGCGGTTTCATTGAAACCCTCAATCACGTTATCAAAGGGAGCATTTTGTCTATCGAAGAATATATCACCGTCTCCGTCTACAGCACGAAAATCAAATGGCTCAATATTAGGAAACTGACCACTAATTACATCATCTCTACTGGGGGGATTAACCCTGCCGAAATTAACTGCTGCGGCTCCGCCATCACTGACTACAAAGGTATCATTAATCCCAAAGGAGAAACTGGCATTATAAGCATCCGTTCCAGCCAGGTTAACATCAATAATCTTGACATTTACTGCCACTTGACGGCGACGAGCATCCAACTGTTTGAGTAAAGAGGTCGCAATTTCAATTTGCCTGGGCTCACCTACCAGAGATATAGAATTAAGTCGCTCATCCGTAGATACTGCTAATCCCTCCAGCAACAGTGCCCCTTGGCTACCGTCTTCCCGCTCAGCGGTAACTGGTTGAATTTCTGGGGCTCGTTGGATTTGTCGCACCACTCGTTGGGTTTCAGGATCGATGATTTCTTCGGTCTCGCTTACTACCTGTTGCACTTCTGCTCCCTGAGTGGCTAAGAAAGTAGCAGCCCCTTGGGCACTGGCTTGATTGAGCCGTAGAGTACGACTAATTAAATTACGAGCGGCTTGAGGGAGTTTGGCCCCAACAAAAATTGTGCTTCCCCGACGGTTAGCCTGAAGACCAGACAGCTGGAGAATATAGTTGAAAGCATCTTGGACGGGTTCGTTTTCTAAATCAATAGAAATGGTGAACTGTGCTACACCCGAGTCTTCATCTGACTCAGCAAAGGCCAGATTGAGTCCAGCAGAACGAGCCAACAGAGACAACACTTCTCGAATCGGTGCTTCTCGTAATACTAAACGGGGCACTAGAATTGCTGTGCCAAGATCTATAGTGCTAGCAGCAGCATTAATATTGGAAACTGCAATATCCCCTACTGGTGGTGCTACTGCTCTAGGTAAGAAGGGGGGCGCTGGCGCAATCGGTTGCACCGCATTAGCTGGAGCTGCCGGTATCCCATCAATAATAATTTCTGGCTCAGGTACCAGCACATCTGGTTCAGGAGCCACGATTTCTGGAGGTTCAGGAGTTTCTGAGGGGTTAGCCTCTGTCTCTGGTTCTGGTTCAGAAAGTTCCGCTGGTTTCTCCATCTGTTCCGTTTCAGTATTAGTTTCTGTATTAGGAAATTGAGGATTAGGAACTTGAGCCAGCTTCATCACCGATGAGTCTTGGATAGATAATATCCCCTGATTCTCAGTAGTGGTGTCAATGCCTAAGGTAATTCCCTGAGCGTCCCTTTGGATCAGTGAACTTATTGGCAGTTTGTCAGTGCCTCGAATTGTCACCCTGACCCGATTGTCATCCAGTTCCTTAACCGCAACCGCACTGATATTGGGTAGGGGGTTAGTTTCACGGAAGTTAGTCCCTTTGGGCAAACTCAGCTGGGTATTAACCAGATCAGCTACCAAAACATTGCCTTGGTTAACAGCAAAAATCTGTGGACGCTCATTGCCCCCTTTTGTCTCAAGTTTCAGTTCCAGTTCACTCCCCTGCTGGTTGAACCGTATGGCACTAACTTGGCTTGCTGCGACTACAGGCTGTGTTGCCCATAAAGCCACTGCTGTAGCCGCAAACACTCCACCACATACTTGAATCTGTCTCACGGTCACTTCCTCAAATCTCCTGACTCAAATCACAGAAATTATTCCATACAAAGGGCTGTTGACGGTTGACTATTGACTATTGACCGTTGAGACGTTAAAGAGAAAACACTAAACACTCAACAAACAACCATAATCACCAACACTAATAACCCTGTCATATCAATCAAACAGCAAGTTATCCCAATTTCCAACAACTTGCCTACCGATCAATTTACCCATCTTGCCATCTACCCATCATTATTGGTAGCAATAATAAAGTAATTTGGGATTATTTCTTCTTACCTGACTGTTTCTTATCATTCTTTTCCTCAGCTTTTTCTTCCTCCTTATCCAAATCTCTAGCAGGCATGAGAGCTTCCAGGGTTAAGCTAGTTTTCAGCTTAGGTTGAGGACCAGGAACTACTCTACCTTGCTGTAGCACTAGTGTTTGCGGTTCACTGATTTGAGCTTCTAGGTCTTTGATCAGCAACATCGACTGTAGCCGCTCAAAGCTGCGCATAATTGACTGCACTTGTTGGAAGCTACCCTCAATTTCGACATTGACGGTTCTCCGTTTTAATTTTCCATCAACTAAGGTTCCTAGAGACCCATCATTAACTATATTGATTCCCTCGGAATCTGGCTCATATCTAAGCAAAGTTCCTCTAGTATTCTTAACAAAGGTATTGAGATCAATCAATAAGGTATCCAAAGTTTTGTCACTGGCAAACAAACTCAAAACCCGGCGGTTTTGCTGCTTGGCTTGCTTGAGTTCATCCTCTTTCTGTTTAATTTTTTTCTGGAGTACTTCGGGATTTTGGAGGTCATCTTGCTTGGTTGATAAATCATTTCGTAAAGTCTGATACTCCTGCCAAGCCGGTAACATCAGGTTCATGGCTAGATAGACAGCAGCGGCCACACCAAGAATAGCAAAGGTAATCCCAGAAACTTGGGGAGTAAAGGTAATGCCGAAGGCAGTAGGATACTCAGGCTCTTCCTCCTGACCTTCAACACTCATAAAGTCGTCATCAGTAGCATAGGTCATTGTTGAATCACTCCTTGGGATTGAAGGTTTCTAATCCGAGTCACTAATCCTACTGCTCCTTTACGGTCTAACTCTTTTAATATCTCAGAAGCGGGGATATCACTCAGTTGAGTTTTAATAGTATATTCTACCACTTTTGGCAGGGTATATTTTACCTGAGTTACTAATTCTTTTTGACTCTCAGGAATTTCTAATTTGGTGGGATTATTGATTAACTGAGCTTTGATCAGTTGAGTGTCATTTTTGTCGAAAAAGGAAGAATTCTGTAGCGTCAGCAAAAAGTAATTCACATCATCAAAGGTTCGAGCTGTACCGGAAATATCCAGCTCAATTCTAGGTCGTGAGTTAGCGTTAGACTCATCCTTAGAAGCATTTTTGTCAGTGACTTGCTGTTGCTCGATGTCTTTAATTTGGACTCCGGGGGGAGTGCGCTCACGAATGTCCTGTAACATCGCTGACCAAGGCTTAATTTGATTAAAGACACTGGCAAGAGCATTAGTTTCGTCGTTGACCAGCTTGAGTTCCTTGTTTAGCTTACTAATTCGTTGCTTTTGCGCCCCCAAGGCTGCCAGTTTCTTGTCAACATCAGCAATTTCTTCCTTCAACCGGGCGTTTTGATGTTGGAGAACTACCCAAAAGCCTCCCACCAATCCAGGTAGGATTAGACCGACTGCAGCTCCAATCAGTAGAGGGGTCATTTCCCCTAGGGCCATCCCTGGTCTAGCCGCTCCATCCTGAACGGACTTGATCTCCTCAGGATTTCGGTCTTTTAAAAAATTAATATCAAGACTATACATAGTGCTATACCTCTCGTAATCCTAATCCAAGCACAGTTCCTAAGCTCGGTCGTTGTACCATCGGAATATCTTTCTCCACTTCTAGAGAAAGAGCCGCCACGGGATCCACCTGAATCGTAGGCAAGCTTAACCGTTGGGTGAAAAATTCATCAAGTTGTCCGATACCACCCCCAGGACCAGCTAGTAGAAGTTGGGCTACTTCTAGATTGTCCATCTGATTGAGGTAAAAATCGATAGAGCGGCGTAGTTCATCAGCAATTTCTCCCAAGACTTGGATCAGAGCTACCATACCTGGATTTACCCCGGTCGAGCCGGTGCGCATGCCATCAACTGGGGTACTGGGAATAGTCATCCCTTGGAGGAGTTCAGTGTTTCTAGAGGCTGGTAAATTCATCGCCCGTGATAGAGCACTCTGAAGTTGGTAGGTACCAATGGGAACAGTACGGGAAAACTGCGGTACACCATCTACAATAATGGCAATTTCAGTACTATCAAATTCAATATCTACCAGAACGGCTGCTTCTTGGGAAGGAAATTGACGCAGTTGTTCTCGGATGGTACGAATCAGGGCAAAGCTATTAATTTCCAGTACATCTACTTGTAAACCTACCTGCTCAAAGGTATCGAGATAGCTATCGGTGATTTCTTTACGAGTAGCCACCAGCAGCACTTGCACCTTTTCGATTCCATCTTCATCGACGAAGAAGCCAAGCTTCTGATAATCCAAATCCACTTCTTCCCGGGGATAGGGCAAATATAAGCCAGCTTCATGGTTGAGTACCATATCCCGGAGCTCGTTATCATCTAGCTCAGCAGGAATCGGAATAATCCGGATTACTGCTTCCCGCATGGGTAAAGCAGTCGCAACCCGCTCCACTTTCACTTGACTTTCCTGTAGGGCTTCTCGAATCAGTTCCGCTAAACCAGGGGAATCAACAATCTGTCCTCCTTCCCAGATCCCTTCTGGAACCTCATGAGCATATAGGGTGGTAGCTTTGAGGCTCTGACCTTGCCGCTGCAATTGAGCAATATGAATTCGTTCTGGGGCTAATTCTATACCAACACCTTGCTTGCGCCGGGAAAATAAATTTTTAAAACGGTTAACCATATCTAGCAAAGGGAGTAGGGAGTAGCGGATCTGGGAATATGGGATCAAAAATTATCAGAATTTATTTAGCTACCCGATCTGAGTTAGGTAGATGGGGGTTTCAACATTAGGTTGCTTTTGATCGTACCCAATTTATCTTATAATCATGACAATTTTTTGATTAATCCTGAAATTAATTACTGTAGCGATTAGCGATTAGCGATTAGCTATTCCCATTACCACCAACAAAAGCTTCTGTTCGCAAAAAGTGACCAACTAGGTACAGAGAACCACAAAGGACAGTAATCTTCTCTTCAGCTTCGGCTTTGTTAAAGGTACCACGGAGTCCTGTCACTAACTCTGGATACATAGCACAATCGGCTAAGGTTGGACAAATTTGTTGCGCGAGAGTAGCCAAGTAGTCTAACTCAGCTGAACTATGGTCTGGTACTGGCACTAGAGATAATCGATCCCCTGGTCTGAGCAAGGCATTAAAAATACCAGCATGGTCTTTGGTTGAGAGTATACCCATGACCCAGTTGACCGATTTACCTAGGGTATCAACATATTGTCTCAAAACCTGAGCAGAGGCTTGATTATGGGCTCCATCAATCAGTAAATGGTGATTCTCCCAGCTAGTCCACTGCAAACGTCCCAGCCAAGTGGTTTTCGCCATCCCCAATGCGATCGCATCTTCTGGAATCTCCCAACCTTGCTGTTGCAGAACTTGTACCGTTGCGATCGCAATCGCCGAATTAACCAACTGCACCTCCCCCAACAAGGGCAAATTATAGCTGACTCCCCCATACTCCACCCATCTGAGATGCTTTCCGGTGCTTGGGGTCTTACCTTCTGGCAAATCCACTGCTGAGTCTACCCACACCACTGGACACCCCAACTGATTCACCCTTGATTCAACCACTGCCCTAGCCTCTGGCGGGAGCGGACCAATTACCGCAGGACAGCCAGGCTTTAGGATTCCAGCCTTCTCCTTAGCAATATCAGCCAAGGTTGGACCAAGACGCTGCCAATGTTCCCAACTCAGGGATGTGATAATACTAACCAAAACGCGATCGCATACATTCGTTGCATCCAGCCGTCCTCCCAATCCCACTTCTATTACAGCCACATCCACCTGCTGCTGAGCAAAATACAACCAAGCAGCAGCAGTAGTCACTTCAAATAGGGTAGGTGGATCGGAACAGTTTTTTGGAATTGCTGCCTTAACTTGCTCCAAAATTGTGCCTAGGGTATGGCTAGAGATGGGTTCTTGGTTAAGGCAAATCCGTTCTGTCCAATCAACCAAGTGAGGAGAAGTATAACGTCCGACTCGGTAGCCAGCTTGGGTGAGTATAGAAGACAGGTAGGCACAAACTGAGCCTTTACCATTAGTTCCAGCCACGTGAATGATTGGAAAATTCTGCTGGGGGTTACCTAAGCGCGATAGAAGTTGCTTAATCCGTTCTAAGCCAAGCTCAACGCCAAAGTATTTAAAGGATTGGAGAAGGTCGTCAATATCCATGGGATGATTTGTGATGAACCGCAAAGACGGGAAGGACACCAAGCTCAGGAGAGTGTTTGTTATTAAATATGAATACAGTTAATGATAAGGCGATTGTTAAAGACTATTTCAATGCCACTGGGTTTGACCGCTGGCGGCGGATTTATGGTGATGGCGAGGTTAACCGGGTACAGCAAGATATCCGGATTGGTCATCAGCAGACTGTGGATAAAGTGATTAGTTGGCTGGAGGCTGATGGAAATTTGTCAGGTTTGTCGATTTGTGATGCTGGCTGTGGTGTTGGGAGTCTTAGTATTCCTCTGGCAAAAGCTAGCGCTATAGTTTTTGCTAGTGATATTTCTCACAAAATGGTAGAAGAAGCCAAGGTAAGGGCTAAGGAGAGTTTAGGGAATACTGACAATCTCTCGTTTATGGTCAAGGATTTGGAAGGGTTAGGTGGTAGCTACCACACCGTAATTTGTCTAGATGTGTTGATTCATTATCCCCAGGATAAAGCGGCTGAAATGATAACTCACTTAGCCTCTTTGGCCGAGTCTCGTTTAATTCTTAGTTTTGCCCCGAAAACGTTGCTTCTTACTGCACTCAAAAAGATTGGTGAGTTTTTTCCAGGACCAAGTAAAACCACTCGTGCCTATCAGCATCGAGAAGCAGATATCGTTAATATTTTAGTAAATAATGGGTTTTCGATTCAGCGACAGGAAATGACTAGCACTCGCTTTTACTATTCTCGCTTATTGGAGGCTATCCGTAACTAAAAAAAAAGCATTCAGCGGTCAGCCCTCAGCGGTCAGCCCTCAGCGGTCAGCCCTCAGCAGTCAGCAGATGTAACAGAGATTAAATGAATGCTTACCGCTTTGATTCAAAAGCACCGATTGGGCTACGCGCATGCTGCGCGAACAGTAGCCTGGCACAGGCTTCGACCCTGGGAGGTAACCCATAAGCTGATACGCGACACGCTGATAACTGATAACTGAAAGCTGAAAGCGTAAGCATTCAGCCGTCAGCCGTGAGCTAAAAGCTCACGCTACTTGAGGTGCTTTTTGGCACAGGCTTTGGCCTTGGCCTTTTGGCCTTTTGGCCACGCTACGCGAACGGCCACGCGTGCGCGTTTGGCCACGCTGTGCGAACGACCCTGGGACTTCACTCAGCATTATTCCAATCCTTACTTGTTTTATTCAAAAGCTGAGAGTTGATAGCTCAGAGCTGATAGCTCAGAGCTGAAAGCTGAAAGCTGAAAGCTGAAAGCTGAAAGCTGAAAGCTGAATACTTACCTGAAAGCTGAAAGCTGATAGCTGATAGCTGATAGCTGATAGCTGAATAATTACCTGAAAGCTGAAAGCTGAAAGCTGAAAGCTGAAAGCTGAATAATTACCTGAAAGCTGAAAGCTGAAAGCTGATAAACGTTTGTTAAAAATTTGCTATAATGAAACGGTTTAAAAAAATATCTGCTGGTTTGCTGCTTACCTTTGGTATTCTATTATTGATGGTACCTGTTGTAGTATCAACTCGAAGGGAAGCAACGTCGCAAGATAAAGTTGATGCAGTGGGAAGCTTGATAGTAGGTATCCCAGCTACCTTCTGGGGAGTATGGTTAACATGGGTAATGTATCGACAAGATCAAAAAGAAGTTATCGAGCACCTTCAGTCTACATTTTATCGCTTGATTCAAGACGAAAATGGTAGAATTTCAGTCTTGAAATTAGCAATGGCAGCCAAACTTCCTATAGCTGTAGCTCAAGACTATTTGGATCACAAAGCTAGAGAGTGTGATGCCACCTTTGAGGTTACTGAAGAAGGGAGAATATTTTATAATTTTACACTTTAGTAAGGACAAAATTGATGACTCGGATTTTTTTAGCGATCGCATCGATTTTAGGAGGATTATCAGTAGCAGCTGGAGCCTTTGCTAGCCACGCTTTGAAAGAGAAACTGACCGAACGAGCATTGGAAATTTTTCAGACTGGTGCTCGCTATCAAATGTACCATGCTCTAGCGCTAATGTTGGTAGCCTTGTTGTTGAGCCGTGCAGAAGTAGCACAAACCTCCCTTACCGTAGCTGGCTCAGCTTTTATCGCTGGAATTGCAATTTTTTCTGGCAGTTTGTACGCCCTGAGTTTAACCGGGATCAAGTGGCTAGGAGCGATCGCACCATTAGGTGGTGCAGCGTTGATCTTGGGATGGGGTTGTTTAGCGATCGCAGCTTTCTCTTTCCAGTAATCACTAAATATTTTAGGGAACAGGGAAGAGGGAACAGGGAACAGGGAACAGGGAACAGGGAACAGGGAACGGGAAATAACGAATTTAAATGCAAATCAGCTTAACTATTTTCTTGACTTTCAACCTTGGCCAAAAGGCCACGCGATCGCGTTCAACCTTCAACTTTTAACATTAAAATTTAAACCTTCAACCTTCAACATCTAACCTTCAACCTTAAACCTTCAACCTTCCATATCCCGCTCAGCAGCATAAACACCTTGGACGTTATACCAGTTAAGGAAAATTCGGGCAATTTCTAAAGCTAGCTGGGATTTACCTCGGTCAATTAGCCATTGTAAAAAGGGAGCCATGGTGCGTTCGTTGAGTCGTCCACCTAAAGACAGAATCCCCCAGAGTAATCGGTGTAGCCAGGTCATCTGAATCATCATCCTGACTTCCCAGGTAGGGTGCTTCCGGTAAAATAACACACCCATACGCCCCCGTTGAATTTCCCGGTCAATCATCCGGGGAATTTGGTCGAGGCTAAAGGGAGGATGCCAATGATAACCTACCGCTTCGGGACATTTAATCAGTTTTAAGCCCAGCTGTTTGAGTCGGACACCTAGTTCTAAGTCTTCCCAGCCATAGAGTTGGAAGCGAGTATCAAAGAGTCCAGCTTCTAAGAGCCATTTTCGTGCGATCGCAACATTCCCCGTCGCAAAATAGGCAGCAGAGAAATCAGTAATTTTATAAGGTTCGCTGGTAGGGTCGTCAAAATTACAGGTATTGATCACCCAACCGTAAGTGAATAAGCGATCGCATCCCAGACGCTGCTCTGCCTGTATCAAAGCATCAGCATGAGACTGGAGGAAATGCTCAGTAACTACTAAATCACTATCAATAAAGATAATTATTTCACCCTTAGCCTCCTTCACCCCTAGATTCCGGGCTGCAGCCGGTCCAGCATGGTTTTGAGCAAATGAGTGTACATGGGGAAACTGATCCCCGTGTGCTGCCAACCAATCTAAAGTGCCATCCGTTGAACCATCATCTACTAAAACAACTTCATAATCCAAGACCTGAGGTGCGACCCGTGGCGAATTTAATTCGCCAAGGTCAAGCGCACCTATGCTATCTTGCCTGATTTGTTGATTTTCTAACGCGATTAGGCACTTTTTTAGAATCGGTAAGCGATTGTAAGTGGGAATGACAATGCTTAGAAACAAGGTAACGTTTTTAATTTGATATGATTGTGAACTTAAACAGCGATCGCACCCATGGAAAAGGTTATGCAAATTGATTGGCAAACTGCCAAAACTTACGAAGACATTCTATACCACAAAACCGACGGTATTGCTAAAATTACCATCAATCGTCCCCACAAACGCAACGCCTTTCGTCCCAAAACCGTCTTTGAACTTTATGATGCTTTCTGTGATGCCCGCGAAGATCACAGTATTGGTGTTGTTTTATTAACTGGTGCTGGTCCCCACACCGATGGCAAATACGCCTTTTGTGCTGGTGGTGACCAAAGTGTACGAGGTCAGGCTGGATATATTGGAGAAGATGGCGTTCCTCGCTTAAACGTATTAGATTTACAACGCCTGATTCGTTCCATGCCCAAAGTAGTGATTGCCCTAGTTGCTGGATATGCTATTGGTGGTGGTCATGTCCTACATGTGATTTGTGACCTAACTATTGCTGCTGATAATGCTATCTTTGGTCAAACTGGCCCGAAAGTCGGTAGTTTTGATGGTGGGTTTGGCGCTAGCTATCTTGCCCGAATTGTTGGTCAAAAAAAGGCCCGAGAAATTTGGTTTCTCTGTCGTCAATACACCGCATCTCAAGCCCTAGAAATGGGTTTAGTTAACTGTGTCGTTCCAGTGGAGAAGTTGGAAGCAGAAGGGCTACAGTGGGCAAAGGAAATTTTGGCAAAAAGTCCTATTGCCATTCGTTGCTTGAAAGCTGCCTTTAACGCGGATTGCGACGGTCAAGCTGGTCTACAAGAGCTAGCTGGTAATGCTACGTTACTCTATTACATGACAGAAGAAGGAGCTGAAGGTAAACAAGCTTTCTTAGAAAAGCGTCCACCAGATTTTCGTCAATACCCTTGGTTACCTTAGATTATAGCAGTGTAAGCATATGCGCTACGCGCACGCTACTTGAGGTGCCGTCAGCTATCAGCAGTCAGCTTATGGGCAAATCCCCAGACTTTCAATTCTGATTAATCTCGAACTATTAGGTGCGACCCGTGGCGAATTTAATTCTTAATATTGTGCCTTGGCGCACGCTACGCGAACGGCGCACGCTACACGAACGAGGTTTATTTTAAGCATGATAGCTGACGGCACCTCAAGTAGCGTGGGCTTTTAGCTCACGGCTGACGGCTGATGGCTGATAGCACCTCAAGTAGGGTGCGCGTAGCGCATATGCTTATATCACTGTTCCCTGTTCCCCCTTCCCTGTTCCCTACCTTTACATGGTTAATTTTAAACTTAGTGCCAGATCTGATTATCAATAAAAAACGCACCTTATTTTGAATCAAAGTGCGAGTAAAGCTATTTTAATAGCAGATATCAGGTGCCGATTTTTATGAAATTATTTGGCTTTTTCAGCTGACACCTGTAAGCAGGTAACTACTAGAACTAGAAGATTTGGTTTAAACTGGTTTTTGTGAAATTTTTTTATTTGAATTATTGATTGTATTAAGGGTAAAGTCACTAGTAAGTTACTGCTGATATTGCTGATAATACGAACAATTTACTTCAACAATTTACACCAGCATGATATCTGTTGACGAACTTTTAGAGGTGATGGTCTCACCTTGAACGGTCGTGTCTGTCCCAGAGGATGTTTCAGAGCACGTTACCGATAGCTCCTCTGTGAGCATCAGTTGTTCATCTTGCCACATCTGTTCTAGTGTCTCCCAAGAAGAAGAAGAAGAAGAAAATGTAGGCACAGCAAAAGCACAAGCTTTCCAGCTAGCTCTGACAGGCACCCCCAGTTGTTGACACATACCCCCTCGTCGTCCTTCTGACTGATAATACTGGCAAAATCTGCAACTAGATATAGGTAAATTCAATGTTTTCATGATAAGTCTTTGTTCAGGAAAATTTTATCTCCTCTTCACATTTCATTCTGCTACCTCTTACCTCAGCTTCTTATAGATAGCAAGCTGTTGACCAGCCTAGGTTATAGCCATATCGTTAGCCACTGAAGCTTTAATATTTTCTTAAGAAGTTTGTTACAAATAGATACATTTTATTTTACAAAAAGTAACAAAAAGAGATGGCTTCTGAAAGAATTGGCTTGCTTTATACCAAAAACCCATAGGGATCAACCAAAAAAACACACCAAAAGTGTATTTAGATACTGAATTTAGCCCGATTAACTTATGAAAAAGTATCAGTTCAGTGTTCTAAAAATCAAGGGAACAGCGGATCCCGGAACAGGGAATTGGGAATAGGCAAGAGCCAAGAGCCAAGAGCCAATAGGGAACAGGAATGCCCCCGACCTCCCGACCTCCCGACCTCCCGACCTCCCGACTCCCGACTCCCGACTCCCTTCTAAAACCTTGCTCTAAATTTGCCATTGCTTAGTAGCACAAAGACCACAGACATCCCAACGGTGGAGTTCTCCTGGTGGAGTCGGACACTGACACTGAGGACAAAGTGGTAAATTTTGCGATCGCATCTGCATCATCTTTGCCCAACGTTTAAACGCTGCTTGGGGTATGTGAGTTTTGTCACTCGTTGTGTCAGTACTTTTGTCAGTGGCTTGACTACTTTCTGTGTTTTCTGTGTGGTCTAACTGCTCACAAACCAGTGATGAAGACATTGGCAAGATGGTGCTAGGATGTCTATGGTTTGGGGTCAACTCAGATTTTGAATAGCCATTGCCCAAAACTTGTGTTTTATGCCACTGAGCCGGAGAAAAGTGGATGTCAACTAGGGGCTCAGACCAACCAGCATTAAGCCGTTTCAACAACATCCGGCGCTGAAATTTTAGTTCTTGTGCCCAAACAGAGCTAGACGTAGCCACATATAAGATATCCCTAGAGATAGCATAGGGTCTGGTATGATTAGCTATGTTCACTCCTACTATTTCAGACCAACACTTAATTAGGGATGACAAGCGTTGTATACCTTGCCACTCGGGCTGATTTGTAATCCTATCTAAGATCTGATTGAGTGATTTAAGCATATCGCCTTACTAGATAGCGTTTATCGCAGTAATGAGGTACAGTCTTCTTTGAATTTGATTTCCTGTATTGATGCAGCGCATCCCTATTATTTATTGTTTCTTACCTGTTCCCTGTTCCCAGATCCGCTGTTCCCTAAAATTCCGAAATTGTGTACCTCATAGCTATGAGAATTGCTATAATTAGTTAATTTGACAATAGTTTTGATTGCTTCAGGACTTACGTCCCAGCGTTGAAGCCTTTGCCACGCTAGAAGCTTGTGTCACACTGGCCAAAAACTAGCTTATAGTTAGTAGGGTGACCCTAAAGATAGAATGGCTAGCGTTAAGTCCTGTTGCTTGTTCTGTAGCACAAACGACCGATAGAGTCCGCCATGAGCCAAAACTCCTCAGTTAATTCTTCCCCTAGCTCGACCGGTAACTACAAACTCAACTCAGTTTTACAAGCTGCTCTGAGTAGCCTTGATGTACAACTAGAGGAAGAATTAGCGCGCTACCGACGTCGAAGAGTAGGACGCCCAGTAATGACTAACCGTGGTCTTGGTCGTAACCGGGTCCGTAAACCCCTAGAGTTAATTTCTGTCGGTGAGGTAAAACAGAAACCCTCACCATCACCGACAAACCAGACCATCTCTCGACTAAACCAGCCATCAACCATTGCACTGCCAAACCTAACCACCAAGGCGACAACTTCTCAGAAACAACCACAACAGCCATTGGTTGAGGAGACTGAATCCCTAGATTCCCTCTCATCACAGTCCCCGAAACCTACTCAGCCACCAGTTGTATCCCAGTATAATAATGGTGACAGTGCTAGCCTAGGAATTCAGAAAGAGGCTACGGAGCAACTTAACCCTCCTGAAAAATTGCCTGAAGACTCAGGTAGTTTGATCAAGTTAGGGGCTAACCAAACCCAGCCAGAAGATTATCTCGAATCATCAGAAAAACTACTACAGAGTCTGGCAGAAGATGAAGAAGAATTTGACAACCAAAAGCAGGTGTCTTACCAACTGCTGACTCCGTTAAATGTCGGTTTCATGGTACTTTTGCTGTTGTTAAGCGCTACCCTACCCTATATCTTCTCCAATCCATCGGTGTTAAGTAATCTGGATCTGTCACGGCTGATCAGCTTCATCATCCCCAAGATCTCCAAAACCCCTCAGCAAATTAAACCACATAAACCACAACAGACTGAGTCGATTCCCCATTCTCCCCTACAGGGTGGACCTAATTTGGCTTCTGAGGAATTTGTAGACTTGAACTTACATACCCTTTCTCAAGTGGAAGCTACTCCAGGACCGCAGCAAAAACCTTTTTATACAAAAGATGTTCCTTTACCTAAGGTGGTTGAATCAGCTCCTAAGGTGGTAACTAGACCGATGCCTCCTAAAGGGTCTTCCTTATCTTCAGTACTTTTGCCTTCTGTTCAACCACTGCAAAAGGTTCCCTTGTCATCATTACCAACCACCTCAGGCTCTTTAGTACCCCCAGAAAGACGGGTACAGTCAGGATTACTTAAGCCAGCTATCTCTGAAACACTCCAGAATCAAGCCGCATCTCTAAGAACAGTGGTAGAGGAGTCTTTACCTGCTCGCGATCCTTTCTACTATGTGCTGATCAACTACGATGGTAAACGTTCCCTACAGCAAGCTAGGACAATTGTTGCTGATGCCTATGTGCGCAAATTATCTCAAGGTACCCGGATTCAGATGGGAGCTTTCAAATTTGAACATGAAGCACAAGGTTTGGTCGGAAAACTCCAGCAACAGGGAATTTCTGCTTCGATTTATCATCCTTAGTTAAGTTGAAACTGTCAAGTGTCAAGTTCAATCTTAATGACATCAGTTTTCATTCCCTAAGCCCTGATCATGTATGGAAAGCTGCCATGGGATTATTAGATCGTATGTTTAGAATAATTCGCGCTAGCCTTAATAGTCTGATTAGCCAAGCTGAAGATCCTGAGAAAATCCTGGAACAGGCTGTCGATGATATGCAGCAGGATTTGATTCAAATGCGGCAGGCTGTAGCTCAAGCGATCGCTACCCAAAAACGCACGGAACGACAAGCCTCCCAGGCTCAAGCCGCTGCTGAGCAATGGTACCGTCGCGCTCAGTTAGCCTTGTCAGCAGGAGACGACCAGTTGGCACGGGATGCCCTGACACGGCGGAAATCTCATCAACAGACTGTCACAACCATGAAAGCTCAGCTTTCCCAGCAAGCTGAGCTTGTTTCCAAGCTTAAGGAAGATCTCCGTACCCTAGAGCCGAAAATCTCAGAGGCCAAAACTAAAAAGAACTTGTATATTGCTCGGGCTCAATCAGCTAAGGCATCCATGAAAATTAATGAGATGCTGGGTAATGTGGGTAACAGTAGTGCCTTGAGCGCTTTTGAACAGATGGAAGAAAAGGTAATGCAGCTTGAAGCCCGGTCTGAGGCAATGGCTGAATTAGGCGGCAATCAACTGGATAAAAAATTTGCTGCTCTCGAAGGTAACTATGATGTGGAAGCTGAGTTAGCCGCCATGAAGGCTAATCTGATTAAAGGAACCGAAACTCCTCAATTACCCTCAACTCAGACATAATAACCGAAAAATCCGGAAAAATTGGATAAATAGCCGGAAAAAGTAAGTAGTTTCCCCATGGTCACCTCAATTGCACCTTGAGAAAGTTGTATCAAAACACCTTAGAGCCTTGACCCAAGGGGTTACTATATACGCAAACCGCACCTTCTCGACCTTCTTTCTCAATACTCGGAAAGGGAATAGGTAGAATAAGACAAGGACGTTTTCTGCTGAAGATGGCACTATTATATCATAAGCGCCTGTGGAAACCAGTTTTTAACCCCTCGAACAGCAATCCCGATCAATCCCCCATGGTTCAGCCGCCAGAAAGTTCAAACCTTAGCTTGTTGTCTAGCACTTTTTCCCAAGAAGTTTTTAAACTGGATGAAAGGCTCCCTGTCTTAATGGCTAGGGTATGGGTCAAGCCCGCAAATTTTTCAGTTACCCAATCAGACTTGAGATGGGACAGCAACAATTGCTTGTCCCTCAAGACAACTTAACTCAAGACAACTTAACTAGGCTTACGCACCAGCAAGCCAGTTTTATACCTACTTTGTACATTCCTAGAGGATAAACAGCGTTATGGGATTATTTGATCGCCTTAGCAGAGTGGTTAGAGCTAATCTGAACGATATAGTCAGCAAGGCTGAGGATCCAGAAAAGATTCTTGATCAAGCTATTGTTGATATGCAAGAGGATCTGGTTCAATTGCGTCAAGCAGTTGCCAGGTCAATTGCTGAACAAAAACGCACAGAGCAGCAATACAACAAAAACCAAACAGAAGCTAACAACTGGCAGAAAAGAGCTCAGCTGGCTCTGACCAAAGGGGATGAAAACCTGGCTCGTGAGGCTCTGGTGCGTAAGAAGAGCAATTCTGATACTGCTGGTACCCTGAAAACTCAGTTGGATCAGCAAACTGAGCAGGTCAATAATCTTAAGCGTAATCTGGTTGCTCTCGAAGGCAAAATTTCCGAAGCCAAGACCAAAAAGAATATGCTCAAAGCACGAGCTCAGGCAGCTAAGGCCAATGAAAAGTTACAACAAACCATGGGGTCTCTCAATACTAGTGGCTCCGTAGCAGCGTTTGAGCGTATGGAACAGAAAGTCTTGGATATGGAGGCTCGTTCTCAAGCTGCCCATGAGCTGGGTGGTAGTGACTTGGAAAGTCAATTTAAACTCTTGGAAGGCAATGATGTTGAAGATGAGTTGGCCACGATGAAAGCTCAGTTGGCTGGTGGTTCTGTATCTCAAGGAGCTTTACCAGCCCCAGAGGAGAAAAAATCGACTTCCTCAGATTCACCCGTTGACAAAGAGTTGGAAGACCTCCGCAAACAAATTGATAATCTGTAGTCAGATCAAATCCGGTTAATCACTTTGGTTTCACTGAAATTGTTAATTGTTAATGGTTAAGGGTTAATTGGTAATTGTTAATTGGTTATTAGCTAATTGCTTACTAGCTAATTGGTTACTAGCCAATTTTCGATTTTTAAGTTTTAGTTGACTAATTAATCACTTTGTGTTAAGGAAAATGGTTAATGGTTAATGGTTACTAGCCAATTTTCCATTAACTCATGATTCAAGTTGCCAATTAAAGCGGTAACTGGTGGTATAATTCTGGAGAGTATCCTAGAGTCTTTCTCAGTAACAGCAACTTCCAAGCAATCGGTGAGAAAGCAATCGGTGAAAAACACTCAGGAAACAATAACTTAGCGGCACTGATCAACTTACCTCGTTTAAGAGCTACTAAGCCCCAATGTAATCTCAGATAAGCGCCCAGCTCCCACAGTAATGGGAGTTTACCTTGATATTTTTCACTGACTAGTTCATAGATTTTTTGCTTAATCGAAATATGAGTCTTCAGACGTTTCTGGAACGAAAATTTTTGATTATAAGCACCAGACCAAACCGTCCGGTAAGCTAGGCACTTATTGATAAATATAGCATCCCCAAACTGGGCGATTCTAATCCAGGAATCAATATCATCAAAGTTGGTATCTAAGCTAGAATCCCAACCACCGGAACTGAGAAACCCATCACGGGAGAAAGCGACTTGCGCTGGGGTGCCAAACGGTACCATTTCCAGAAGCATTCCATAATGAATGTCTTCTTGGGCAATATATAACCTTGGCGGTGAACCTACTCGCCGTGTTATACTTAGTTCTACTCCTAAGGTATTTACTTGAGCCGATTGGCAAGAGCAAATCACTGCTTTCGGATGTAATGCGATCGCATTAGCCATTTCTTCAATGCAGTTCTTGGCTAAGTAGTCATCATCATCCAACAGCTTGATCCAATCACCAGTTGCCAACTCTACCCCTTGATTTACCGCTTTCGAGTGGCCCATATTATCGGAATTTCGGTGATAAACCAAGCTATGCTCACCAGCACGTGCCAACGCTTCACTGCGCTCTTGGACATAACCTTCAGTCCCATCAGACGAACCGTTGTCAACGATAACAATTTCACAGGGAAACGTCTGAGCAAGCGCGCTTTCAATTGCACGCTTGAGTAGATCTAGACGATTATAAGTCGTGATGACAACGCTGAATTTCATCTGGCACCCTCCAGGAAAATTCTGTTATTAGCTTAGCTTTAACCATCAAAGCTCCAACCTGATAATTTCCCTGAAAGCTTTATAACTAATAAGTTTAGCGTCATTATATCCCCATGTTGTTTAAAAGTTTCTAGTTAAAGTTTAAACTCTCAACCTGTAACCTTCAACCCACTAACCTTCAACCTTCAACCTTCAACCTGTAACCTTCAACCCACTAACCTTCAACCTTCAACCTTCAACCTTCAACCCACTAACCTTCAACCTTCAACCTTCAACCTGTAACCTTCAACCCACTAACCTTCAACCTTCAACCTTCAACCTGTAACCTTCAACCCACTAACCTTCAACCTTCAACCTTCAACCTGTAACCTTCAACCCACTAACCTTCAACCTGTAACCTTCAACCTTCAACCTTCAACCTGTAACCTTCAACCCCAGTCCCAGCAACTCAGAACTCCAGCTACCGTGTAAACCGTAAGGGATATGATGCTTCAAGTGCAGTCGTGCGACTGGTCCGCTAGTTAAATCACGACCATCTAATATGACTAGATCCGATCGGTGATGACTAGCATCATATACTAAGGTCAATACCCAACCATCATCTTCTCGTTCAGCATTGGGTCGTGGCACAAACATTGGTTCATTTACAAAACCCTTAGGGGCAGCACTCCAGAATTGTTGTGTCTTTGTTTCCATATCTATTTTTAGAATCCCTTGTAATGGAGCATTACGGGTGGGATGATCAGCAGCTCCGATAAATAAGTAGCGATAGGGATTTCCGACATGATTAGGGTGAATGCTAGGAAACTCGCAACAGCGCTCTTCTAATAACTTACTCCCTACGGTTTTGTCAGTTAAGTTTAAACTAAAGCGCCAGAGTTGCCCTGGTGCGTTCGCATTAAAATCAACCTTCCGGAAATCACTACCTACGTCTACTGCTGGTAATGACTCGTAGCAAATAGAATCGACATAAATCTTGCCATCTTCCTCAAAAGCATTAGCGTGATGGAAGATAAAGCCCGATTGGGTTTCTAGGATTTTGACTTCCTCTGTATTCTGTTTACGAGGAATCACTATAATCCGCGTCGGTTGTTCAGGCTGATATGCCAAACACTCACCAGCTCCTCGGTATCCCAACAGGAACGGAAAGGGATTATAGCTAACAGGATTTTGGAAGAAAATACAGTAGTTTGGGGTAATCGCAAAATCGTGGATAAAGGCAAAACCAGGAACACTATAACTCTGACGTCGTAATAGTTTACCGGTCGGGTCCAATTCGTAAATGGTAATTTTGGTAGACAGACCTGGCTGAATCGCGAAATTTACCAGACAAGGTTGACCACCATCAAGCTTACTACTAGGGTCAATCCAAGGATGAGCAGCAAAGGATTCACCTCCTGCTAATATTCCATCCAAGTTATCTTCACCCAAGGTTTCAAGAGTATGGGGGTCTAGACCGTAAGGTTTAGCGGCTTCCCATAAGGCTAAGAGCTTGCCACCCCAGTAGATCACATTGGTATTAGCAATATTTTTAAGTTGGATATCAAATAGATTGGCTAACCAACCCCCAGGCTTCTGAGTGCCAAACACTCCTCGATATACCGGTTTCCCCGCTTTCTGTTCCGCTAAGAAGCCCTCTGTGCGTACAAACCGATTCCGAAAATGAGCTCGACCGTGATCAAATGCGATTGACCGTAGGTCACGCTACGCGATCGCACAAATCATCCCATCCCCATCAAATGGATGATGCACCCGGTAACCATTAATATCCAGCAAACCAGGACCATTGCGTAACCAAGTCCCCTGCAACTCCTTAGGAATTTCCCCTTCTACTTGATCAATCCAATAATCCTCTTCATGGCGTTGGGACTCATAACCTCTTGCCCAATCTTCTTGGCTATAGGACACACCAGGTAAGATCACCCCATTCGCTTCTTTGTTTAACACATTTTTCATTTTTTATCAAGTCCTTAGCCAGATTATTTTATGAATAGTTTTTAATTTTATTTACATTTTATTACTTTATCAGACTTTGTATACCAAAGGGAATCGGGAATCGGGAATCGGAAATCGGGAATCGGGAATCGGGAATCGGGAATCGGGAATCGGGAATCGGGAATCGGGAACAAAAGTAAGCCGTGAGCTAAAAGCTCACGGCTTACTGCTGTTCGCGCAGCGTGCGCGTAGCGCATATGCTTACAACTTAAATTACTTAACTTAATTGTTAACTTATAATTGTCAACTTACTTATTCACTTAATTTTCAACACTTTAGCCATTGGGAAAGATCCCGACCAATCAAATCTTGAAGCTGGAGGATATCCTCGCGATAGAATTCAATCAATTGCTTCCGCACTGCTGGTGATAACTTAGGTTTACCACGATTTAAATATCTAATCTTGTTAACTAGTTTATCGCTTAGGCTAGTAGGAACCAATGGACTCAGAATTGATTTAACAGGGTGCGGTTGGCTCAAAAATGATTCCAACGCTTTGTTCTTGGGAAGGCGAGGAGCTTGCCTAACTTTTTCAGATATATCTGGGGTAAAAGTATCGTCTATCTCCAAGAAACCAAACATATCTTTCAGCATACCTAGAGAATTATTCTTCAAATCTTCGTATAGATAAACCTTAATCTGGCTTTTTTCAAACTCTTCATAATAACGCTTTAATTGGACATAGTAAAGTCCCTGGTGTTTATAGTGCCAGAAAGACCACCAGTTATTTTTGATGCGCTCCTCTTCTTGGGCAAGAGCCTCAGCAAAATCCAATGGTTCGCGCTCTTGCTTGATTAAATGTAAATAGTTGGAATAGGCTCTTTCTGCTGGATCTCGAAGAATGGCAATCAATTTAGCCTTAGGAATATAGTACTTTATCCGTTCAACAGATTTCGCAATGTAGAGATAACTTGTAGATGCTTCACCAATAGCTACTTGATTAGTTACCTTCTTATATAGGGCACGATAGTCGTCAATATTAGTTACAATGAAATTAGCTTCTTTTTCATCTCCTAACCCACTAAAATCTAAATTTTCTTCTTCAAAAGCAAAAAACCTAGGTTCCTTGGCAGGACTCATGTAGATTTGCGGATGTTGCTTTAGATATCGATAAATTGAGGTGGTTCCAGCCTTAGCTGCACCTAGGATTAAAAAGTTGGGCATTATCATGAGTCTATCTAGTTATAGCAAATCTTATCCCCATGAGGTACAAATCTCTGGGTTTTAGGGAGCAGGGAGCAGGGAGCAGGGAGCAGCGATGCAGAGGTGCGACCCGTGGCGAATTTAATTCGCCTACGGAAAAAGCACCATTACGGTCTTGGGGAGCCAGTGCGGTTTTGGGGGGAACCCCCAAGACCGCACTGGTGTGGTTTCCCCCACTCGCTATTGCATCAAGACGGGAGCAGGGAAGAGGGAAGAAGGATAAAATCCAGTGTACTTGATAGTGATGCAAACTGCCGTAGCAGACTGTCTATAGCAAAGGGAATCGGGAATCGGGAATCGGGAGGGAACAAAAATTATTACAATTGATTTCGGCTCCCTATCTCCCTTGGTTATCTCTATTATCTAGTAGAACCCTTACCCATCTCTGTAACCCTCGCTAACATTATTTCACAAAACTTTACATCAATAACTAGGAAGTATAGTATAATAATTTCTAGTATTATAGCTAGCAGTAATAAATTAGTCTTTGTAGTAACAATAACGGCATCAAGCCACTATTAATCAAATATCAGTTGTCAGCCTAAGGATTAAAATAAACTTTCCGTAGGGTGCGCCGATTCGCCAGCTGATAGCTGTTCGCGTAGCGTGCGCGTAGCGCATTAACTGATAACTGTTCGCGTAGCGTGCGCGTAGCGCATTAACTGATTGATAGCTTAATTTAACTACCCCTCCCCAGGCTCAGGAGAACAAATCCCATGGCATTAGATGTCTTGAAACGCTATAACAGTCAGTTTGGTTTAGCGCTATGCTTAGCCATTAGCGGAGCGATCGCATTTTCAGCTAACCAAGCTCATGCTCAGATTACTCCTGATAGCACCTTGCCCCCGGGAGAAACCTCACAGCTAGACCTGGGCTCTGGTGAGGTAAATGGGAAAATTGTTGATCTAATTAAAGGGGGAGCAATCCGAGATATCAATTTGTTCCACAGTTTCCTAGAGTTTAATGTCTCAGACGGACAAAGCGTTTATTTTGCTAATCCAGCTGGGATTGAAAATATTATTTCTCGGGTAACTGGTGCTAATCCTTCTAATATTCTTGGCACCTTGGGTGTGGATGGTGGAGCGAATTTGTTCTTGATTAATCCCAAGGGGATTTTCTTTGGGGATAAAGCGAAGCTGGATGTATCCGGTTCTTTTGTGGGCACCACTGCTGATGGGATTGGGTTTGGGAATCAAGGAGTGTTTAGTGCCTCTAATCCAGAACCTCCGTCGCCATTGTTGACAGTTAATCCTAACGTGTTCTTCTTTAATCAAATTCCCGGTAATATTACTAGTCAAGCTAAGTTGGAAAAGCTAGCGGTTGATAATCTGTTGTTGCTCGGTGGTGATATTGAAGTTAGTAAGAAAGAGAATAGTAAGCAAGATAGTAAGATATCCACGAATGAAGGTGGGAATATTCTGTTAGCAGGATTGGGCGCACCAGGAGAAGTAGCTTTGACTCAAGAGGGTGACAAGCTGGGTTTAGATTTTCCCGATGGCGTCAAGAAAGGGAATGTTGTAATTAAAGATAGCGCTATAGAAACTTCGGTAGCGAAAGATAGCAATGTTGATGGTGGTGACATTGAAATTATTGCTGATTCTTTGGAAGTAGAAACTTCTAATAAAGAGCAGGGCATCTTCACCATAACTAAGGTCAATGGTCAGAAAGGCGGTGATATTGTTATCACCGCTGATGACTCAGTTTCCATTATTGCTTCTCGTGACGGAAGTCAGCATGGAATCTTTACCTTCACTGATACTGAAGGTGGCACAGGAGGCACTATTCAAATTACTGCTGGCTCCCTGATGGTGGAATCTGAGAAAGAAACACCAGGAATTTCGGCAAGAACAAAGGGAGATGGTGATAGCGGCAACATTACCATTGATGTGAGTGGCAATGTAGAACTGAAAAAGAAAGGTACGATTAGAACAGAACAAGTTGAAAACAAAAACGTAGATAAAAACGATAAAAAAGGCCGTCCCGGGGATGTTTTATTAAATGCTTTGGGCAATATTCTCCTCAACGATAATAGCCGACTTCAGATATTTAATGGAGGCGCAGCAGATGGAGGTAGAATTACCATATTGGCTGGGGGAGTAGTTGAAGTCAGATTTGGCAGCAAAATTGAGAATGTCGCTAAACAAAAATCTACAGGAGCGAGCGGGGGCATTGAGATCCAAGCTAAGTCCCTATTGCTTGATTCTCGCGATCCGAGCGATCCTGAAGCTAAGAGAGGTCAAGTCCAAATTACAGCTAAGACTGACAAAAACACTAGAGGTAACGGCGGGACGATAGACATCCGTGTGGGGTTACTGACGATGATTGGACCAAATAGATCAGGCTCTAGTGGTATAACTGCTAATACATCAGGAGATGGAAATGCGGGCGCGATCACAATCATAGTTGAAGGAGACTTCATCATGGAAGATCGGGCTAAAATTGAAGCGAAATCTCAAAAGGAAGCTAGAGGCGATGGTGGAAAGATAATTATTGAAGCTGGTTCACTTTCTTTAAGCAATAAGAGCAATATCACTGCTGAGGCTAAAAAGAGAAGTAAGGGAAAACCGGGAAATATTGAAATAACGGTTAAAGATAAGATTGAGATTACCGGCCAAAGCAGCGCCATCAAAACTCAGATAGATGAGGATGCTGGAAACAATCAAACCTTAGAAGGAGGCGCTGCTAACATTGACATTGAAGCTCGTTCTCTATCCCTCAAAGATGGAGGAAGAATAGAAGCGTCTACTGAGGGCATAATCCCAGCAGGTGATATTACAATCAATGCCACGGATTTTGTAGAAATTTCTGGTGTGAAAAGAGATACTAAAATAGCCACCCAAACTCAAACAGGAGCTGAGGGGAAAGGAGGGCGTATTGAGATCACAACACCCAGCTTGCGTCTATCGAATGATGCACGATTAGATGCTAAAAGCGAAAGTAACTTTCCCGGTGGTGATATCCAAATTGATGCCGATGACGTGCAACTAACCGATGGTGCTGAAATTATTGCTACTTCCGAAAAAAGCACAGAAAACCGAGGTGGGAGCATAACCTTAGATGTAGACACCTTGACCGTAAACGATAGCGAAATTTCTGCTTCTACCGAAAGAGGAACTGCAGGAAATGTGGAAGTGGTGGCTAAAGACTTAGTGTTGTTAACTGGAACTCTACCAAATAAGTCTAAATCTCCCGCAGGAATATTCGCTCAAGCAACCGAAGGTGGTACTGCTCAAAATGTGACTATAGAAACAGACGAGCTAACTGTCGAAGATGGAGCGCGAATAGCAGTAAGCGGTGTGCCATTAACAGAACAAGGGTTTCCAGAGACTGAAGTGGATGAGAACGGTGAGGTGGATGAGAGCAACCTAGGAGAGGCTGGCAAACTGACCATTAAGGCTGATTCTCTAACCCTAGACAACGGCCAACTTGTAGCTGCTACTGGAAAAAATCCCAAGGAAAACGAAGAAGCAGCAACTATTGATATCGATGTGCCAGGAGTGATCATACTTGATAACAACAGTTTAATCTTAGCTGATGCTACAGGTAATAATGTAAAAGGCGGAAATATCACTATTGAAGGTGGTGTATTAGTAGCGCTGCCTCTAAATAATAATGACAAAGGTAGCGATATATTTGCCAATGCTCAGGATGGGGATGGTGGAAAAATCAACATCACCCTCCAGGGCTTATTTAATCTGAACGTACTGGAAAATACCAGTGCGTTTATTGGCTCAGATGGAAAGATAGACCCATCGTTAGCGTTTCAGAATAATAGTAGTGAAATAGCAGCCCTTAGCTTTAGTGGTGGTGAATCTGGGACTGTGACCAGGGATATTGCCAACTCAGCACAGGATCCTGAGCTCTTACCAACATCACTAGTTGACCCCTCAGCATTAATTGTCGCTAACTGTCCCAGGAGTGGAAAAGTAGCTGTAGATGAACTCGGTGAATTTATTGTTACTGGACGAGGTGGCTTACCCCCAAGTCCTCTAGACCCAATTACTCAACAGTCTGTACTGGTAGATTGGGTTACCCTTGATACTGAAGAAGAGAACATCGAAGAAGCTACCTCTACTCCTACTCCTGATGTCAGTTACTTGCCCATGAGAGGAAAACGCCGTGTTGCCTCTACTCCTACTCCTGCTCGTCCCAAGAAGAAAATAGTGGAAGCTCAGGGTTGGATAGTGGGCGAGGATGGTACAATTATCTTGACCGCTGAACCGAATAATGGTACTCCTAAGAGTAATTGGTATAGTCCTAGGTCTTGTGGTAGCAAGGGTTGAGCGAGATGTTTGAAATTGCAGTAATTTTCGGCGTTGCTGAATTAAGGAATGAATGCGCGATCATATGGTTTTGTTAAAGCCCCCTAAATCCCCCAAATTTGGGGGATTTTGAAAGTTTTGTTCCCCCACCGGTGCGCTTTCCGTCGGCGAATTAAATTCGCCACGGGTCGCACCGCAGAATTGGGGGGCTAGGGGGGCGAAACCATACCCAGAATCAGCAACGCCCAATTTTCAGCATTGAGGATACTTATGGATAAGTATAGCGCTAGGTTAAGTGGATTCAGCTTAATCCAGTCAGTGTTGGAAATTTCAGCAATTTGGGAAAGAGTGCGTACGCGTAGCGGCTCGTACCGAGCATCGCAATGTAAAAGACTAGCGCTAGGTTAAGTGGATTCAGCTTAATCCAGTCAGTGTTGCTGATTTGAGCAATGTTGAGAGAATGCGATCGCGTAGCTTGATCTACGGTCAATCGCGCCTTTTTGAGCAACAAAGCGTGAAAATCCTTGACTGTTGGAAACTCCAGCAATTTGGGAAATCACGATAGTGCTAGCTTAATCAGTTTCGGTAGTTATCGAAAATTACAGCAATTTGGGCTAATCATGATAGAGCTAGCAACAGCAACAAAGCGTGAAAATCGTTTACTGTTGGTAATTTCAGCAATTTGGGATAAGAGTGCGATTCGGGCTTTGCCCGACGCTTCGCGATCGCGTTGACTTGAGCAACGCGCGTTAGTTATCGAAAATTCCAGCAATTTGGGATAATTACGATAGCGCGCTTCTTCAGCAACGCCCGATAGTTATCGGAAATTACCGTAATTTGGGATAATCATTATCATACTAAATTGATTAACAAGGGGTGAAAATCCTTTACTGTCGTAAATTCCAGCAATTTGGTAAATCATGCGATTCGGGCTTTGCCCGACGCTTCGCGATCGCGCCTTTTTGAGCAACGCGCGATAGTTATCGAAAATTCCAGCAATTTGGGCTAATCATGATAGCGCGCTTCTTCAGCAACGCGCGATAGTTATCG
>NZ_JAAHFZ010000023.1:76238-76720 GCF_010672795.1 Moorena sp. SIO1G6
CGATTCGGGCTTTGCCCGACGCTTCGCGATCGCGCCTTTTTGAGCAACGCGCGATAGTTATCGAAAATTCCAGCAATTTGGGCTAATCATGATAGCGCGCTTCTTCAGCAACGCGCGATAGTTATCGAAAATTCCAGCAATTTGGGATAATCCCGATAGAGCTAGCTTAATCAGTTTCGGTAGTTATCGAAAATTCCAGCAATTTGGGATAATCCCGATAGAGCTAGCAACAGCAACAAAGGGTGAAAATCGTTTACTGTTGGTAATTTCAGCAATTTGGGATAATCGCGATAGAGCTAACTTGAGCAACGCGCGTGAGTTATCGAAAATTCCAACAATTGTGGATAATCGCGTACGCGTAGCGGCTCGTACCGAGCATCGCGTTAGCATGAGCAATTTCTATAGTTATCGAAAATTCCAACAATTTGGGATAATCATGATAGTGCTAGCAATAGCAACAAGGGGTTAAAATCCTTTACTGT
>NZ_JAAHFZ010000023.1:76730-103681 GCF_010672795.1 Moorena sp. SIO1G6
CGCGTAGCGGCTCGTACCGAGCATCGCGTTAGCATGAGCAATTTCTATAGTTATCGAAAATTCCAACAATTTGGGATAATCATGATAGTGCTAGCAATAGCAACAAGGGGTTAAAATCCTTTACTGTTGGTAATTTCAACAATTAGTGATGATAGCGATCGCCTTTGGCGCGGCTGAGGCCAAAGGCCACGCTGCGCGAACGCCGATCCCATAGCGGTTAGTCCCAACCATCACGTAGGGTGACTGGATGTCAATTGAGCTAAGTTGAGCAACTTCTAAATCTTACTCCTCACTCCCCTCAGCTTCTTGATTCATAGGTTCAGGCAAATCAAAAATAATCACAAATTTACCATCAGGCATCAAGCGTTTAAGAGCCTTTAAGTGCCCCTCCGCATCAGACCGGTTCCGGTACCGACCAACAACCACCCGTTGCATCCTCGGCAATAGGCGGATGATTGCCCACGGGTATAGGCGTTCAGAGTAGGTCATAATTTAAGGTATCTCCTTAACTGGGGGTCTAGAGCCAGCCTTCGGCCTTCGCAAAACTTCAGGCTGGCTCTTAACGTTTTCACGTCAGATGATTCTATTATAACATACAAAAACTTTGATTATAACATATTTTGCAAATTTTTGTAACAAAGTATTGGGGGAATCGGGAGTCGGGAATCGGGAGTCGGGAATCGGGAATCGGTTAAAAAAAATAGCGCTAGATAAACTTGACTAAAGTATAGCGCTATTATAAACTGGTAACTTAATTAACCTAAACATCCCTTAAGACTCCAAAAAATAGCGCTAGATAAATTTCACCAAAGTATAGCGCTATTATAAACCTACCCACTTAATCAAATCAAACATCCCTTAGCACTTATAAAAAGTTAGCGCTAGATAAATTATAAATTTTTGTTAAAAAGCAACACAGTCTAGGAACTATGTGTTATCTTAAATATAAGATTAGCGCGATAGTAAAGGGGAACAAAAAATGAACCAACAAACCAAGATAGTCGGAACTACCCAAGCAGCTTTTCTTCTAGGGATTTGCGTCCAACGAGTTCGCCAACTTCTGAAAAATGGTAGAATTAAGGGCGCTCAAAAAGTAGGCAGATTTTGGCAAATTCCCCTATTTAACGGCTTGCCTAGGGTCAGTCCTGGTCGCCGTGGACCCAAGGGAACCTGGAGAAGAGGTTTCCAAAAGGTGGCGAGTTACATCCACGTCAACCAGAACGTGATTAAGCAAAATAAAAAGAACAACACCTACAACCCTGTGCTCACTGTCAAACAAGGTAACCGCAACACCTACGGTCATTATGTAGAAATCAAGGGTCCATCTCGGTTAGTCTATCAACCCAATTGTCCCAAGGATTGTGGAGCTACGGTGTGGCTGGAAGTTGACCCTTCTGTCGAAATTCTCACTAAAGTTTTTAGTTAATTGCAGGATGGGTATTAGCTTAGCGTTGCTGAATTAAGGAATGAATGCGCGATAATCTGGTTTTATTAAAGCCCCCTAAATCCCCCAATTCTGGGGGACTTTGAGAGTTTTGTTTCCCCACCGGTGCGCTTTCCGTCGGCGAATTAAATTCGCCACGGGTCGCACCGCAAAATTGGGGGGCTAGGGGGGCGAAACCATACCCAGAATCAGCAACGCCATTAGCTTGGGGTCATTTCAGCTGGAAGCTGCTTGTTTGCGTAGCTTAAGAATTTAAAAACAAGGTGTTAACTTGAAGGTTAAAACTTTAAAATTAATGGCTTTTGGTGTTCCTTGGCCTAAAGGCCAGGCTACGGGAACGGGTAGGTTTAAATTTGGCAAGTAGACAACTGCGGCCAAGTTTACTGTAGTTGGTTTAATGTTGTTGGCAAAGCGTTCAACTCAAACAGGACGCAAAAGTTATCCCTAGATGACTCATAGATCTACTTACTTGTTACTTGTCAAATTCAGCCAACGCAAAACTTATCGCTATATACACTGATAGATTGACAGATCTATTACATTAGTTGTCAATTTCTTGCCTTGCTCTTGACTACTGTTCCTGTTGTTTGTCACTCTAGCACCAGGAAAACTAATTAATAGTTCTTACCTAAGAAAAACCGTTACGATATGGTAAGTAATGTTTAGATTTGTTGCAGTAGTAAAAAGTTCATCTCTGTTAACCTTGGGTGTATTAGCAGTCGTTAGTAACCTAATCCTGAAACCTTTAGAAGCTGGGGCTGTTGTTAATGATCAGAGTCTGGTCTTCGTAAAGGATTCATTGCCACAGGAACCAGTGCCAATTCCAGAGAAATTGAACAAAGGGGATAATCAGGTTTTAGGGAGCGACACTGTAACAAATTTCAACGCCATGGGTATTAACCAGCTCCCGAGTCCTCCAGCCCCAGCAAAAATTAGTCAAGCCCTACCTCCAAACCTACGTCCGGGTATAGAGCTACCGGAGGAGCGGCGGCGAATCCCTTTCCCGGATCCTACACCTCGGGCTCCTAAACCTCCCTCTCTGGAACCAGCGCCAGAACCCCAACCTCCCCAGAAACTTCCTCCTGTGGATGAACTTCTTGACCCATCTACCCCTAGCCCTGATCTACCGGACGAAATTCTGGAGGATATTCCAAGACGAATCGTCATTAAACGCTTTAATATTATTGGCTCAACGGTATTCAGCCAGGAAAAATTAGCGGAAATTACCGATCCTTTCCTCAATCAACCCATCTCCTTGCCAAGATTATTTAAACTCCGGTCTGAGATCACCAAGTTATATGATCAGGAAGGATACGTTAACTCTGGAGCCTATATCCCACCTCAAGAACTTGAAGATGGGGTAGTTACCGTTGAGATTATCGAAGGGGAATTAGAAGATATTATTGTCAAGGGTCTGAGTCGGCTTAATCCTAATTACATCAAAAGCCGTCTTGCGATCGCTACCAAGAAGCCTCTGAATGTAAGGCGCTTACTGAACGGCTTACAAATGCTGCGACTCGACCCTCTAATTGCCAACATCTCAGCTGAATTGTCAGCGGGGGTGGAGCCTGGGGAGAGTTTGCTAGAAGTAACAGTAACTGAAGCCGATACTTTTAGCACCCAAATAGTAATAGATAATGGGCGCTCTCCCAGTGTAGGAAGCTTTCGGCGTCGTCCCCAAATTCGAGAAGGCAATTTACTGGGATTGGGAGATGCTTTAGAATTCAACTACACCAACACCGATGGTAGTGATACCTTTGATGTCAGCTACACCTTACCGATTAATCCCCGTAATGGTACTCTGCGCTTCGCCTATGGGACAACAGCTAGTGAAGTAATTGAGCCTCCTTTTGATAGGATAGATATTGACTCAGAATCACGGTTTTATGAGATAACCCTGCGCCAGCCTGTATTCCAAACCCCTACCGAAGAAGTAGCTATTGGTATAACCGGCTCACGCCAGGAAAGTGAAACATCTATCTTGAATAGACCCTTTGCTTTATCAGCAGGAGCTGATGATGAAGGGCGTACGCGGATTAATGCCATCCGGTTATTCCAAGAGTGGACTAAGCGCAGTGAGCAACAAGTGTTAGCAGCTCGTTCCCAGTTAAGTATCGGGATTAGTTCAGGAGATACTACGATTAACAGGGGTGGACCCGATAGCAATTTCTTCGCTTGGCGTGGTCAAGGGCAATGGGTAAGGCTACTGGCACCAAATACTATATTATTAATCCGAGGGGATGTGCAACTAGCAGACCGAGGCTTGGTACCATTAGAACAGATAGGGATTGGGGGTTTACAGAGTGTACGGGGCTATCGCCAGGATCTGATTCTATCCGACAATGGTGCGTTTATTTCTGCGGAGCTGCGTCTGCCAATTATTCAGAATGATAGCGGAACTCTAGTGCAGTTGACTCCTTTTCTTGATTTTGGTACTGGCTGGAATAGAGACGATGATATTGATGATAACACGATCGCATCCCTTGGTCTAGGTTTGCGATGGCAGCAAGGAGATTTACTGGAGGCTAATATCGGCTGGGGCTTGCAGTTAGTGGATGTTGAAACTAGGGATAGAACGTTACAGGAAGATGGCTTCTACTTTTCGGTGATTTTTAGACCATTTTGAACATAAAAATTAAAATTCTAAATTCTAAATTCTACATTCTAATTAAGATAGCGTTTTTCATAGTGATGAGGTGCAGCAAGGGAGAAAATGAATCATGGTCAAAAAAAGGATATATTATGGTAGTCTAGCGAGAGTAAATCGAAAATCCTTAGGGTTGAGGATAAGGCGGTGGATAAGGTTACCTCTAATTGCTATATTAACAGCGTTACTGTGCAATTTAGTCCCTCCGGTTTTAGCGACAGTCCCACAAACTTTGAAAGTGGAAAGGTTGAAGGTTGAAGGGGATATTGCTCTTAAAGCTACTAACCTTAAACCTGATCACCTTAAAGCTGCTAATCTTGACCTTTCGGCCACGCTACGGGAAAAACCTGCTAACTTTCAACCTGCTAACTTTGGCCTTTCGGCCACGCTACGCGAACAACCTAAGAACCTTGAACAGGCTAACCTGACAGTTTCCAGGTTACTTAAACAGGGGAAAGGTCTTTACGATTCAGGTAGATTTGCCGAAGCAGTAGATGTTTTAGAACAAGCTCTTAAGACTAATCAGGCTCAGGGAGATCAACTCTCAGAAGCGATGGTGTTGAGTAATCTCTCGTTGGCTTATCAGCAACTGGGGTTATGGACTCAAGCCAAGAATGCGATCGCTAATAGTGAAAAACTATTGCGCTCTATAAAATCCCCCGATTCGACAGCATACTTACAAGTGCTGGCGCAATCCCTAATGATAAAAGGAAGTATTGAGCTTGGTTCATCAGAAGCAAAAGCAGCAATGGAAAGTTGGGAGCAAGCTGCAGTAACTTATGGTGAATTAGGGGATGAAGCTGGTGAGATTCGCAGTCAGATTAATATAGCCCAAGCCTTACAAGACTTAGGGATGTATAAGCGGGCGTTGAATCTACTCAATCAGGTCGAGGAATCGTTAATTGCTCAACCTGACTCTTTGAATAAAGCGATATTGTTGCGATCGCTTGGGAATATGCGTCAATTAGTAGGACAGCTGAGCCAATCCCGGCAAACCTTAGAAAAAAGCTTACAGATTGCCCGAAGCTTATCATCGTCTGAGGAAATTAGCGCTACACTATTTAGTTTAGGCAATACAGCCCGGGCTCAGCTTAGCTCAGGGGATACAGCGCAGGCTCAGCAAGAATTAGACGAAGCTATTGACTACTATCAACAAGCATTCAATGAGTCTACGGATCCAATCACTAAGCTTGAAGCCCAATTAAATCAACTTAGCTTATTGATTGATACTAAAAGGATAAAGCAAGCCCAAGCACTAATCCCTCAAATCCTGCCCCAACTAGAATCCTTACCTCTGAGCCGCCGCAGTATCTATCTGAGGATTAATTTTGCTCAAAGCCTAATGAAGGATGAAGTTAAAAGTATTAAGGATGAAGGAAATGTTGAGATTTCAGCCAAGAGACTTCAGCCTTCGGTTAAGATGGCGGTAGCTCCTTCTTATGAAATTGCTAAAATCCTAGCTACTGCGGCACAACAGGCTAAAGGATTGGGAGATAAGCGAGCTGAAGCTTATGCTATTGGTACTCTAGGTCAACTGTATGAGCAAAATCAGCAGTTGCCAGAGTCTCAAGACCTGACTCAACAAGCCTTAAAGTTAGCTCAGGAAATCAATGCTCCGGATATTAGCTATCGCTGGCAATGGCAACTGGGACGTATTTCGACAGGGCTTGGAGAAGAGGAAAATGCGATCGCAGCTTACACAGAAGCTGTTAACACCCTCAAGTCTCTACGCAGTGACCTAGTAGCTGTTAACCAACAGGTCAGGTTTACATTTCGAGAGAGTGTAGAGCCAGTTTATCGAGAATTCGTGCAATTACTGCTGCAATCAGACAGGAATGAAGCCAATCCCGACAACTTGGAAAAAGCTCGTGAGATCATTGAGTCACTACAGTTAGCCGAACTAGATAACTATTTTCGCTCAGCCTGCTTAAATGCTACTCCTGTAGTGATTGATCAAGTCATCGACCAAGTTGATACTAAAGCAGCATTAATTTATCCTATCATACTACCAGAAAGCGTGGATATTATTATCCGCTTACCCCAACAACCACTGCGCCACTATAGAACAGAGCTTCCCCAAGACCAAATTGAATCTACTCTGGAAGACCTGCGTCACTTCCTACCCCAGCTTCATCGACGGAAATTTTTCCCAATGTCGCAGCAGGTATACAATTGGATAATCCGACCGATTGAAGAGGATTTAGCTAACTCTCAAGTAGACACCCTAGTATTTGTTCTTGATGGAGCCTTGCGCAATATTCCGATGGCAGCACTTCACGACGGTAAGCAGTATTTAGTCGAGAAGTATAGTATAGCGCTAACCCCTGGACTAGATTTAATGAATCCCCAGCGCTTAGTCAGGGAAGATATCAAAGTCCTAACGGCTGGGTTATCTGAATCCCGTCAGGGATATAATCCTTTGCCATTTGTAGAAGTAGAGCTAGAGAAAATTAAGGCTCAAGTTCCTAGTGAAATCTTACTCAATCAGGACTTTACTGAAACCAACTTTGAAAATTCTGTTGAAGCAGCTCCTTTCCCAGTAGTACACATCGCCTCCCATGGTGAATTTAGCTCTGAAGCTGAGAAGACGTTCATTCTGACCTGGGATAGTAAGATAAATGTTAATGAGTTGAAGGACTTACTGCAAACAACAGACCTACGCCAATCCACTCCGATCGAATTACTGGTGCTGAGTGCATGCCAAACAGCAACTGGGGACAAGAGAGCGGCTCTGGGTATAGCTGGTGTAGCGATAGAAGCAGGAGCACGTAGTACTCTTGCTACTATTTGGCTAGTGGATGATGAAGCCACAGCTGTGTTAATGAATCGATTTTACCAGGAACTTACTGACAAATCAATCTCAAAAGCTGAAGCCCTCAATCGCGCCCAAAAATCAATTTTACAAGACCCAAACTATGAACATCCTTATTACTGGGCTCCTTATATTATGGTAGGGAATTGGTTGTAGTAGCGTTAGCCATCAGCGGTCAGCAGTCAGCAGTCAGTGGTTAGTTGTCAGTGCTCAGCTGATAGCTGATAGCTGATAGCTGATGGCTGATGGCTTAAAGAAGAGCAGGGTTTTACCAAGGATTACCAACTACTGTAAAAGCCGCCCAATAATAGGGATGGGATAAATCTTCGTAGTTGAGAGATGCTAATTCTGGAGGCAAGGATACATTTGGTCGATCAGTAACACTAGCCAAACTTACCTTTTGTTTCAACATCCCAATCTGAGCTTGTCGCAAGGCTTCAGCCTTAATTGGTACAGTTTTAAGAGACCGATAAAATTCACTCATCAGCACTAAGGTTCCACCATCGCTGACATACCATAAACTAGCGACTGCTGACTTGACATTGGCGCGAACTGCTAATCCCGCAAAGCCTAGCTCAGCTTCTTTATCCCCGATGGCAGTTTGACAAGCACTCAGCACCAATAATTCTACCGCTGGTGAGTGCCAACGTAATTCAGCGAATGTATATAAAGTCAGTTTACTATTCCAAAACTGAATATAAGACTTGTTTGGTTTTCCCGCCTGGAAGTCTGAATGAGTTGCCAGGTGCAGGATTTGAAAATTCTTATGATATCCCAGTTGCCACTGTAGATTAGTTAGGGTAAAATCTTTATTGAGGAAAGATTTTCCTTGCCAGGGATATTGGGTGATAACAGATAACTCTACCGGCACAGCAGGTAAGGAATTGTGTTCATTAAATTCTGATGCCCCCATAGCCAAAACATCGGAATTTTTCAGATCACTATAAACGGTATCTGTTAATTTGAAGGCCGGAATCAGGGCTAAGCTATACTTTTCGACCAGAAACTCTTGGCCATCATGTAAGGCAGCAAAGGGCAGGTGGCGTAACCCTCCACCTAGGCAAAAAATTAGATTATCGATACCTTGAGTTTTAAGGTATGGTTCCAATGGCTCAATCATCCACTGATAGAGTTGCTGAGCTACTGGTAGATAATCTTTAGTGTGTCTACGAATAGGATGAGTAATAGTTTGGATAAACTCTTGCACTAGGCTCAACAGAGCTTCCTTATTGGCTGCGGAGACACGCTTGTGAATGGGCTTACCTTCTGGTGTAATTAATACCAGCTCTAGTTGCTGGGGTCGCGGAACCATATAGATAAGACCAGGCTTTTGACCAGTTTGATTGGTGATTTTGCCAAGAGTATCAGCAATTTCCTCCACAGTGATGGATTGGTCAGGAAAATTGATGCCTAGGTGATTCTGATATTGTTTTTCCCAAGTTTGTTCAATTAAAGGTACTGCTTCTACTACTTGGTTATTGTCCAGGGCTTGTCCAAAGTTGGGGGGATTAACAGCTGGTGATTGAGCAATAGTTTGAGTAAGAGCATTGGAGCCAATATTGTTAGACATTGGCCTACTGACTTGTGCCTGCACCGAAAGAGCACTGATAGTTCCGGTGAAGTGTAGTGTCGCTAGGAACCAGCTAAAGCTAGTCGCTATTCGTTTCATAGTTACCTCACGGGTAAAAGCAAAGGTAAGTAGCAAACGTAAGTATTTAGCGTGGGCGTAGCGTGACCTACGGTCAATCGCGCTACGCCCACGTTACACGAAGGCACTTATCCAGTCAGCTTTGGAATCAAGCAAAACTTAATAATTTGGCTGAAAGTGGCCAATAGATAAGTTTTTCTTGACAAATCTCCGTTTTTCGGATTATCCTGATTAGGAGTAGCTGAAAGCTAAACGCTAAACGCTGAATACTTACGATTAGAAAGAGCACAATTGACAGCAGATGGATTTTTCATCCATCTGTCAGAATAGTCAATCTTTTTTAAAGCAAGCCATTATAGCAATCCTATTGAATGGGAATCAGGATTGCTAATCTAATTAGGATTGCTCTCTATTACTTATCCGCCTTGAGTTAACTATTTATGCAAGAAAGAAAATTAATTATTTAAGAAAGGTATTGCACTACAGTAAATCAATCTTCTTCAGCTGCTTCAACCCCAAAAACACGGTTAAAGGATTTCTGCACCTTATATCCTGAATCAATCGACTCCAGGGGGTCTTTACGCAAGCGGTGTCGTAAACATAAGGTAATCACCCGGCGGATATCATCCACGGTAACTTCAGTTCGTCCTTCAAATGCAGCCAGGGCCTTAGCCGCCCGATTAGTCACAATATCACCCCTGAGCCCATCCACATCCAGTTCTGAGCAAACTTCTGAAATCTTGACCCGAAAGTCGTAGTCCATTTCTACTTCAGCAAGTCGCTCTTGAGCCATTACTATCTGTTTCTGTAATACTTCTTGCTCAGATTGGTGCTGTTCAATATATTTGTGAGGATTTTGGTCAAAATATCCCCGTTCTTCCACAATTTTGACTCGCAGCACTGGTTCTTTGACCGTACGGATTTCTGCGTGCATCCCAAAGCGGTCTAGTAACTGGGGTCGTAATTCTCCTTCTTCCGGGTTACCAGAACCTACTAACACAAAGCGAGCAGGGTGGCGAATGGATATGCCTTCCCGTTCTACAGTATTCCAACCACTAGCAGCGGAGTCTAGGAGTACATCCACTAGGTGGTCATCCAGCAGGTTAACCTCATCTACATAGAGGATGCCTCGATTAGCTTTAGCCAGAAGTCCTGGTTCAAAAGCTTTGACACCTTCAGATAATGCTTTTTCTATATCGATTGTACCACAAACCCGGTCTTCAGTTGCCCCTAAGGGTAAATCTATCATGGGAACTTTTTTCTTGACCGAAGTCCTGGATGCAGATGCTCCATTACCATTGCCCATCCAGTCAGGATCCAATGGGTCACTGTTAAAGGGGTCTTCAGCAACTACATCGATTTCTGGTAATAAATCAGCTAAGGCACGAATGGTAGTAGATTTGCCTGTGCCGCGATCGCCCATGATCATTACTCCCCCAATTTTGGGATCGATCACATTTAGGAGCAATGCCAGTTTCATTTCTTCTTGACCGACAATGGCAGTGAAAGGAAACACTAGGCGGCGAGTAGTCTTGGGCGCTTGGGCAGTAGGACTCACTGGGATTACTTAATTGTTATGGTTGATTTTTCTCGACGATTACTATTTTGCCATAGGGCGTGCCCTGAGAGTTGATCAGTCTTTTCCCTTTTAGCAGGAACTTCCAGTCGCTCCAGAAGTCCAGCCAAGATCTATGCCTATAAACTTCATAATTTACTCTTTTTCACAAAAATTAATGAAAATCTGTAACTAGTGTTACTTTTTGTGTTTTTATTTGGTAAATATAGCTACTTTTTACCAAAATGTTTGTATGATTCAAAATGTAAAGGATTTCGGTGTATAAACAAATACCAAGTTGCCGACTGTCCCTGCAACTTGGCATGAAGACGAACAATGCACTGCATCCTGACAGGAAGCAGTGAACTATCCATATATTCGTACACATCTATTTTGAGGTTTTAGTCATGAGCATGCAAGAGCTTAGCAGCACAACCCAGTCTCATGTTGTAACTACACAGTGGCAGCATCCAGTCAGGATGACTATGCTGATAGTTTTGTGCTCCTTGGTGATGGGGTTAGTGCCGTTTATGTCTATTTCAAATTTTGCCCAGACACAAACCCAGACTCCAATCACCCTTGGTGAGGCAGGTCTTTGGGAAACTCTCGGAGAGCGCAATTGAAGGTTGTTCGCGTAGGGTGGCCTTTTGGCCAAGGTTGAAGGTTGAAAGTTGAAAGTTGAAAGTTGAAAGTTGTTCGCCGGATAGGGTTCCGGTAGGTTAACAATTACCTCAAAACTTTGAGCTTCTCTAGAATTGGTGTTCCTATTGGCTCTTGGTCGGGATTTTGCGATCGCATACTGTCAGTTTCACTGATGGGCACCAAGTTGACAGCACAGGCTTTTAATTCTGGTTCCAGGGAAATGGGACAAGATTCGGGATGGGTCAGAGCATTAGCTTCTGCCTGATTTGCCCACAAAGCTCCCCAGTGCATGGGAGCAAACACTGTACCAGGAGTAATAGCTTTAGTGACTTGAGCTGGGAAGCGGCAAGTTCCGCGACGCGATCGCACTTCTACCCAATCCCCATCTTTAATCCCCAGCTTCTGGGCATCACGGGGATGAATTTCTAGTAACGGATAGGGGTACATTTTGGTGATTTTCTCAATCCGTCCGGTGCGGGTTTGGGTGTGCCAGTGACCATAAAGTCTGCCACTGGTCAGCACCAACGGATACTCGTCCGACGGGGGTTCTGCCAGTCCTTTAGAATGGAAGGCAGCAAATTTTGCCTTGCTATCGGGCGTATTGAATCGGAAGTCAGTATAAAGCCGTTTGCCACTATTGAGTGATGATTTCTCAGTGCTGAGTGACTTAGAAGACTCTTGGTTTTGTAACTCCTCAGGGCAAGGCCATTGAATCGGACCGTCTTTCCGTAAGCGTTCGTGACTAAGTCCGGTCATGTCACAAAGTCGTCCACGGCTCAGTTGGACAAATTCCCCATAGACAGCAGCAGAGTCAGTAAAGTCAAATTCTTTAGTAAAGCCTAGGCGACGCCCTACTTCCGCAAAGATTTCCCAATCCGGTCTGGCTTCCCCTGGTGGATTACGGAATTGGGGGCAAAGGGTGACAACTCGCTCAGAGTTAGTCATAGCGCCAGTTTTTTCACTCCACTGGGCTGCTGGCAGCAAGACATGAGCATAAGCAGCGGTTTCAGTGGGGTAGTAGGCATCTTGATAGACAGTGAAAGAGGATTTTCTTAGGGCTGCCTTAGTTCGTTCAATATCGGGCATACTCACAGCTGGGTTAGTGGCAGCAATCCACAAAAAACCGACTTCTCCTGTTTCTAAACCTTTGATCATGCTCCAAGCATCAAGACCAGGATTAGGAGAAATTGTCCCTGGCTTGAGTTTCCATAACTGTTCCACCTCACTACGGTGTTGGGGATTCTTTACTACCCGATAACCCGGTAAGATGTGAGCCAGTCCCCCAGCTTCTCGTCCTCCCATAGCATTAGGTTGACCAGTTAGAGAAAATGGTCCTGTTCCTGGTTTACCAATGTTGCCTGTCATCAGGTGCAGATTGATGATGGTGCGGACTTTAGCGGTACCTTCTGAGGATTGGTTAACCCCCATTGACCACAAAGACAGGACACGCTTTGATTTTGCCCAGTAGCGAGCGGCTTCCTCAAGTTCATGCACCGGTATACCACATCTTTCGGCAACGATATCCGGTGGGTAGTTGATAATTACCTGAGCGTATGCGGAGAAGTCGCTGGTACACTCCTCAATAAATTCCGTGTCCAGTTTACCCCAGCGCAATAGTAAGTGAGCCATACCATTGAGTAAATCAATGTCAGTACCCGGTTTAATCGCTAGATGTAAATCAGCCAGCTTAGCAGTAGACGTGCGGCGAGGATCTACCACTATCATTTTAACATGACGATGCTTTTTGTGATGCTTACGTAGACGGTTAAATACAATGGGGTGACAGTCTGCTGTATTAGTCCCAATCAAAAAGGCACAGTCAGTTAATTCTAAATCGTCATAGCAGCAGGGAGGACCATCGGAACCAAAACTTTGGATGTATCCAGCTACAGCTGAGGACATACACAGGCGGGAATTAGCATCAAAGTTATTAGTACCGAGACAACCTTTGAGCAATTTCTGGGCAATATAGTAGTCTTCGGTTTGGAACTGACCGGAACCGTACATACAAATTGCTTCTGGTCCTTGGGTGAAGCGGACTGTCTGAATCCGATTCACTACTCGGTCTAGGGCTTCATCCCAACTGACTCGCTGAAATGGTTGGTCTAGGGAATCCCGCATCATGGGATACTTGAGGCGGTCTTTATCCAAAGACTCGCTAACCGTGGCACCTTTGACACAAACCATACCCTGGTTTGAGGGATGAGAGCGATCGCCTCTGACTTTCCAAATCGGATTGCCTTGGCTATCTCGATAGGTAGCACGACCAGAACCAGCTGGAGGCAATACTTCCAGACCACAGCCCACCCCACAGTAGGGACAGAGTGTCTTAGCTGAGTCAGTCATGATGTTTTCCCCCAATTTTTTTTTTTCACTATTTTTATAGTTTGTAACTATATTAAATAGTTTTTAAATTGATTGATGATTAATAATTCTTATATCAACTATTAGCTATTTATAACAAACGTTTATCTAAAATTAATCATACATTAGTTAATCAACTAGTTAGCTAAATTAGTTACCGTTTTGAGGCTTTTGCAGGAGCAATCACATACTTCCAGAGGCTTTTGGGAAAATTTCTGTTAATTCCAAATCTTGCTCAGTCTTGAAGAGCTGATAGCTAAAGGCTGACTATTTTTTTCCTTGTTTAAGAAGCGATTATTTCGCAGGTGCGACCCGTGGCGAATTTAATAATTAGATGCTGAAAGCACACCTTGTAAGTTTTGGGGCAATCTTGATTAAGATTGCCCCACTTCTATCTAGATATTTTTGAGCCATCTAGTGTAGAGTGCGTTCAACTAGACCCACCAAGTAACTAGTTCATCACGTCTCCAGCTCCCATACTGGCAGCAGGGCTAGCAGCAGTAGCGTATTGTTCTTCCCCTTCATGGAGGTCAGCAAAGGAACCCTTAGGTTCTTTTAAGACTAGGAAGCACAGGAAGGCAACAATCAAAGCTGTAACACCCAACATCTGGAAGAATATGCGGTTACCCACATCTCCTGCTGGCAATAAACTGAAGATAGTCAGGTAAGCGACAGCACCCACGTTTCCGTAAGCACCTACGTTACCAGCCACCTGACCGGTGATCCGTCGCTTCACCAGAGGTACGATGGCAAAGGTAGAGCCTTCTCCAGCTTGCACAAAGAAGGAACAAGCCATGGTCAGCAGTACCGCACCAGGAAGCCACCAGCCTCCTTTCACCGTACTGAAGATCAGATAGCCAATACCCATACAGAATGTTAGAACTGCCATGGTCATCTTGCGGCTACCCAGTTTATCAGAGATTAAACCCCCACCAGGACGGGACATCAAGTTCATGAAGGCGTAGCTAGCAGCAATCATCCCGGCTGCTTGTTTGCTCAGTCCGAAGGTGCCTTCAAAGAAAGCAGGGAGCATAGAAACTACAGCTAATTCAGAGCCGAAGTTAACAACGTAGGTCAACTCTAGAATGGCAACTTGAGAAAAATTGAAGCGGTCTTCAGGAGGATAGCGCTTACGACCTGCTAACAAATCTTTGTTAACTGCCCAGCAGTTGTAAGCTTGGAACAAATACAACCCAAGTAGACCAGCCCAAACGATGTAGAGAACATTTTGCTCGAAAAAGCCTACTTTATTCAAGCGCCAAGCCAGGACACCAAGAATGATGGATAGAGGAGCATTCATCACCATCAGAAACCAAAAGTCTTTTTTGGTGGTGACTTCCATTCCTCTGGCGCTTTTGGGCTTCTGATAAACTTTGCCTGGGGGAGTATCTTGGACGTTAAAATAATAGAGGACACCATACAGAGCAGCGATAATCCCGGTCCCAGCAATGGAAAAGCGCCAGTTCAGACCTGGACTGCCAAAGGCTAAAAATGCGGCAATGGTAGGTAGGGTAAAGGCTGCTGCTGCAGAACCAAAGTTACCCCAGCCCCCGTAAATACCTTCGGCTAAACCAATTTCTTTGGGAGGGAACCATTCTGCCGTCATCCGGATGCCAATCACAAAACCTGCACCTACGATACTCAGTGCCAAGCGGCTAATCACCAGTTGACTAAAGTTCTGTGCCGAGGCAAAAGCAATACAAGGTATTGCTGCATAAATCAGCAAAAGGGAGTAGGTGATTCTTGGTCCGTATTTATCTAACAGCATCCCGATGATGATACGGGCAGGCACTGTCAGGGCAACGTTACAAATTGCGATGGTTCGGATTTGACCTACTTCGAGACCGAAGTCTGATTTCACCTGTGTTGCTAGGGGCGCTAAGTTGAACCACACTACAAATGACAGGAAGAAAGCAAACCAGGTCATGTGGAGGATTTTATACCTACCACGAAAGGACCACATTTCTGCGAGCATCTATATACCTTTCCTCTACTCAAACAAACTACGAAAACAGAAGATTCACGCACCAACAGCATTAGCCATTACAGCTGAGCGTTTGGGTTAATTTAGTCTCCTCCAAAAACTACTCCAAAGAATCCCTTTCAAAACAATCCAGCTGATCGGTTGCCATCAACTTGCTGACTGATTAAAGTTACCTATTAGTTTGAATACTATAGCTTATTGTTTTAGGGTAATTCTTTCGGAATTCATTGCTACAGTAATCGCCCATAGATACTAATTTTCTGAGGTTAACTTAATACTATTGTTCAGGTACTAATAGTGACACCCCTGAAACAGAAGTTTCGTATGATTTGTTACAAATCATTTTATTGATTGAATTAAATGCATAATTAATATTCAATAGTTACATCAAGGTAATAAAATTGCGGTGTTGGGCAATTGTGTGATTAATTGAGGATAATGGGTAATGGGTAATTGACTACTGACCACTGACCGAACTATACTTAATATCATTCCTGAGTTATAGTCATTTCAATTTAGATTGAGACAACTATTTATTGCTATGAAATGGTTTTATCCGAAAAAGTGTTCCATTCTTATTTGAAATGACTATAAGCAAGGCGGATTAGTGAAGCAGCTGAAGGCTGATTATTGCTTATAGCTGTATGGCATTCTGAATCAGCTAATGTGATGCAAGACTTGGGCGCATAAGAAGTGTAGAGACTTTCTATAGATAAAGTCTCTAGGTTTGCTTATTTTGGTGTGCTTTTTTAGGTAGGCTTTTTTCCTTGGTCCATGGTTAGATCTTAGTTGACGGATAGCTAATAGCTGAATGCTTAATTCACACCAGCAAACAGCTGAGAACGATCAGCTCGGATATCGAAACCATTGAGGTAATTAACTGGCTGACTAGGATCAAATGCTCTTTGATCCACAAACACATCAGCAGGTTCAACCCTCATACGCTCACTAGGTAGATCGATTTTCAACGCCTTGGCAACCTCTTCATAAATTTTCACTGGATAAATCCGGTCGATAATTTTATCCGCATCCTTAGGATATTGACGTCGGTTAATATGACGCCAGCGAATCATTTGGGTTAGCAACCAAACACCATGGGAGCGCCAAGGATAATTAGCATGATTGGGCTTTTTCAGATAGTCTGTATCTTGGAAGTGAAATAAATTAAAATCAGGGATTGCTTCAAATCGGTCTTTCTGGTCAAAGCCACCATAATTATAGTTGCCCAGTAAAGAACCTTCTATATAATTTACCTTAGTGTCGATGTATTTGCTCCTAGATATAATCTGAGCAATTGACTGGCGATTTTCTAGTTGGTCACAATACTGACAAGCTTCCAAAACAGCCGCTACCAAGGCTCGGGCGGTTGTGGGATGTTTTTCTGCCCAAGGTCCCATGGTTGCGAGTATTTTTCCTGGATGACCTTTCCAAATATCCCGATTGACATAAACCGTAAATCCAGACTGGTCTACAACTGCTCTTTGGTTCCAGGGCTCATCTAAACAGTAGCCATCTACTATCCCAGCTTGGAGTTTGTATACCATTTGAGATGGTGGAAACTCGATTAACTTAATCTGTTTATCGGGATTAATCTCTATAGCTGATAGCCAGTAGAGAAGGGTATAGTTTGCCATGGAGTTGGTCAAGTCTATCCCTAGCTTGAGGGGCTCGGCTAATTTTTTAATGTATTTCCTGTAGGAGTAGGCAAAATCTTGGAAATTATAGTACTCCGTTGAAGCACGAATAGCACCTTGCCAAGCTTTTTTGGAAAAGGTGATCCCAGCACCATTGCGATTGAGCATCATTAGAGATATCACTGGTGCCTTGGGTGAACCAAAATTGGTTAGTATTGGCAATCCAAACAAGGCAACGCAGGCATCTATACCCCATGATAGTAAGTCTTTGTGAACCGCTGACCAGTCAGGATATTTTTTAAGACCCACATTCAGACCATAACGCTGAAAAAAACCCTTTTCTTTGGCAATGATTAAAGGAGCACAGTCAGTTACAGGAACAAAGCCAATGGTGAGGTTAGTTTTCTCTAACTTACCAAAGTTAGCTGGAGGTCCTTGAGTTGGCTCAGAGGAGCGATCGCGTTTTGGGAAATCGAATAGATTATTTGAGCTACAGGCACTAAAACCACATCCTACTGTGGCATACCCGATGTATTTGAGAAACTTGCGGCGCTGCTGCTCCATAAAACTGATACAAACCTAGCTAATGCTAGTTAATGCTGTTTATTTCCTGCTTCTTTCGGGACTGTCGGCAGCACCCCGTCCACAGGCAGACACCGTAGAGCCCACGGCGTTTTTCAGATTTATCGCTGCGTTCAAATCCCTGTCCAGGATTAGACCACATTCACTACAGTTATACGTCCTGATTGCCAACGGCATCTTCTGACGATGCCCGCAACTTGAACAAAGCTGAGATGATGGATAGAACCTATCCACCTTTACCAATTTGGCACCATACCACTGACACTTATACTCAAGTTGTCTTTTGAATTCATAGAATCCTTGGTCAGCGATCGAACTAGCCAGCTTATGATTAGCCATCATTCCCGATACATTTAAATCCTCAATTACCACCGTGCCGTGGTTTTTGGCTAAGTAAGTTGTGAGTTTTTCCAATGTGTCTTTGCGAATGTTGGCAACTCTTTGATGCTGTAATGCTAATCGGTTTACTGACTTGTGCCAGTTCTTGGAACCTTTTGTCTTTCTCGACAAATCACGGTGTAATCTAGCTAGTCGCTTTTTAGCTTGGCGGTAGGGTAATGAACCAGTGAAAACCTTCCCTGTACTAAGGGTGGCTAATTCTTTTATTCCCACATCTACCCCAACCACATCGATTTGTTTATGTGTTGGTTGTGGTTGATACTGATAATGAAAGCTCAGATACCAGCCGTCAGCTTGACGAGATATAGTGATTTTTTTTGTTTCTAAATCTGGCAATGGTTCATAAGTTCTTACCCATCCCAACTTGGGTAGTTTGTGCTTGCATCCTGAAAATTTTATCGGTTTTCCCGAATTATCTATGGTGAAGCTATCGTGTCTACCCTTTTTTTTGAATCTGGGATATTTCCCTAGTCCTTGGAAAAAGCATTTGTAAGCTGAGCCTAAGTTAATTAAGGCGTACTGGTACACTTTGGATGATAGTTGACTCATCCAAGGGTAGTTAGGTTTAACGTGGTGGGTAAACAATTTTCTGATTGTACTCACTGAGGGTTTCAATCCTTGTTGAGAGGCTTCCTGCCATATTGCCAAGCCCCAGTTGTATACCCATCGAGAGTACCCAGCATGTTGTGCCATCAAGGTTTTTTGATAGTTATTGAGTTTTAGTTTAGTCTTGAGCGCTTTATACATGCTTGATAACCTTTGCTAAGGTTTTCTATTCACTATTAGCAACTCCGACTCAGAACTAACCTAGTGGGATTTTGCTCCAAAATTCTCGATCAGTATATTACCCAAGACCTCTGGTAAGTCATCACAAGCCACACTTTTGAGCACACACTCGCCCAGTTTAGCATCTTTCCCGACTTTGCCACCCATGTAAATATTGACTCCTTCAACAGACTTACCGTCTTTACGCACCTTGGTTCCCATCAAACCAATATCAGCTACTTGGGGTTGACCACAAGAGTTGGGACAACCTGTCCAATGAATCCGCACGGGGTTTGGTATGTCTAACTTTTCTTCCAGTTCCCGAACTATTGCCAAGGCACGATTTTTGGTTTCAATCAGAGCAAAATTGCAGAACTGTGCTCCTGTGCAAGATACTAGAAGCCGTTCTAGGGGTTTGGGCTCAAGGGTAAATTTCTGCAAGAGGGGTTCAGCTAAGAAAGCGTCGAGATTAGCATCCGGAATATTCGGAATAATCACATTCTGCTCAACTGTGAGGCGGATTTCGCCACTGCCATAAGCCTCAGCCATCCGTGCCATATCAAACATCTGCTGAGCATAAAGCCTACCAACCGGGACGTGTAAACCCACATAATTCAGACCTGGTTGCTTTTGGGCAAAGACACCGATATGGTCTCGCTTTTCCCAATCTATTTCATCGTCAGGAGCAGCCGTAGGGAGTTCTCTACCAAACTGCTTACTGACTTCCTCCCGGAACTTGTCAATCCCCAACTCATCAATCAACCACATCATCCGGGATTTTTGCCGATTCGCCCGCGAGCCTTTATCCCGATATACTTCTAGGATAGCACGACACAAGTCAACTACATCATCATTAGGCAGTACCCAAGCATTGAGGGGAACAGCAGCTTCACAACGACTGGCGGAGAAAAAGCCACCTACGACTACATTAAAGCCTAGTTCTCCATCTTTGTAGGCAGGCACGAAGGCAATATCATTAATTTCAGCATGGACTGAGTTATCCCGACCCCCTTCAATCGCAATATTGAATTTACGGGGCAAGTTAGTAAACTCATAATTCCCTTGGCTGTTATTAGTGATCATGTCCTGTACTTTTTGGACAAGATCCCGAGTGTCAATTAATTCATCGCGATCTATCCCCGCCATGGGAGAACCAGTAATATTGCGGACATTGTCCATACCAGATTGGACGCTAGTTAAGCCAACTTGCTCGAACCTGCGGAAAATATCAGGCATGTCTTCAATGCGGATACCTCGCAACTGGATGTTTTGGCGAGTTGTAATATCAGCACTACCATCTTCACCATAACGCTGGACTATCTCAGCTAGTACCTGCATCTGAGTGCTGTTGACAATCCCGTTGGGTGTCCGCATCCTTAGCATGAACTTGCCTGGAGTAACAGGTCTATAAAAGACACCCATCCACTTCAGCCGATGCTGTAGGTCATCTGGATCTATTGCTTCCCAGCCAATTCTGGCAAACTCTTCTATTTGTTCCTTAATGGCAAGACCATCTTTCTTTGCCTTGAATTTTTCAAATTTGTTCAGTTTTTTGGCGGCTGGCTTAGCTGCGCTGGTCATAGCTGTTCCCTCGTTGCCTATTGCTCTATTGCGATAAGTTTTGTCCAGAGCCTCTGATGTCACTACTCTTGATGTTGATAAATTAATTTAAAGTATTGCTAAAATTTTGTATATTTTGTTACTTAATAATGATTTTAATTAAAAAAATGCATAAATTAAATGCACAAATTGCATTATAAAGTTATATCAAGTCTGCCCCTGCTCCAGAAGCTCCCCTGCACCCGAAGCTTCCCTGCTGTCATAACCATGGCATTCAAAGGAAGACCAGCTTACTCCCAATCCTGACTGGACAGGGGTAGTCTAACGGTAAACACAGTACCGACACCAACCTGGCTATCTACCAAAATTTGACCACGGTGCTGCTCTACACTCTTTTTAACAATCGATAATCCTAGACCTGTACCAGGAATATCCCCAACATTGCTAGCTCGCTGGAAAGGTTCAAACAGCTGGGAAAGCTCTTGTTCGGGAATACCAATTCCCGAGTCTTTAATTTTAAAAATTGCCCAGTTACCTTCCACGGTTAACTGAAACTCTACCGTTCCCCCTTCAGGAGAATACTTAATCCCATTGGATAGCAAGTTATTGAAAATATATCTGAGGAGTTGGGTATCCATATAGGCATCAGGAATATTACCTTGAGAAGTCAAAATAATCCTATGGCTCCCCTCGGTAGCCAACTGCATCTGCTCTATCAAATCAGAGCATAATTCTACTAGGTTAATTGGAGTTGGGTGAAAATTTAGCTTGTTTCCTTCTGCTTTTTCAATAAAGAGGATTTCATCCAAGAGTTGGATCATATCTTGGATAGAGCCTTTAATTTGCTCAAAATACTTGCGATGTTTATCCTTGACCAAATCTTTGCTATAACGTTCTAACAATTCAGTAGCTAGGAGAACTTTACTCAGAGGTGTACGACATTCGTGGGAAACAATAGAGACAAAGCTAGATTTTTGTTCTCTAAGCTCCTGTTCTATTACTAGTGCTTGACGGATTTTTGTTTCTGCTTGGAAGCGAGAAAGGGCAATTTCAATGGTAACTCGCAGTTCTTCTTCCTCAAATGGTTTCAGGAGGTAACCAAACGGTTGGGTTATCTTAGCTCTTTCTAGGGTGATATCATCACTATAGGCCGTCAAATAGACCACTGGGATATTCCATTTTGTCCTAATCAGTCTGGCAGCAGTCACTCCATCTATTTCCCCTTTCAGACGAATATCCATCAGGATTAAATCCGGTTGAATTTCCTCAGCTTTTATAACTGCTTCTTCTCCAGATACAGCCACAGCAGGAACCATGTACCCTAGGAGTTTGAGGCTATTCTTGATATCCATAGCCACAAGGGTTTCATCTTCAACAACTAGGATTTTTTTCTTGGTCATGCTCGACTTGCCCTAGAGATCCAGTGAATGGGGAAACTTTATTTCTAATCTAGTGCCTTGGCTACAGTCAAGGATGATGTTACCCCCCAGTTGTGCAGTCAAGTTACGAACAATACTCAAACCAAGGGATTTAGTGGATTGAAAGTCTAAATTGTCCGGTAAACCAATACCATTATCACTTACCTTCAGGATTAGCTGACCCTGTTGATCTGAACTTAGACTGATTTCCATCTTACCCTCTTGATTTTCAGGAAAGGCATATTTGAGTGAATTAGACACCAATTCATTGATGATTAGCCCACAGGGAATAGCTACATCAATGGTCAAGGGAGCTGTGGTAACTTCGATATTGAGGGCGATTGTCTGTGGGTTAATGCCGTAGGAACGGAACAAGTTATTGGTTAAGGTTTGAATGTATTTTCCGAAATTAATCTGGGCTAAATTTGGCGATTGATACAGCTGCTGGTGAATCAGAGCCATAGATTGAACCCGATGCTGGGAATCTTTGAACAAACTTAATGCTTGTGGATCTTCAACTTTCCTTGACTGTAGTCGGAGTAGGCTAGAAATAATTTGCAGGTTATTTTTGACCCGGTGATGAATTTCTTTGAGCAAAACCTCTTTTTCGGTTAGAGAGGCTCTCACCTGATTTTCTGCTTGCTTGCGTTCGGTGATATCTACAATTTGATAAAAAAATTTTCGGGGCTTACCTTGAGAATCCCTGACTAAAACTGCTTTCTTGGTCAAAACATGGATCACTCTACCATCTTTGGAGAGTAAGCGATTTTCCATCTGAAAGTGGGATGTTCTTCCTGGCCACAAGTCTTGATTCGGGGTAAGGTTAATTGTCAAATCATCGGGATGGATAATATCTGTAGCCTTTTTCTGCCCCAGTTCCTCGGCTGTGTAACCAACCGTGTCACAACAGGCTTGATTAACCTTTAGCACGGAGTCATCAGTGCTGGTAATTGCCATACCCATGGGAGAGAGTTCAAAAATCAGGCGAAATTGTTCCTCACTTTTGCGAAGTTGTTCATTGACGAACCGTAGGTCAGAAGTCCGTTGTTCGACTCTGAGTTCTAGTTCTTGGTTGAGCTGTTGTAGAGCTAATTCTGCCTGTTTATGCTCGGTGATATCAATCCCTACACACACGGCTGCAGCACCTTGCTGGTACTTCTGAGCGGCAATTAGATAATATCTCGAAGAATTTTTCACTTTCAGCTCGACCACCTGGGAAGCTCCTGAGTCCCGACAGGCGAGAAACTCACCCATAAAGCCAACAAACTGAGGGCTGCTCTCCAGAAAGCCCAACTCTTTACCGACAAAAGTCTCTGGAGGTAATTGCAGGCTCTGAGCCAGATGTCGGTTCACCCCAAGATATCGACCATCAGCACTAATCCAAGACACCGCTCCCGGTACAGCATCCAAAACTGCCTCTAGTTGCTCTTTTGCTTGTCGCAGCTGATGATTAGCTTCGGACAATTCTGTTGTCTGTTTTTGAAATTGGTATTCCAATTGCTGATCACCCAGAAGCCATTTCTCCTGAACCTGCTTACGGTTGGTGATTTCCGGTTGTAATTGCTGATTGACCTGAGTTAACTGAGCAGTTTGTTGTTCCACTACTTGCCCAAGTCCTTTGATAATCCTACACATCTGTGTAGAGTCAAGGGTGGTGAGCAAGTTAGGCTGGTTAATAATGCCTAGCAACTCCCCTAGATCGCCAGTTTCCAACACTTGTGCTAGCTGCTGCTGTTCCATCTGTTAATATAGTTTGAATATTACTTAATAAGTACTCACCGAACAAGTACTATGGAACGCTGTTAGATGATCACAACATCTCCAACGGAAACACTATCTCCAACGGAAACACTAACCTGACCCAATCCGATAGACTTCCTCGACCAATGTTGCTAAACGCTGCATGGCAATTTCAATTTCTTCTTCAGTAGCGGTAAGGCTGATGCGAATGCACTGTTGCTGGTGAGACCAGTCTTCTCGTAAGCCGGGGAAAAATGTACTCCCAGGCACAACAATCACACCCACCTGCTTCAACTTTTGGTACAGTTCCCAGTCGGTAATTGGCAAATCCTGTAACCACAACCAAGCAAAGATAGCTCCTTCACCCCGATGCAAGAACCAAGGCAAGTCTTTGGGCATAGATTTGTCTAATGTAAGTTCAAGGGTCACAAACTTTTTCTGGTAGTGGGGGCGAATCACATTAGTGGCAATCTCGGGGAGTAATCCAGATGCGATCGCTTTTGCGGCAATAGCTTGTCCATAGCGGGACGAATGAATACAAAGATTGGTCTGGAAGGATTCCAAAATGCTAATTAGCTTGGGATTTCCAATGGCTACACCAACCCGTTCCCCTGGTAGTCCAGCTTTTGATAAACTCAGACAGTGGATGATATTGTCTCGAAAGACTGGTGTCATTTCGGTAAAGTTCAGTGCTGGAAACGGTGGAGCATAAGCTGCGTCAATCAACACTGGCACATTGAATGGTGTAGCTATTTCGGCAATTTTGATTACTTCTTCATCGGTGATAACATTGCCAGTGGGATTACAGGGACGGGAAACAATTACACAGCCAGTCTCTTGGCTAATCTTTAATTGGCTGAAATCAGGGCGATACTTAAAGCGGTGTTGCTCGTGATTAATTTCCAGAGTAGGTTTGTATGCATATACTGCTTCTGGAGTCAAGCTTACTCCTCCATAGCCAGTGTATTCTGGAGAAAGGGGCAAGACAACTTGTTTGAGTTGGCCGCTGCTGGTGTAGCCACCAAAAACGTTAGCGGCGTAGAAGTAAATGGATTGAGAACCGGGAGTAATCAGGATATGGCGATCGCTTAGGGAAAGACCGTAGCGTTGATTGAAATCCTTTGCGATCGCATCGATCAGAGGCTGGTATCCTTGAGATGACCCATAGCGGCAAATCACCTCACCGTAGTCTGAGCTAGCCAACAGTTGTGCCGTACAATCGCGCCAAAGTTGCTCGACTTCTGGCAAAATCACTGGATTCCCTGCACTGAGATTAATCCAATCTTGTCCCTGACCAGCTCGTAGGGTTTCGATAATATCTTTCATAATCGCTCGGACACCAGTCAGTTTGGACATCTGAGTCCCAATTTGAGTCAGGGTAGGATCCATGGATAGTGATAACCTTTTGGCTTTGAGGATACTTGATCAAGCTTCTCCAATCGAAAATCATACCAAAATGCCGATTCTCGAACCAAACAAATATGCTCTTGCCCTTCACACCACTAGTCCTCAACTGGGGCTGGTGATCAGTAACTTTGCCAAGGATACCCGCTGCCAAACTTGGGACTTAGGGCGAGAGTTGTCTGCCCAATTGCATCAGCACTTGACTGAATTTCTGAATTCCCAAAGTTGGGAAAACTTAGAATTCATTGCGGTAGCTATTGGACCAGGTAGCTTTACGAGTACCCGTATCGGTATAGTTACTGCTCGTACCCTAGCACAACAGTTAGATATTCCCCTGTTTGGCATTTCTACACTGGCAGCGATCGCCTGGTTAGGGGAAGAGGGGAAAGAGGGGGAAGAGGGAGCTATGTATCAAGACAACTCGGGATCAGCAATCAGCAATCAGCAATCAGCAATTAGCACTCAAAACTTATCACTAAGCACTCAGATTGCTATTCAAATGCCTGCCCAACGGGGTCAGCTGTATACCGCCATCTATCAGCCATCAATAGCTGGTTTGGGGCTGAGGAAGATTTTACCAGATGCTGTCATGACTTCAGATCAATGGAAACAAGTTTTGGATACCTTAGAAACACCATTACGATTGCTAGAGGCTCCGGCCAATTTAGGGAGTTATGCTAGGGGTGTCTTGGAACTTGCTTATCTCGATTGGCAACAGGGAAAGCGCCCCAACTGGTCAGAAGTACTGCCGTTTTATGGACAGCATCCAGTTTAAGAATTAAGAATTAAGAATTAAGAATTAAGAATTAAGAATTAAGAAAATTATATTTTTTTGATAATTTATAATTGAATTTATGGAGTATTTTTGATTTTTTTTTGATAATTTATAATTGGATTGATGGGGTATTTTTTGATTTTTTTTTGATAATTTATAATTGGAGCGAAGCGATTGACCAAGCAAGAAGAACGTGCGTACTGGCTAGCATGGTCAGAAGTTCCCGGTATCGGATCAGTATTGCTCCAACGGCTACACCAACAGTTTGGAACTCTGGCAGAGGCTTGGAAAGCGTCAGCTTCAGAGTTAGGAGCAGTTGAGGGGTTCGGGGTGCGGCTGATCGAAAGAGTAGTGAAAATGCGTGGGCAAACTAATCCGCAACAGCTACTTGAGCAACACTTGGTCAAAAATCCTTGTTTCTGGACACCAGCGGATGGGGAGTATCCCCGCTTGTTACAAGAAATTCCTAGTCCTCCCGCAACGCTATACTATAGCGGACTAGTTGATCTACAAGAAAATTACGGTAGCAAGCCGATAGTCGGTATTGTGGGTACCCGCAATCCCACCGAATACGGTAAACGTTGGACTCGTAAAATCAGTGCTACCCTTGCTAAGCATGGTTTTACAGTGGTGTCCGGTATGGCAGTGGGAATTGATACACAAGCCCATCGTGGGTGTCTGGAAGCGGGTGGTAGAACCATAGCAGTTTTGGGAACTGGTCTTGATGTGGTATATCCCTTGAGCAATAGTTATCTTTATAAACAAATTCAAGAGCAGGGATTGGTAATCAGCGAGTATCCAGCCAGTACCAAACCCGCACGCTCCAACTTTCCCCAACGGAATCGGATTATTGCTGGTTTAAGCCGTGCAGTTTTAGTGATGGAAGCGCCTAACAAGTCCGGAGCGCTAATTACTGCTAGGCTAGCCAATGAGTTCTGTCGGGATGTCTATGCACTACCAGGTTCCTTAGATAATCCCAATTCTATCGGTTGTTTGGGACTGTTAAATCGAGGTGCCCATGTAATTTTAAGTGAAGGTCACTTGTTGGAAATGCTGGGAGCTATTCCAGAACTTGACCCCCACTCGGCTATAGAAAAACCTTTACCCGTACCGACCTTAGAGCCAGAATTGGCAAAAGTGTTGGATGCGATCGCATTTGAACCAACCTCATTCGATATCATTGTCCAGCAAGCAGCTTTAGAAGCAGGCTCAGTATCCAGTGCCTTGTTACAGTTGGAACTAATGGGATTAGTGTCTCAGGCTCCAGGGATGCGATATCGAAGATTGATAACTGAATAGTTATTTAATGATTAATACAAATAACACTAATTTACGTTCCTTGGCTTTCAGATGCACGTTAGTATTCAAAATCCTCCCAAGCCAGAAGACATAGCAGCAAACATGAAGCGTCTGGGTGAGTTGGGATTGCAGGTTCAGGTCACCGAGATGGACTTGACACTCCCCGCTTTAAAAAGACGGGGATTCCATGATCTTTGACCGGCCTTAAACCTTCGTGTCCAAATGGCAATATCTAAGCCGAAATCCCGTCAAGACTAAGATTTCAGTTCAGCTCACGAA